>CAXMRT010000272.1:0-13746 GCA_964196025.1 uncultured Gemmatimonadales bacterium | reverse complement strand
GCTCCCGTTTGGTATTCGGTCTCACCGAAAAGAGTCATCGGTTGGGATTGGGATCAGCTTGCTTCTCGTCTTATTTTTCTACGTGTGTATAATACTTGCCGATGTTGTGCATGAAAGTATGCCGTACGCATGGGCGTTATGCTGGGTTCCGGTGGCGATAGCGATGGGCCTTGGCAGCTTGATGATTAAGCGATTGAACTAAGGTGGTTCGTGCTCGATTGACACGATATTTGACGTTTGATACAACACATTGTTTGATCATGCTAAGAAAAATAAGGGGAGATTGATTATGGAATTAGAACTAGAGGATATTAAGAAAATCCTACCTCATCGTGATCCCATGCTGCTAGTCGATCGCGTGGTGGAAAATGATGGTGTTGGCCGGATAGTCTGTACCAAGCTTTTGTCTGAGGACGCTCCATACTTCGCAGGACACTTTCCTGGAAATCCAATTATGCCAGGCGTGTTGCAACTTGAGGCAATGGCTCAGACTGGTGGGATTCTGCTGCTGACCCTGGCGGAGGGCGAGAACATGGTTCCTTATTTTATGTCGATTGATAAGGCTAAATTTCGACGAATAGTCCGGCCCGGCGACGAGATGAGAATTGTGGTGGAATTTGCGAAACTTCGCGCACGTTCAGCGAAGTTTCGTGGACAAATTTTTGTTGGCGACGAGCTGGCTTCTCAGGCGGAAATGATGTGCATGATTGTTGATCCGGAATCATGACAGGTATACATCCAAGTGCTATCGTTGATTCAGGAGCTGTCTTGGGCGCTGACGTCTCCATAGGCCCGTACTGTGTCGTTGGGCCTCATGTTACGCTGGGTGATGGTGTTTCGCTGCAGTCTCATGTCGTTGTTGACGGGTGGACGACTGTCGGAGCGAAGAGCCGCATTTTCCCTTTCGCGAGTATTGGGACCGAGTGCCAGGATCTGAAGTACGATGGACAGAAATCATTCGTCGAGATCGGAGAACGGACCACCTTGAGAGAGTACTGTACTGTAAATTCAGGTACGGAGGAGGGGGAGGTCGTGCATGTGGGTTCTGACTGCCTTCTGATGGCCTACACGCATGTAGCACACGGTTGTTATGTGGGTAACGAAGTCATTATGGCGAATGTGGCGACCTTGGCAGGTCATGTCACGGTGGATGATCAAGCTATCATTGGCGGACTGAGTGCCATCCATCAATTTACGCATATCGGACGTTTGGCAATGGTAGGGGGCTGCACGAAGGTGACTCAGGATGTGCTGCCATTTACGATTGCGGACGGTCACCCCGCAACTTTGCGCGGTTTGAACTCGATAGGACTTAAGCGTCGAGGAATTGGAGTAGAGGTTAGAAAAGCGATCAAGCAGGTTTACCAGATTGCGTCTCGTGACGGGTTGGGTCTCTCGGATGCGGTGGATAAAATTGATCAAACAGTCGAGAAATCTTCCGAAATCGAGTACATGATAGACTTTATCAGGGGCTCTGAACGTGGTATATGTACCTGAACCACAAGGAGATCTAATTAGTGATTGAATTTGCGAGATTAGTTTTTGGCCTCGTTATTTTTGGCCTCCTTTCATCAGGGGTCTCTATCGGAGCCGAGCCGCCTTCTGTTGTGGCGTCCGTCGAATCGGATGACCGAATGGTGGATGTAGATGTGGATGACGTCGACTTGCGCATCTGGGCTAAACAAATCGGGCTGGTCACTGGCAAACGGTTCACTATTGATTCACGAGTGAATCGCCGAGTGACGATCACGCCGACCACAATAAAGGTGAGTGCGTTATACTCCCTTTTCCAATCGATACTGGAATCGATGGGTTGCAGTGTGATTGAGTCAGATGGTTCGTATCATATTGCATTGATAGAAGATAGTAATGGTACGCTCCCCGCAGTGATTGGTGCTACGGAAGAGATACCGAAGCATGGTCTGATTACAAAGGTGATTCGCTTATCGCACGTCCAGGCGAGTGAGTTGAAAAAAGCGTTGGATCCAAAACTCGCAAAAGGCGGCGCAGGATCGGTCTCTGCGGTGGATATTACGAATCATCTGATCGTGACGGCAACTGCTAGTACGATTCGCCGGGTAGAGAAATTGGTGAAGGATATTGATCAACCCGGTTTGGCCCAAGTTATCGAAGTCTACCCTTTGCAGCACTCGGACGCATCAGACGTCGCACTACAACTCACCGAGGCGATGATGCGTCAAGCCTCGCGAGGCGAAATGTTAAGATCTCGGCTTCCGAATTCAACAGGTTCCCAAGCGCGCGACATGGCTGTTGTGGCGGCGCCACAGTCGAACAGCTTGCTCTTGGTTGGCACTGCCGCGCGGATCAAACAAGTGAAGGATGTCCTTCGTGAAATCGATGTTGAGCCTCGGAAGGGTCACGGTCGGCTTCATGCGGTGTTCCTTAATCATATTCTAGCCAAAGCGGCTGCTATAGAAATCAAGTCACTGTTTGATCAGAAAATAGGAAAGAAAGCCGGTGCTTCCCAGTCTCGATTTGTGGGGATCCAACCCAGCGAAGAGAATAATGCACTGCTTGTAGATGCAGCGCCGGTGGATTTTGCTGAGATTGAGAGCCTGATCGCTCAGTTAGACATTGCACCCAAGCAAGTGTGGATAGAAGTGATGCTGGTTGAGCACACTCTCAGCGATAGACTGAACGTTGGCGTTGAGCTGGCTGCGCTGGATGCGCCGGCGAGTGTGGGTGATACCGTGCTCGTCGGTAGTAGTCGGCTGGGGCCCGCAGGAGGTGGACTCATGGACGCGCTCACTACGGGTCTTCTGCCTCAAGGCTTGACTGTAGCTGCTTCTCACGGTGCGCGCTTGGATGCTGATGGAAACGTGGTTGTCAGTTTCCCCGGCGGTATCAGTATTTCGGGATCAAAAGACGAGGGGGATATCAAGATTTTGTCAAAAGCGCTTCTCCCAGCGCGTAACAATCGTGAGGCACAGTTGAATTTTGGGAAGAACATTCCCCTGTTAAAGTCCACCATCTCTGGTGGAACTGGTTCGGCTAGAGATGTGATTCAGAATATCGAGCGTGAGGATGTGGGAATCACCTTTAAGATTACTCCTCATATAAATCCAAATCGCGATGTGAATCTCGAACTCTCGTTTAGTATAGAGGCTATCATTGATTCTGGGCCATCTGGGACCCTCTTTACGCCCACGTTTGCAACACGCGATGTTACGACGACGGTCACGGTTCCAGACACGCAGACGATTGTATTGTCAGGCCTTGTGAGGGAGGATGTGACGAGGATTGTCCAAAAAGTCCCAATTCTCGGAGATATTCCATTGTTAGGCTATCTGTTTCGTCACACTGTTGACGGGAAAGAGCGTGTGAATCTCCTTATTTTTGTTACACCCCACGTTGCTGAAACGCTCGAGGAAACGAAGGCTATCCAGGAGCGTTGGGAGACGGGAACTAATTTGCGGAAAAAAGACTCGGAGGAGTCGTTGTTGATTCACGACGCTGAGTAAGCGCACGGGTCTATGTAGCGAATCTTCTCATGGTAACGCCAATCTCAACTCATGATGAACTTAGAGTGGTCTCGGATCGGCATCAGATCGAACTCATAGAGTCCATCTCAGATCAAGATCTAGACGCCGAACTGATCAAGCAGGTTCCTGTTGAATGGGTGAGACAGCATTCGGTTTTACCTATCCGGGTGGGTGCGGATATATGCATGTTAACTGCGGACCCTGACGCGGTGAGTGCTCATGAAGATTTAGAACTTCTATTGGGTTGTGAACTTCGGATGGTCCTCGCGTCTAAGGACTTAATTCTTGAGGGAATTGAGCGTTGTTACTTCTCGCGTAAAGATACTGCCGATGACTTTATCTCAGGCTTGGTGGATGCCGCTCCCGAGCGCTCGGGGGCTGAGGGTTCCGCAGATTTGTTGCAAGTAGCTGACCATGCGCCTATCACTCAGTTAATCAATTTGATTTTGCTGGATGCCTTAAAAGCCGGCGCGTCGGACGTTCACTTTGAGCCTCTGGATGATCAGTTCCGATTGCGATACCGAATCGACGGTTCACTGTTTGAGCAGCGGTCGCCGCCGAAGCACATGGAGTCCGAACTTGTATCGCGCTTGAAAGTGATGTCGCACATGGATATCGCGGAAAAACGTTTGCCTCAGGATGGCACAGCGCGGGTCAGGGTGGGTGATCGTGAAATTGATATCCGTGTATCGAGTATCCCGACGCGGGCAGGGGAACGCATGGTGTTACGCTTGCTGGATCGGCAGACTGCACTCCTTCCTCTGAGCGCCCTGGGTATGCCTGCGGTTGTGTGCGAGCAGTTCTCTCGGGCCCTTACGCATAGCAATGGACTGGTGTTGGTTACGGGCCCTACAGGAAGTGGAAAGACGACAACTCTGTATGCGGCATTAGGAAATTTGGACTCTAAGCGTCGTAACATCATGACGATCGAGGATCCGATTGAATACGGCTTGCCAGAAATTGCACAGATTCAGGTAAAGCCTAAAATTGGACTCACGTTCGCTCAGGGCTTACGTCACATTCTTCGTCAGGATCCTGATATCGTATTGGTCGGTGAAACGCGAGACCGCGAGACCGCCGAAATCGCAGTCAAATCATCTCTCACTGGACACCTCGTATTCACTACGGTCCATACCAATGACGCGGTGAGCGCAGTGATCCGTTTCATGGATATGGGGATCGAGTCGTATCTGTTGGCGGCGTCATTGCGCGGGGTACTTGCGCAACGCTTGGTAAGGCGACTGTGTCCCCATTGCCGGGAGGCCGTTCACATTTCTAATTCCGACGTTTCTATGTTGGGGGAAAAGGGCGCCGTGCTTATCGGGAAGTCTGTGTTTCAGGCACGTGGTTGCGACGCTTGTTTAGACGGCTATAAGGGTCGGCTTGGGATTTTTGAGTTTATGGGCGTTGACTCAGCGATGGAGGATGTCATCCGTCAGAGTGAAGGTAGTTTGCAGCAACTGTCTCAGACGGCGGTTGCGGCTGGGATGGCGTCTATCATTGAGGATGCCATACAGAAGGTCTTGGCGGGCGAGACGACCCTCTCAGAAGTCCGGAATGCAGTTGGATAACGATGGTAACCTATGAATACAGGGGGTTTGATCAAGCAGGTGCTGTTAAAAAGGGCTTGATCGAGGCGCTTGATCCCAAAGAGGCGCGCGAACGACTTGTGCGACAGGGCATATTGCCCGAATCCGTTGATGTCGCAGGGGCCGGCAGACGTTTATTTGGCCGACGCTCCGGGTTTTCCGCAGATACACGATCTCTTTTGTACCGCGAACTCGCCGCATTGTTGGCTGCTGGATTTACGGTTGTCGGAGCCTTGGAGTTGTTGATGGATAGCCCTGACTTGGAGCGGGACCGAACGGGCTTGGCTCAGATTCGGGATGCTCTGCGAGAGGGTCGCTCATTTTCTGGCGCGTTTGGAACGGTCTCTGAGAATGCTTCAGCGTTTGAGTTGGCGGTGTTAGATGTCGGTGAGCGGACGGCCTCAATGGCCATTGTATTAAATCGTTTGGCTGATTTTTTAGAGGAGCAGTCCAGCGTCAAGGATCGGCTGGTGTCAGCGCTTTTTTACCCATGCTTGGTTTTTGTGTTCGCGATCGCGGTTGCTGTTTTTATGCTGGTATGGGTGTTGCCTGGTTTTGTAACCATCCTTGTCGATTCAGGGGTTGAGCTCCCACTCTTAACGCGGGTTATGATGCAGGCCGGGGCGCTTATTGGTGTCGTAGGTGTACCTGTTCTGCTTCTTCTTTTTGGTGGATACGTTTGGTTGCGGCGGCAAATTCGGCGAGATCCGACTACAGCTGCAGCAGTCGATCGGTTCGTGTTTAAGGTGCCCGTTGTCCGCACTGGTTATGGCTACCTTGTGAATCTTCGCTTTTCTCGCACTTTGTCTATTTTGTTGAATGGAGGAGTGGGCGTGGTGGAAGGCCTTGGGTATGCTGCCAAGGCGACGGGTAGTCCGTGGGTCGAATCTCTTATGGATAATGAATCTAAGACGGTGAGCGATGGGGGAAGTGTCGCGGACGCATTGAGGCGTATCCCTCCGCTCGCAGTGAGTCTCCCTGGCTGGATTCAAGCGGGCGAGGCGAGTGGATCTCTGCCTGATTTGCTGGAGCATGCGGCTAGCCGATTCCAGACCCATTGGGAGCGATTTATGCAGCGCGCTGTTGCAACAGTGGAGCCTGCATTGATTGTGGCTGTCGGAGTGTTCGTATTGGTTGTGATGTTGGCCATCCTATTGCCGGTGATGCGGTTTCGAGAAGCGATGGCGGGTGGCTTGTGACCGGTAACGCTTGATTAGTTAGCAGCGGTTCCTCGAATGTATTTCTTTGCCGTCCTTCGGTCGAGTCCTGTACGGCGGGCAACTTCCTCGTATGTTCCGTGTCGCTCATATAGCAGGCAGCAGTAATCCCCTAAAAGTTCTAATGCTTGATAATCGCCGGACGTGATTCGTGTCTTGAGTTGAGACAGGCGATCTTGCGCCAGCCCTGTATCCCCGGTTTGGTAGTCGCGGGTGAGGATTATTCGACGGACGCACTGCTCTAGTTCGCGTACATTTCCGGGCCAAGAGTACCCCTGCGGAATGGTGGTTTGGATCGTCTCGCGAATTGTGTTTACCAGAGCCACGCTCTCATTGCCGGTGATTCGGGCGACTGTGTGGCTGAGCATCAACTCCAGTTCCATGGGGTCTTCTTGGATGCGTTGGAACAGGGAAGGCATCTGGATGATGTCCGAGCAGAGGCGGTAGTAAAAATCGTCTCTAAACTGCCCTCGCCTTCGAAGTGCGTTGATGTCTTTATTGGTTGCGGCTATCACTCGCCCGTGAAAACGTTTGCGCTCATGTCCTCCGACTGGAGAGAACTCACGATCTTGAAGGACGCGTAACAGCTTGGTTTGGACGGGGATGCTGACGTCTCCAATCTCGTCTAGAAAGAGGGCTCCATTTTCTGAACACCGAGAGAAAACTCCATCATATGCTTCAATGGCACCTGTGAACGCGCCTTTTTTATGTCCGAAAAGTTCCGATTCGATAAGGCTTTCGGGGTACTGAGAGAGGTTTATGGATGTATAAGAGGATGCAAAATTTTCGATAAACGTCTGCTTACGATCATCAAACGGGATGAATGATGAACGTCCGATGGCTGCAGCTGCGGCACCTTTTCCAGAGCCTGTCGCGCCGAGAATAAGGGTGGAAAAATCTTCCATCTTGTTTCGTAGAATCTCTTCATAAAGACGAAGGTCGTGCGTAAAGACGTTGTCCCAAAGTCGCATCCGAAGCCTAGTCATGCTCTCGCTGGTCCCGATCAATGATCGGTCGATGAAGAAATGCGCGCGTTTCATTTGGAATGCCAGCCCTAGATATTCCAATGCTTCATTTTTATCGAAGCCCCATTTCATCATCCACTCAATGGCATCTTTCCCTGGAAGGAAGTCGAGAATGTGGTCGGGAGCGTGTGACTGCTCAAGAATGTGAGCGTCCATGGAGGCGGCTAGTCGGTGGTACATCGCGAATAGTAGAAAGTATTTTATGATCCGTTGGTCATCAGTCTGATAGAGTTTAAGGCTGGCTTTACCAGAACGGTCGAGGCTATCTGCGCGTTCGACAACAGCTCGGATCGCTCGCTCTTTATTCGTCTCTCGGTCGCGTGCGGTAGTAGCTGCGGCGACGGACTTATCTAGTTGGTCGCGGGCAGGTCCAAAAGGGTTTGTGTAGACGACCTGAGCGACGTCGGAGAAAAACGACCGGTCTCCGCTCGCCAACGCTTCGGGGTTTGCTGTCATTGTGTGCACCCTCTATGTACAAAGATTGATCATCAACTTGATAGAAGCTCAATCTTAATCAGAAAATAGTATGATACAAGCGCAATTTTGTTGAAAGCAATGCATCTCAAATTTGGTATGGTTTTTGCGTTGCTTAGACGGAACAAGAAATAGGGATTTATGACTGACGGACACACGCAGATGGAGAATTGCCCGAGTGAAGGGTCGAAGGGGATCAAGGATGGCTCATCCTTTCTGTGGTTGAACGTCACGCAGTTTTTCGGGGCCTTGAACGATAACGTCTTCAAACTGCTTCTCTTCTACTTTATCGTCAGCGCCGAAACCAACGGATTGGATGTGGACAGCCTGGCTGCGAGGGCCGAATCGGTTATGGCGCTGTTAGGGGCGGTGTTTGTATTACCGTTCCTTCTTTTCTCTCATGCGGGTGGAGTCCTTGCTGACCGTTTTTCCAAACGACGGATTGCGGTCTTTTGCAAGGTTGCAGAGGTTGGGATTATGATGGGCGGATGCGTGGCCTTTGGCCTTCATAATGTCCCTCTCGCCTATGGGATGTTGTTCGCAATGGCGTGGCAGAGCGCTATTTTCGGTCCTGCTAAATATGGGATCATTCCTGAGTTGGTTCATCGCGAGCGTTTGTCCAAGGCAAATAGCCTGATCGTGATGTGCACGTTCATGGCCATTATTTTTGGTATGCCGCTTGCTGCTGGATTGTCTAGCCAGATTGCCTCGTATGAAAAAGCGGGCATGGCATGCGTGCTGATTGCGATTCTGGGATTGTTGTCCGTCCTCCGTATTGACCACACCCCTGCGATGGGTCGAAAGACCTCGTTTACCCCTTTCTTCTTTGTTGAAATTTTTCGAACCGTACGAACCGTTTCAAAAGACCGGGAGCTAATCCTTGCCGTGTTAGGGTCTGCTTTTTTCATGCTGTTAGGTGCGTTTATCCAGATGGATATCGCGCCGTACGGAATGAAACATTTGATGTGGAGCAAGGAAAACTCAACTTATCTGTTTCTGTTCGTTGCACTGGGGATTGGCGCTGGATCGATGCTCGCTGGCGTTATTTCCGGTCGGAATATCGAGTTTGGTATTGTCCCAATCGGTATGTTTGGCATGGCGATCACAAGTGCCTTGATGTATCCACTATCCCTGCAGGATAGTTCGTTTTTACCCAGTCTATCGTGGATGACGTCTATCGAAAATGGCGCGGATAATTTGGTGATTTCGGGTTCAGTCGTTCTTCTGTCTGTTAATCTGTTTTTTATGGGGTTTTTCGGTGGAATGTTTTTGGTACCCCTTAACGCGTTTATTCAATACCGCGTCGACTCGAGCAAGTTGGGCGAAGTGTTGGCCGCCAACAGTTTTATGGGTTTTTTGGGCGTGCTGCTGGCGTCTCTCATTCTGCAAGTGTTTGGTTTGCTGGGACTAGAGCCCGGTGAAAGCTTCTTAGCGATAGGGGTCCTTGCCGCGATGCTGGCTGTGATAAGCATCTGTCTGCTACCAGACTTTCTCGTTCGATTTTTCGGCCTCATTGTGACGCGACTGCTCTATCGGATTCGTGTGAGCGGATTGCAAAATCTGCCCTCAGAAGGCGCAGCTGTGTTGTTGCCCAATCATGTGACGTGGATGGATGCGTTGTTTTTGAGCGCTACCACTCAGCGACGCATTCGATTCGTTATGTATCGTGACTTTTACGAAAAGCGATGGCTCAATCCTCTTCTCCGATTAATGGGGACTATTCCTATATCAGTTGATGATTCGCCGAAAGATATGATTCGTTCGCTCAAGGCTGCTCGAGCCGCTTTGGATGATGGCTTTATCGTCTGCATATTCGCCGAGGGGAGTCTTACTCGGAACGGGATGATGCGTTCGTTTTTGCCGGGGTTTGAGTATATCGTGAAGCAGTCGGATTATCCTCTAGTACCCGCATATATCTCGGGCGGATGGGGGAGCATATTTAGCTACTTCAATGGGCAGATCCTTGGGCGTTGGTTTACGAAATTGCCGTATCCGATTGACCTGTGTTATGGCGCACCGCTACCGTCCACGGCGAAAGCCCACGAGGTTCGTCAGGCTGTAAGGGATTTGGGGGCGGGGGCTGCCTGCGTGATCAACAAGGACTTGTCCAATCTGGGGCGCTGCTTTGTTCGGACGGCTCGAAAAAACTGGGGCCGGCGATTTCTGATGGATTCGAGTGGTAAGGCGTATACATTTGGTGAAGGGCTGATTGGCGCGCTGTGCATCGGCCATATCTTGCACCCCACGCTGTCTGGACAAGAGAAAGTTGGCGTGTTGTTGCCTGCGTCTGCAACAGGCTCATTGGTTAATATCGCGCTGATCTTGAGGGGCTATATACCGGTGAACTTGAATTTCACTGGCTCTAAGGAGAACATCGAACATGCGATTCAGCAGTGTGAATTGAAAACAGTCATCAGTTCTCGGGTATTCTTGGAACAGCTCAACGGCATCGATGCGCCTGATGGATGTGTGTATATGGAGGATGTCGCGCCGCAGATTTCAGGTCCGCTTCAGGCCCGCATGTTTGTCCGAGCTCGATTCCAGTCAGTGAACTCGTTAGTGGGTGCTCTTTCTGAGGGCGGTGATTCTCTGGCGACCGTCATATTCTCATCCGGCAGCACAGGTGTTCCGAAAGGTGTGATGTTGACGCATCATAACATCATCACCAATGTTCGTGCTGTATCGGATGTGTTTCGCATCTCTCCTGAAGATAGCTTGTGTTCTGCCTTACCTCTTTTCCACTCCTTTGGCTTTACGGCGACTCTTTGGTTGCCCGCGATTAGTGGGTTTTCGGCTTGTTATCACTCCAACCCGCTCGATGGGAAAGTGATTGCTGAGATGGTGCGCACGCATAAGTCGACCATCCTGTTATCGACTCCTACATTTTTGATGGCGTATATTCGCCGAGCAAAACCTGAAGACTTTGCGAGTTTGCGTTGTGTAGCGGTAGGTGCCGAAAAACTGAAGAAGAAAGTAGCCGATTCGTTCGAGAGTCGGTTTGGCCTACGTCCGCATGAGGGGTACGGTGCGACCGAATTATCCCCCGTCGTTTCCTTTAATGTTCCTAATGTGTCGGCAGGGAACAGGACGCAGGTTGGTGTAAAGGAGGGGAGTATTGGGCACCCCTTACCGTCGGTTTCGGTGCAGATTGTCGACGTTGATACTCGAGAGCCGCTGAGTGTCGGTTCTGAAGGATTGATGTTGGTGAAGGGGCCGAATGTGATGAAGGGATATCTGAACGATCCAGAGAGAACGGCAGAAGTGATTCGTGACGGCTGGTATGACACGGGAGACATTGCTCGAATGGATGAGGATGGATTTCTCACGATTACTGATCGATTGGCTCGGTTTAGCAAAATTGCTGGAGAGATGGTTTCTCACGTTGCAATCGAGGATGTGTACATGTTGGCGATCGACAGTTCTAATTCGGTTCTGCTTGTCGTTTCAGTTCCCGACGACCGAAAAGGTGAAAAACTGGTGGTGTTATACACCGATGAAGCAGGCGATGCGGATTCACTTCAGGCGATCATGGCGGCTGCGGATGTTCCAAACCTCTGGAAGCCTCGGCGCGAGTGCTACTTGCGAATTGATGAGCTACCTATGTTGGGGACTGGAAAATTGGATTTAAAGGGCGCAGCCTTGACTGCCGCTAAGATGTGCGAGGGGATACAAAAATGACAGTTGGGACTAAAGGGTATTGTTGGCGATTGCGGGTTGCATTAATTTTTGGATGCCTTGTGTGCGTATTGTCGAGCGGCTGTGTCTCAGGCATGTTTTACCACCCGGACCAGGTCTATTATCACGTCCCCAAAAAGAAGGAACCTATCCACGAAGACGTGTACTTTATGACGGAGGATGGGATGAAGTTGAACGGCTGGTTCTTGGCGGGTGGTGCCACGCCGGAGGCCGCCAAGGGGACGGTGTTGTTTTTTCATGGTAACGCACAGAACTTGAGCAGCCACGTCTATGCCGTTGATTGGCTTTCTAAGGCCGGTTACAACGTGTTTATATTTGATTATCGAGGGTATGGGAAGTCGGAAGGTTCGCCCAGCCGTGCTGGATTGTATAAAGACTCTGTTGCTGCGGTCCGTTACGTGATGCTTCGTGAGGATGTTGCCGCCGACAAGGTCGTCTTGTTTGGCCAGAGTCTAGGTGGGGCGCAGGCGATTGCCGTCACCGACAGCTCTGCGTGTAAAGGTGTGCGAGGTGTCATCTCAGAAAGCTCTTTCTATTCGTATACGTCGGTTGTGTCGGACACGCTTAAGAAGTCTTGGCTTCTCCGTTGGGTGCGCGGTCCTCTATCATATCTGCTGATCACCAATTCCTATAGTCCATCGAAGCAGGTGGGCAAAGTGGGTCCTCGTCCAATTTTCTTTATTCACGGCCTTAGTGACCGCGTGGTAGATCCGCACCATATGCAACGCCTTCATAATGCGGCATCTCGACCAAGAGGGCGCTGGTTGGCGAAAGAGGCTGGCCATCTTGAGGTCCACCAAAAATATGGACGGATGTATGAACGGCACATAGTTAGTTTTCTAGAAAACGTTTTGGGTGACGATACTTCCGGGGACACCCCATAATTAGTGTCGGTGGTCTGTTTTTGATAACGTGATTCAAGTATATGGCGATATGTGTGATACGACTGTTGTGTGCGGGTGTCATCATCGCTGGTCTTTTTGTCTTGTGGAGAAAGACTAACCGTACCGATCTATGGAAGGTGTTAAAACGGATGACAATATTTATACTCTGTGGTGTAGCGGTTGTGTATCTTGGGCTTTGTGTGTGGGTATACGCGAATCAGGGAAAATTAATATATTTTCCTGAATCTGCATTGACTCAGGTTCCGTCAGATATTCGACTCACTTATGATGAAGTTCGGGTGACGGCAGCAGATGGGGTGTCACTCCTTGGATGGCATATTCGTATTCCTCCCGAACGACGCAAAGGGGTCGTTCTTTATTTTCATGGGAATGCTGGCAACATCTCCGATCGCCTATCTATAGCCGAGATGTATGCTGCGATGGGGTATGACCTCGTTTTGGCGGGGTATCGTGGATATGGCTCGAGCAAAGGGGCGCCGACCGAAAAAGGATTGTATCTGGATGCTCAGACTTATTGGAACTACCTGACCGTCCTAGAAGGTGTCGCAGCGAGCCGTATCACGATTCATGGCAGTTCGCTGGGTGGGGGGCCGGCTAGTTGGTTGGCGGCTCGTGTGGATTGTCACGCTCTTATCATGGAGTCTACGTTTTCCTCGATGGTTGACCAGGGCCGTTCGGTTTATCCATATCTTCCCATTTCGCTTATTTGCAATCAGAAATTCGAGAGTTATAAACGTATAGGGAAGGTCACCGCACCCGTGTTGGTCCTTCATAGTCCTGACGATGAGTACATTCCGGAATCCCTGTCCCGTAAATTGTTCAATTTCGCGACGGAGCCAAAAACCTATAAAAAAACGTTTGGTTCTCACAATGAACCGAGGACCTCGAATGCCGATTATCGAGAAGACCTCGCTAAGTTCTTAGCTCAATCGCTTCCCCCTCCCGTACGGGATCTACAATCGCCGGAATGATTTACAAGCTTTGCCTTGCAAAGCCCTTTGTTTGGCGCTATTGTGTTTGTATAGATTGAATGTAATAGTTTGTAAATAGCTTCAAATACGAGGTTTATGATTTATAATCAAATTCATGATGCGTTGGCTCAAGTTCGAAAGATGCAGGAGGCCGTTCTTGATAAGCGAACGTTTAAGGGTTACTCCGGTCAAGCTCGGATGCTTGCTGGCACCGTTGCGTTGGTGGGTACCGCTATCATGCAGACTCGATTGCCGGCTGACACGCACTACCATGTTATTGGATGGGGTGCCGTGTGCGTTACGGCAATGTTGCTCAACTATCTAACCCTGTTTCGGTGGTATTTGAAGCAGGATCAGGGTGCCCGT
>CAXMRT010000271.1:0-6711 GCA_964196025.1 uncultured Gemmatimonadales bacterium | reverse complement strand
TGTGATCGGGCCGCCGAGTGTGACGGTGCCGGAGCTGCCTTCGAAAACCGCGCTGTCGCCGTTGGTCCAACTCGCGGTTCCGTAGCCGCTGCCGGACACGGTCGACCATTGGCCGGCGCCACCATCGGCCCATGTACCCGAGCCGGACCAGTATAGGGTCGTCGCTACAGCGGGCAGGCTTAGGGCAAAAAACGCAATCATCCATAAGTATGACTTCATCCACTCAATCTAACACACGAGAGGGGAATACTTCAAGAGGGTTGCGAGTTACAGGCGGGTTAAGCGGGGTACAGGGCGTAGATTTCCAGACCACGTGCAATTCCAATGAAATCGCAGGAAAAGGCCCGCTGTGGCAATCATCACAGCGCACGTCAAACCGCCCAGTGGGTGTAAACATCGGACAAGCCTCGCTTGGGTTATTGCTAAACCCAGAAGGAAACTGCTAGTTTACTTAATGAGAATTTCTGCACATCACACGCGGGTTCTGAATCGGATGGTGACAAGCATTGCCACCGCACTCTTCTTCTTCCCCGGACTTCTGCAGGCCGATATCGTCACTCAAATCACTCACGGAGCCACGTGGAAATATTTGGATGACGGCTCTGACCAGGGAACGACATGGAGAGATATCAGTTTCGATGATTCATCCTGGAGCAATGGTGTCGCCCAGCTGGGGTATGGTGACGGCGATGAAGCCACCGCTTTGAGTTTCGGCCCGGATACCAACAACAAATACCCAACCACCTATTTCCGGAAACCCTTTCTGGTAGCCAACCCATTGGATTATGTCGGCGGTTGGCTGGACGTGCAACGCGATGACGGTGTCGTCATCTATCTGAACGGCACTGAACTTTTTCGCGACACCATGCCAGCAGGATCACCGACCTACCTCACGTATGCCTCGGGCACGATCGGCGGCGGAGATGAAGTTACCTTTTTAAGCTCGTTCTTCACCAATGCCCTGCTTGCCGGCACGAATGTCATTGCCGTAGAAATACATCAAGGAAACGCCACAAGTTCAGATATCAGTTTTGACCTGGGGTTTTTCAGCTACGACTCACTTCCTTACAGCATCGCCCGCGGCCCTTATTTGCAAAATGCCACGCCGACAAACATCGTGGTTCAATGGCGCACGCAGTTTGCCGGCGACAGCCTTGTTCGTTACGGCCTTGAACCAAACAACCTGATCTATACGGTATCCAATGCCAGCAGCAATACAGATCACAGCATGACGCTCACGGGCCTGTCCGCCGACACGAAGTATTATTATGAAATTGGCGATAGCAACGGCAGTTCATACCGCGACAACCGCTTTCATTTCAAAACATCCCCCTATCCCGGTCAGCGCGACAAAAGCAGGATCTGGGTGATCGGCGATGCAGGTACCGCCAACAGCAATGCCCGCGCCGTAAGGGACGCGATGATCAGCTATACGGGTGCCGACCGTCCCGATGCCTGGCTGATGCTCGGGGATAATGCCTATAATGATGGTACGGACGCTCAATTCCAGGCCGCCGTTTTTGACATGTATACCAACTCCCTTCCTAATACCCCGCTCTGGTCGACTCTGGGCAATCACGAAACCTATAACGGCCAAACCTTCTCCTCCAGCCAGACAGGCCCATATTACGACATCTTCACTTTCCCAACCTCAGGAGAAGCCGGTGGACTGGCATCCGGTACCGAGTCCTATTACGCCTTCGACTACGGCAACATTCATTTCATATGCTTGAACTCGATGGATGTCAGCCGCGCAACCAACGGGGCGATGCTGAGCTGGCTCCAGAATGATCTATTCACCACGGATCAAGAATGGAGCATCGCGTTCTGGCATCACCCGCCCTACACCAAAGGTTCCCACAACTCCGATACCGAAGGCAACTTGATCGACATGCGTCAAAATGCCCTGCCCATCCTGGAAGCCAGCGGGGTCGATCTGATCCTCTGCGGCCACAGCCATTCCTACGAACGCTCTTATTACATCAACGGTCACTATGGCCTCTCGGGCACGTTCAACACCAACACCATGGTCATTGACGGCGGTGATGGCGATCCAGCCGGCGACGGCGCTTACCAACGCAGCTCCACCACCGGCGCGGTCTACGCGGTAGCCGGCAGCTCAGGCAAGATCAGCGGCGGTACACTTAATCATCCAGCTATGGCCGTGAACCTGAATCTGCTCGGATCTCTGATCATCGATGTTAGCAGCAACCGTTTGGATGCTGCTTTTGTCGACGACACCGCGGCTGCGCGCGACAACTTCACTATCGTTCATAGCGGTGAAGGCAATCCTGATACCGACAGTGACGGCCTACCTGACTGGTGGGAAATGCATTTCTTTGGCAACCTTGCCAGCACGGGCACCAACGACGTTGATAATGACGGCATGATCAACCTTATGGAATCCACCGCGGGTTCCAACCCCACAGATCCGAGCGACGTCTTCTATGTGGACTCTCGCATTACCAACACAGGCAGCAACCTGCATATCCTGACCTGGATGGCCGCCCCCGGACGAACCTACGCCATAGAATCACGCGACAGCTTCAGCACAAACTCGCAGTGGAACCTGCATACCGACTTCACCCACCAGCCAACCGCCTTTTATACCCCGACGTATTACACAAACTCCTCGGCGCTCCCGACACAATTCTATCGTATCCACGTCACCCAGGACTGATCATGCTTAGATGGTGTATTCCCCTGCTCCTAATCTACATGGCGTTTTTCAGCAGCATACCAATCATTACCGCTCACGAAGGTCCTGCGTCACAAATCCACACCCTCGACCATGCGCTGACAAAAATGCCACATGATGCCTCCGCACTACAGAAACGCGGCACCCTGCATCTGGAAGACCAAAACTGGCCCGCCGCCCAAAAAGACTTTTCCGCCGCACTCGACCTTTCGCCGGATAACACCGACGCCGCCTGCGGATTGGCAATCGCGTTGATCGGTCAGGAAAAGCTGGAACAGGCCGCAACACTCATCCAACAAATCCTTAACAAGCATCCTCATCACATCAGAGCCCTCAACGCCCAGGCAGATATCCATCTTGCAGCCAAACGATACGAACAGGCAGCGGCCTGCTATGGGCGACTGCTGAGCCTGACCGACACGCACCGACCTGACGATTATCTTCAGCATGCCGCAGCCTTGCGGGCGGCAGGAAAAGCACACTTCCCTGCAGCACTCAAAACCCTCGATAAGGGAATCAAGAAACTGGGGCCCCTTTATGTTCTAGTCGAACGCGCCGTCGATCTGGAACTCACACTCGGCCACCAGAAAAACGCCCTCACCCGAATCCTCGGCTTCGAACAAACAGCCGCCCCCTCATTCCGCTGGCCGCTCTGGCGAGCCGAGATACACGAAAGCATGGGCGCGATGCAAGACGCCCAGCAATCCTACCAAGAAGCCCTCACCACCTTCAGCACGCTCCCCACCAAACGACAGAACCTCCCGCTCTTCATCACTTACAAAACAAAAATCATGACCGGTCTTCAACGCACGCTCTAGTATCTAAATGAGGGACAGACCTCTAAACTGATTTACTCAACAATGGGAAGAGCTTGCACTTCGGTGGATAAGTCCCGTTAATGAACCCTTAGGAGCACGGTGTTTTTAGCAAAGAGTTTCGGAAGGGCGCTCTACATAAGGAGGTGAACTATGGATTCGGTAAGCATCACTCTTGGTCTCAGCAATATCTGCGTTGCAGCGTTAATCAGCGCGCTCAGTATCCCCCTCGCAAAGGGAAAAATTTCGATGAACAAGGCGTACGGCATCCGCATCAAGAAAGCCTTCGAATCGGAGGAGAACTGGTACAAGATCAACGCCTACGGCGGCAAGCAGCTGATTCTCTGGTCAATCCCACTGATGCTACTGGGCGTCGCGACTCTATTTCTCCCGATGGAAGGGAACAATCCCGCCATTATCATAGTCGCTTGTGCTCCATTGATAGTACTGGTGCCAGCAGCCATGAGTTGTGCATACGCAAAGAAATTGAGGTAAACGGCCAGACCTTACGGCTGTTACGAAGTTGTTACACGGGTTCTATATGCAAGAGTGATAGAGTATGCATATTGATAATCTTATTAAGAGAGGAGCACATATGAAAAAATATCTTCTAAACGTGTCTGTGGTGCTGGGTTGTATCGCAGCTATAGCAGCAGGTTGCGCTAGGCTGGATCAGGTGCCAGTGGTCAAACCGTTGCCTGATAGCCTTGATGTGCAATGGGGCCTATATTCTGGCGTCCCAAATCCCAGTTGGACAATCACCAACGAGGCGGTGATTCAGGAGCTTAACGATACGCTTTCTTCTCTGCCACACGCTGAAGGAGAACTATATATGGATCATTTGGGGCCGGACTGCTTCCTCTTGTTATCCTCAAAGGACACGAAGCCGGCCATGTTCATTTCAGTGTCACGGGGATTGATTAAGATTCATGAAGACGTTACCAACGGAGCGGGCAGCATCGTCCTGAATGACAAAGGCAAGCGCGTGAAGGCTATCTTGGACAGAACAAGACCCAAGACTATCAAACAACCGCACTAGGATGCCCCACAGCTGTCATAGGCAACGCCACCACACGCAACGTAGGTGCATCCCCCACACGTCGTGTCAGGAAATCCCCTTGTCACGCCCTCACCCTCCAAAAGAGGGACAGGTCATGACCGTCATCATGTTTTAGGACAGGCTTTGTCGTGAACGCTCTAATGCTCGGTCTGGTGTGGGGGTTGTTTCGGGAGGCTTTAACTTCTATACTATAGGGATGCATCACTGAACCGCTTTAAATGGAGACCCGCTTATGAAACCTATCACCGGTCTGTTTACTTTGTTTTGTCTGCTTTCTCTGCCTGTGAAAGGGCTGACGGCAGAGCGACCGAATATCCTGTATCTGTATGTGGACGACATGGGCTGGGGCTCGATAGGTCCAAACGGACAGGCCGCCCGACGTGCCAAAGGCTTACCGGCGGTGCTCACACCGAATCTGGATCAGCTGGCGGCGAGCGGCATCAACTTTACGCGCGCTTATGGAGCCACTGTCTGTTCTCCCGCCAGATCCTCTCAGCAAACCGGTTTTCATCAAGGGCATACCTTTGCTGACCGGAACGATCCGGATAATGCGAAAAAAGCGATTCGGGCGGATGACCTCACGATGGGCGATGTACTCTCGTCTGCGGGCTATGTCACTGGATACTGGGGGAAGTGGGGTTACGGAGGTACGAAGGCGCTCAAGGACCCTGAACTTGTAAACTTGGAGACACTCCCGACTTCGCACGGCTACAGTCATGTGCTGGCTGAATTGCACCATGTTCGAGCCCATACCTTTTTTCAGCCGACGCTCTGGAAAGCTCCGGCAAACAAACTGGCGCTCGGGGGGATGCTTCGCAGTCTGAACACGCTGAACGATCACCGAAACAACCCGGCGTATCCGGATGGGGCATCCAATCACAATCACCCGGATTACCCGAAAACCGCGTATTGCGACGATAGTTATGCGTTTGCCACCTTGGATTTTATTCGTGCACAGGCGAAGGAATACAAGAAATCCGGTCGTCCGTTCTTTGCCCTGTTTGCTGCGCAAATTCCACATGGTCCGTTTGGCGACATTGCGCAGCTGCCTGAGTGGGACCGCGCCTATAAAAAAGAGCCCTACTTTGCCGGTCTGAAGCCGCAATCGAAGCAGTGGGCCGCAATGGTCACGCGGATTGATGCGCACATCGGTCAGATTCTGGCGGCACTGGAGGACCCAGATGGGGATGGGGATCGTACGGATTCAGTGTCACGCAATACACTGGTCGTATTTCAATCGGATAACGGAGGGCCTTCGGGGAACAGCAATCAGGAATTTAACGGCAATGGAGGATTACGAGGGTCGAAAGGATCGATCCATGAAGGTGGGATCCGCGTGCCAACGATCATGCGCTGGCCGGAAAAGATTCATGCCGCATCGAGCCTGAACGCAGGAGCGGACAGCGATAAGGTAATCGATGTGTCCGACCTCCTGCCTACATTTGCCGAGCTGGCGGGCGGGCCTGTGCCCGTGGGTATTGATGGCGTATCTCTGGCTCCATTACTGACGGGCGAAGGACGTTCACGTGATCGGGAGTTTCTGATCCATGAAGCCGGTGATGGCGCCTCTATCATCCGCGGTCGGCATAAACTCATTCTCCGAAGTGCCGCACAGAAGAAGATAACAAAAAAGAGAAAGACGTCGACGGTTCGTCAGGGTATTGAACTCTATGATCTCGAAAAGGATCGCGCGGAAAAGACGAACATAGCGGCGAAACATCCGGCGCTGGTTCAAGAACTGGAGGCGATGTTGGTGGCTGAGCGTGTGATGGAGCCGGCTGGCTTCGCGAACAGCTATCATCGCTGGACCGGGGCGGATGACGCATCGACGGCGGACGCCGACAACTGGTCTGACTATGTGTATGCCAATGCAGGCATAACGCATATGAAAGACACGGGTGCTCCTCAGTCTTCCTGGACTGCAGTCATCGAAAACACCGGGGCGAAGATGAGCCGCGCTAGGGTGGAGAAAAAGATGAACGTGCTTGGTTTGGAAGTTCGCGGCAAGACCGCAGTCCAGCAGCTGACGGTAGAGGCTGGACAGGAGCTGCATGCACGCAACGAACTACGTATTGCGAATAAAGGTGTTCTATCTGTGCAGTCGGGCCGGGTGTCGTCGCAACGCTGGCTCGATGTGT
>CAXMRT010000270.1:0-6990 GCA_964196025.1 uncultured Gemmatimonadales bacterium | reverse complement strand
TGTCGATAGCTGATCGTCATATTTCTACCGGGATGAAGCTGTATGCCGATGGGGCCTTTCTCGATGGCGGAGGCAGACTGATAGTCCATCACTTCCTTACCGTTCAACCAAGTCGTGTACGCCCCACCCACTGCGCGAACACGCAGGGTATTCCAGTCATCCAACTTTAGGAGCTTTTTGATGCCAGTCGCTTCGACCGGATATCCCTTGCCGGGAATGTATGGAGAGGCGGTCATGTCACGCTTCTTACTGCCGGAGACGCCTATTTGAATTTGTTCCTTCTTGTTGCGGATGAATATACCTGTATCGATATTTCCGCTACCGAACTTGAACTCGACCTGACAAACAAAATCTGCAAACGACTCCTTCGTCCACAGGATATCTCCCGCACGCTTGGAATTACTCTTAACCGTCAAGACACCGTCATGGGCAATCCAACAATTGGGGTCAGCTGGCGTCTTCCACTGGGACAAGTCCTTGCCGTTCAACAAAGACTCGAATTTTAGCTCGCCGCCATAGGCCGCTACCGTCATCAGAAACATCGTTGCAAAGAGTCGCATAAGACAGACTCTCACGCAGATCCCCTCAACACAACCGTACTATCACGCATTAGCAGCCTCTTTTGCGAAAAACTCTGAACTCATGCAGCAACCAGCACGTTCGGCAGAACGTCAAGCGGACTCAATCAGCAGTTACGCCCGAGCTCGTCTCTCGTTCTGGATTCGCGTGCCAGTCCTCTTCCTGTCGGCCAGTAATTTTGTTGAATCGATAGCACATCCAAAAATAGATACCAACCGTGGCAGGCAGATACACACACAGAGTCGCGACCCACCACCAAGCAACATCATCACCACGAAACTCGCTCGGCATCAGGCTCACGGCAAGGAGAAAGCCGGGCGAGCATTGGTAAAATTCTGCATTCATTATCTCCGCAAAAATCGGGATCACGGCATACAAACATATCAAAATCACAAAAGTAATAATGATCGCCTGCGCAGGGGTCTTTCGAATCAACGACATCCATATGGCCAACACGAGTGCAAATCCAAACTGCACCACCAAATTCGCGATGCTCGCAAGAACACCATATTCACTAGGGTCCAATGCCTCACCCATAAACAATACGCCCAGGCAGACCGAGAGAAAAGGAACCATCGTCCGAAACGTTCCCCTGACAACCCCTGACACAATCTGTCTTCCACTCAAGCACGTGCTTAATAAAATAGAAAAAGTCCCTGTCTGCTTCTCTCTTGCGAAGCTTGATGCCCCTAGAATCACCACAATTAGCATCGCAATGCCGTACCCAACGCAATAGACGAAATAGAACATCCACTCAGTTCCACCGCCATCTAGTATTCCACGTAAAACCCAATACGTCGCCGACATGAAAAGCGCAACGTTGAGTACGTTCGCCAGCGCACACATCGTATCCATGAACCGGCTCGCTCCATGATCATCGGTTGAGACATAGCAGCGTAGTGCCATATAACCCCACAAGAGGCTGAGGCCAACCAACACACACTGGGTGACCAACATGATCCCAGGAAGGTGAGACTCTCTCGCAGAGGTAAACAGTTCGCCCGCACTCTGATGAATCCACAACAGCGCGAGCCCGCTACACACAATAGACAGCACCCAAATCATCCAAGGGAATTTGGATAACGTCGGCGACCGAATCATCGAATGGTACATCACCGAACCGACAACAACCGCATTCAACACGACGGAACCGACAGACAAACTGTAAATCTCATACGCAAACCGAGTGCCCCCATCCCAAATCGAAATAATCACACAAACGGCGATAATCACACCCGCGAGAAGAAGGCACAGAACGTTAACCACATTGTACAAACCGGGCTTGTGAGAACCCGGCGCGATGCGTCCGCATTGCCACGCCAACGGATTTTGATTCCCCAGCCGCTGCGCCCTCAGAAAGAGAAGAGGGTTCGCATGAGCGGTCACATAACCGAGACGCTTCAAGGCGACCAAAAATCCGCGGCTCTCCGTCGACACGTGTACCGTGTCCGTCATTGCCATCCGTCGAACAATCAGGGCTGCGGCCGTGGTGCACACAAGATAGACGCCCGCTCCAATCGCCAGATTCACCATCCAGCTAGCGTCCAGGTATCCGCCCATTGTGGATTCAAAGGTCATCCCCACAGACATAAACGGATTGATAAACGCAACCTCGACACCCCCCTGAAAGTAGAGCGCGACACCGATTGGAACCAAGAGCAACCACACCAGAAGAGCGACGTAAGTCGAGGCCACCGCACCACTAAACTTTGAACGCGCGGCGGAAAAGAAAATACTCAGGCCGCTGGTCATCAGGCCTAAGCCGATAATGTTACCTATTGCGCAGATAACGTGCCGCATCTCTACACCCCCGTATAAAACGGAGGCAGCCATCAATGGAAAGGTTAAGGAGATGAGGAACAACAACAAGCTCATCCGGCTGAGCCCTTTATCCTGCACGATGTTCCACGCACTCAGACGCGTGAGCAAAAGCAGGCCCAAGGTATTCGCCTCGCGCTCTCCCGACACGGCGGAGGCGGTGACGATGGGTGTAAACAACAGAATCGCGCCTGCGTTTAATACGGCAACCGCAGCGTATAGCATGACGCCAAATTCATCTCGGTTATACCCTTTGGACCCCTCGGAGGCAATCAACAGGAAACCCAAAAACATGAAGAGAAAGAAAACGCCTTTCATGATCACCAAGCGGCGAGACTGCGCCAGCTGGAACAGTTCTTTAATAAAGACTGGACCGACGATCTTCACTGAAGCTTTCCCTGAGTGAGATGCATAAAGGCGTCTTCCAGCGATGGGTTATCCTGCTCGAACCGCAAAAGGCGACATTGCTTCTGCAACAAGAAGGTGGGGATCTCGTGAATCGCGTCAAAGCCGTCTACGACCTTCAAGCGCAAAACCTCTCCTTCTCGCTCAACACTTTCTGTAAACGGCGCATCACGTAGGCTCCGCAGCGCTAGCTCTGTATCATCTGACACGGTTTCAATCGCAATGGTGCTCAGATGCACGAGTCGGGTGTTCAACTCCGCACGCGTGCCTTCAAATGCCAGCTGCCCTTGCTCAATAATACCGAGTCGGCTACAGACTTCCGACAGCTCTGCCAATATGTGAGACGACAAAATAATGGTCTTTCCCATACTCGCGAGTTCTTTCAACAGTTCTCGCAGCTCAATGCGCGCCCGCGGATCAAGACCAGACGCGGGTTCATCCAATATCAACAGCGCAGGATCATGGATTAAGACTCGCGCTACGCCGAGCCGCTGCGTCATCCCGCGCGATAAAGATTTCACCATCGCCTCTTTCTTGAACGCGAGATCGGTAAGGTCAAGAATCCCGTCCAACAAACGCTTTCGATCTCTCCATCCGATTCGATAGGCGGCTCCGAAGAAATCGAGGTACTGATAAACCGTCATGTCTTCGTAGACCCCAAACATGTCGGGCATATACCCCACCATCGATCGAATTTTTCCGCCTTTCCGAATATCCACATCACCAATCGTGACCTGACCACTGTCGGGCTTGAGGATCGTACACAAAATTTTGAAGGTCGTGCTCTTCCCAGCCCCATTAGGGCCGATGAAGCCATAGATGTCCCCTTTAGCGACCTCCATGTTCAAGTCACGAACGGCCGCGAGACCACTGAATGACTTAGTTAGATTCTTTACGGATATCATGACTCTCCTTGGGCTGCAGACGGACAAGTTGACGAATAAGGTAATGCGACTCTTGGTGACTCTCCTCCGGCCAATCTAGATCGCTCTGGGGCCCCCCGCCAACGGCGGTCACTAGCAACAGCGCCTGAGAACTGTCCACCACGGGCATGGGTAAACGCAGCGGGTACAACTCCAGGTTCATCGAGACATCAAAGCCCATCTGAACACTTTTCCAATCTAACAAACGTTCAAGACTCTCCGCTACTTTGACCTGATCGACGTTGTACGCCAGGTTAGCCTGATAAAACGTGCTGGTTAACTCTTGCTGTTCTTGGGCATTTCTTTTCTTCACGTTCGACCGCTTAATGACCTTGCCGGAATACTCCCACACCGAACCGTCCTTGGTGGCGTTAGAACTCAAGGCATACACAATCCCCCGCTCCGTGACCAGTTTAGCATTTTTAATTTTAGGAGCTCCGCTCTTGGACACACACCGAATGTGCATCTTTTTTCCTGTTTTCTTCAGGCTCACACTGTAGGGAGCCTCGCGGTTATGCGGGGCACGAACCTCGTATGTAACGGGGATCCACGCTCGCATCGAAACATCCACTCCTTCGCTGGAACGAACTTCGACAGGTGCAGAACTCGCTCCTTCACCATACTGGATACTCAGTTGCGACCCTCTCTGCAACCGCAACGGCGCGCGACGACTTCCTGGGGAGGTGATGCATTCGAAAATCGTGTCGGTTCCACGACCGCCGAGATCAAAATCCGCGATGCTCACTGTAGCCCGATACGGATCCGTTCCGCGTGTCATAACTGACATCGCGTTCGCGCCATAACAAAAAAGCGCAACCAACACCGGCGTCACCACCCACGTCCATTGCCGTTTCTTTAGCCGATGGAGAAGAATGAACTCAATCGGGCCCGCGACAAAAATAAACAACAAGACATACAACACCACCGCGCCTACAGAGATTGGCGCTAAGCGACTGAACGCCCTCATGAACGTTCCCCACCCTGCTGATCCGTTACGATACCAGCGGCCGCCATATTCATCGTCTTGAAGAACTTTCCCAGATCGATTCAAACCCTCTACAAGAAGCGTTCCCGCAGCGTTAGGGTCCTGCGACGCCAACTGGACCAGGTCGGATGGGAGCAGAACGAGTGCGCCTAGCCCAAACGGGGTATGTATCGCTTTTCGAATCTGGGTGACAGATGCCACATAAGAGCCTCTCGTCAGCGTCCGGCCACGCACCTTCCCTTTAAATGTCTCTTGAACCGGATCTTCATTTACCCAGTCCCCCGCTGCGTTTTGAACCATGCGGGGATTCGAAAACTGAGAGCTGATATCGATGTTTACCGGCTTTAACTCTGGCACCCCCTGAGCTCTAATCTGCCAAAACCTCTCCAGTAAATCAGTCACGTTCTGATCGGTAATCGAACCATCTACCACGATGACACCCCCTGCACGCATCCAGCGACTGAGCACCTCTATCGACTCTTCATCCAACCCGTCCACTCCGCGCCTAGTAACAAGCAGCGCGTGTACATTGTTCAAAATCCTCCAGTCTTGCGGTACGTACTTAGCCTTAACCTCCACTAAAGACACTTTCGGAAAAATACTCACCGAGTCTCGCAACGCTCGGTAGCCGCCCATCACGCCTAGAAGAACACTAGTAGGATCCTGGTAATAACCGCGGTACTCTTGCATCGCATGTTCAAGCGCAAATTCCCGGTAGGCCACAGCACGACCTCGTTTGGGAACAACAGAAACCTCTAAGCGCGAGTTCATCACGGTCGCGGGGTACATCTGTGGATTTTCTTCCCATCTAAACTGACCCGCACCAACGTGAATTTTCCGTGCGACTAGGGGGGAACGATGCCCTTGCTGACGAATGAGTAAGTGTCCTTCAAACGGAGCATCAAAAATCGCGTCCACCCGCACAGCAATCCGTCCCTGTGGCCCTACGGTTGTACCAAACAGCGCCTCTACTTGGATGACAGGGGCGGCAACGCAGGTGGTGCTGCACACAAGTAAGCCGAAAAAGAATAATAGCGAATGCGATTTAGCCATGGCTCAAAAGAATAACAAAAGCGCCACCCCTACACAACGGAATGACACCGGGCTCCCTCCCCGATCTCTAATAGTCGTTACGGCGACTCGACCACCGCCAGCGGCACGCTCTTTGCAATCACGACGTCGACAAGCTTCTTCGCCGTCGTCACTGAATCCAAATCATAATAGATGACCCCCGCAGGCGCCCCTGATCCGCTGTGCCCCGTCAACTCAAAGATCACATAGGCGGAGCCCACGCTGGGCGTCACACGTGCAGAATACAAGACCGACGGTTGACCGATATGTGGGTCCGACCACGTATCCGTCACATCAAAGGGCGCATTAATCTCAAAAAATAGCAGGTACTCTCCCCCGTCCACGCTCAGATACTCATCTAAGGAAAACCGATGATCCTCGGTAGCGCCACTCGTCGCATCTATCTTCCCCTCAGGATCCACACCACTCAGCATGGTGTAGCGATGGCGCCAAACCGGCAGCACTCGCGCTCGTGACGTTTGTTCTCCGTGCCAAGTCGGCTGATCTGAGTACGCCATCTCGGGACTCACATACAAGGTTTCAATCATGGTTCCCGCCGGGGTCTCTGCCCAAATGGCAAAAGCTGGCGCGGGCCCATCTTGTTGCATAAGCCCGTGCAGTGACAACGCCACGGTATCGCCACCCTTCTTCTTTCGGCCCACATTCACTTCGGCACGGTTCTGAATGGAGGCTGAAAGGGGATGCGGCCGTACAATCGCCGCACGATGTTTCGACTCGTAACCAAGCCCTATGAGTACATCCACTGGCGCACCGTTGTATAGACTCACCATCAGTAAACCTGCCCACCCTACGAAGATCCCGCCCAGCAAGGCCGGCGACACACTGCTCTTGGCGGGTGACGCGATCTGCTGCTTAAAGTAAGCCACGCGGCTAAAAAGATGACAGCCCACGAGGATTGCTGTCGTTGTCCCAAACACGACATGGATGCGAGTGACAACCAAGGAGAACGGCCAAAAAAATGACAAGACTCCCGTGACCAACAGGGTCAGAAAACTGAACAAAAGTCCAAAATTAACGATGTGGCGCATGATGCTTCAGCCCAAACTATTACTCAGTATACCCAATCAATCCACGGAGCTCTTTGATGTGCGTCTTACCGACCTCGCGAGGCAAGGCGCCATGTTTTTTACACATAGCTGCGGCATAACCCGTCGCAATGCCCATCTGGCCACAGGTGAGCATCACCCG
>CAXMRT010000269.1:0-8112 GCA_964196025.1 uncultured Gemmatimonadales bacterium | reverse complement strand
AGCGGGCAGAAGCTTCTAATCCTACGCCCCATGCTCGTCGACGAGAAAGACCCCACAACGTTCCGCTCCGGCGTGAACACCGTCGTGGCGGTCGACAACCTAGGTGCTGGCGAAGGCGAAATGGTGTTGTTCGCCCAAGGTAGCTCCGCTCGCCAAAGCAAGGGACTGCGGAACGTCCCTGTGGATGCAGCAGTCGTGGGTATCGTTGACGAGGTGAATGTCTTCAGTAAGAAGATCTACAAGGCACAGGACTAGATCACTAGCAGGAATCACAGATGACTACAAAACTCGACGAAAAAATGGTTCGGAACATTGTCTCAAACGTACTCGCACAGTTGGGTACCGGCGCAACACCAAGTTCCCCCTCCGCACCGTCCGCAGCACCGTTCACTCCAAAGAAGAAGGGTTGCGACTGCGGCGGATCATGCAGCGTCTTCCCAACCGCCGACAAAGCGTGTGAGGCCGCTGCAGACGCCTTCACTCAGCTTCAAAAAGCGGGAGTGGAAGGCCGTCGAAAAATTGTAAACATCATCAAGAAAACCTGCACCGAGAAGCAAGTCGAATGGGGCAAGTTCGAGCTCGCCGAAACAAAAGTGGGGCAACTCGACGCCAAGATCGCAAAGCTCGTTGGCATCGAGAACATTCCAGGTGTCGAATGGCTCCAGCCCTTGGGCATGAGTGGTGACCGCGGCATCACGATGGAAGAAAACACCCCCTTCGGCGTTATCGGCGCTATCACGCCCGTTACACACTCTATTCCAACCATTGCGTGTAATGCTATCAACATGATCGCAGCCGGCAACACGCTCGTGGTCAACGCCCACCCCGGCGGCGCAAAAAGCGCCGTACTCGCGGTAAAAGAATTCAACAACCGCATCCACGCTGAGCTCGGCTTTTCAAACGTCATCACGATTATCGAAGAGCCCAGTATCGAATCCTTCAATGAGCTCTGCGCTAACGAACACATTGGCCTTCTTTGTATCACTGGCGGACCCGGCGTGGTCGATGCCGCGATGAAAAGCGGCAAGCGCGCCATCTGCGCAGGTCCCGGTAACCCTCCTGTGCTTGTCGACGAAAGCGCGGATATCAATCAAGCTGCGGCCGACATTCTCCTCGGAGCCTCGTTTGATAACAACCTCCTATGCATCGGCGAAAAACAAATATTCGTCGTTGAAAAAGCCTACAGTTCCTTCATCCGTGCCTTCGAAGCGGTTGGCGCCGTGAAGCTCGGCAGCAATGAACTGCAACGCCTCACCAAGGAAGTGTTCACCGAAAGCAAAGATGCTGGCGGGTGCTCACACGCTGTTCTAAATCGCGACCTTGTCGGAGCCGACGCAGCCGTCCTCGCTAAACGTGCAGGCAAGACGATCGCCGCCAACACCCCGCTGGTCTACGCCGAGACGACTCTCGAGCATCCCTTTGTGATGGAAGAACAGATGATGCCGATGATCCCAGTCATCCGCGTCCCCTCGGTTGAGGAAGGTGTTCGCCAAGCACTCATTTCCGAACACGGTTATCGTCATAGCTCGATGATCCACACTATGAACGTCGCTCACATGACCTTGATGGCCCGTGCACTGGACTCTACTATTTTTGTTAAAAATGGATCCTGCCTCGCAGGCCTCGGCATCGGGGGCGAAGGCTACCCGAGTTTCTCAATCGCCACAACAACCGGCGAAGGTATCACCACCCCGATGACCTTCACTCGTAGACGCCGGTGCGTTCTGGTCGACCAACTGAAGATTTATTAATCATGATACTTGCACGCGTAGACGGTAAAGCAGTGAGCACGATCTCACACACAAGTTTGACAGGGTTCAAACTTCTGATCTGCCAGCCCATCGATGAGACCGGGGCCGACACTAGCGAACCCATACTCGCAGTCGACAGTCTTGGCGCGGGCATGCATCAACGCGTATTGATCACCACCGACGGCGCCGGCATTCGCGACCGCGTCGGGAACGAACATTCACCGATCCGCTACTGGACAAACGCTGTACTGGATGACTGAGTTATGAGACTAGGCCAAGTCATAGGACAAATTACAATGGACCCGAAGGTGTGCGCCTACAGCGGCGGCCGCTTTCTGATGGTTCACCCGCTCTCGCGTAAACAACTCGCAGGCGGCGATCTGGGCACGCTGTGTAAGGGCAGCTCACTGGTCGTCTACGACAACCTTGGCGCACGCAACGGCGACATCATTGGATACAGTGAAAGCGGTGAAGCCGCTGCAGCTTTTGAAGAACCGACTCCGGTCGACGCATATAATACCGCTATTATCGACACTCTAACCTATACCCCCCCAGGAGGATCATGAAACCACTGGTTACAGCTCAACAACTCGACGAAGCAATCCGCAACGGAAGCAACCCGGAGGCAATCGCAAGTGGCGCGACGCTAACGCCTACGGCAAAAGATATTCTTGCCGCCTATCAGCGCAAGAACGGACGCGAAAGCGTCATGCCGACAGCCGCAACGAGGAAACCGCGCAACGAACCCTTTGTCCCAGACTTCGAATACCGCTGGAAACCGGGCAAAGATCCGAAAACGCCAACCGAAATGGAACGCTTCTTTAAATCGCCAGAAATTAGCGTCCTGAAGGATCGCATGTGCGATATCGGAAAGCGTATCTGGAATAAGGACTATGTAGACGGTAACGGCGGAAACATGACGATCCGAGTGGGCGACAACCTCGTCCTTTGCACACCCACCCTGATATCCAAAGGATTCATGCTGCCAGAAGAACTCTGCATGGTGGACATGGATGGCAATCAGGTCGCGGGCGATCGTAAGCGCACCTCGGAAGTGAACACTCACATCGGTATTATGAAACGCCAGCCAGCCGCGAAATCATGCGTTCACGCCCATCCGCCACACGCCACCGCTTTCGCAGTCGCCGGCGTCGTTCCTCCCACCTGCATGATCCCCGAAGCCGAAGTGTTTCTCGGTCAAATCGGTTACGCGGAATATCGCACACCCGGCACTCAGGCCAATGCGGACATCGTCGGTGAAATCGGTATTGAGCACCAGTCGATCATCATGGAAAACCACGGGGTCATCACCTGGGGCAAAGATGTGGAAGATGCATACTGGAAAATGGAAAACACCGATGCTTACTGCAAAACCATCTGGATCGCTTCCCAACTCGGCGGCGAACTCAAAACCATCAGTGGCGGTCAGCTCAAAGAACTTCTTCAAATCCGCCGCAACCTCGGTATGCCAGAGAACCGCATGGACCTCCAAGAGTGCGAACTCTGCCAGAATGACGATTTCCGTCCCGGTGTCGCATGCCAAGTCCCCGATGCGGGATCCACAGCAAGTCCCGCTTCCAACGGAGCCTCTGAAGCCGTGGTGCAGCAGATCACTGACATGATCATGAAACAATTGGGCCAGTAAACATAGAGACACTCGATGGATGTATGGATCAAGGGTGAGCCCTCTCACAACCGGCGACCACTAGTATGATCGCCGCACACCGACAGAGCGAAATACTTAATCAAATCATCGTTCACGGAAGTGTGCGGGTGGTTGATCTCGCGACCCGATACAACGTCACCGAAGAAACGGTCAGGCGCGATCTCGACAAACTGGTCGAAACCAACAAGATCGAACGCAGCCACGGCGGCGCTGTGGCACTCGAACAAAGCCAAGATGAATCCCCGCACTGGCGTCGCGAACAACTCAATCGTGCGGAAAAAAGCGCCATCGCTTGCGAAGCCGCCTCACTCGTCTCCAAAGACGAAACAATCATCCTCGACGCCAGCTCCACCGCCTACTATCTCGCCACCCACTTGCCGAATATTGAAATGGTCGTCATTACCAATTCCAGCAAGGTCGCTCAGGCCCTCGCCGGGCACGATGCCATTAAAGTCATCTGCCTCGGCGGCACCCAGTCTCCGAACTCACTCTCCTTCGCGGGTCCGATCGCCGAAAAGACACTGTCCGAGTTTTACGCCGACAAGGCGTTCTTGTCTTGCGGCAGCGTCGACCTGAGTTCCGGTTTGAGCGATACCAACGAATTTCAAGCGTCACTCCGTCGCCGCATGTTGGAACGCTCGGAACGCCACTATCTCATGGCCGACTTTTCGAAATTCGGAAAGCCCGCACTCGCCAACTTTGGCTCGCTTGATGACATTCACGTCGTCATCACCGACACGCAAACACCCGAGTCGACCTGCAATGAAATCAGACAACATGTCGAGGACCTCCGCGTCGTAAAACCCGGTCAGGTGCCCGCGAAAATATTGGATTCATCGGAACGCAGACTAAGCCCCTTCCTGGAGACATCTATGACTGACACAAAATGCTACCTATCCGTTGACCTTGGCGCTGGCAGCGGCCGCGTCGTGGCGGGCCTCTATAACGGCTCGACCCTGACCCTCGAAGAAGTTCACCGCTTCCCCTCACGCGCTGTTCACATCATGGATCACGACTATTGGGATATCACCCAAATCTTTACGGACCTTAAAGCCGGGATTCAAAAAGCCGTTGAGACCTACGGCGAGTCGGTCGTCAGCCTCGCTGTCGACACATGGGGCGTCGATTACGCCTACATAGACGCCCAAGGGAATCTCATCGGACTTCCCTATCAATACCGCGACGCTCGCACGCTGGGAATGCACGAAGAGATGCTCAAACGCGTGCCCAAGAGCGAGATTTATGAAGCCACCGGCACACAGTTCATCTTCCTCAACACACTCAATCAACTGATGTCAGACGTAGTCAACGACTCCCCCCAACTAAAAATTGTGGATAAGCTTCTCTTCATCCCCGATCTGATCAGCTACTGGCTAACCGGCGTCAAAGCAAACGAACGCACGATCTCCAGCACCAGCCAACTCTGGAACCCACGTACCGGCGATTGGGACAGGGACCTGATTGCCCGCCTTGGCATCAACGCCGACATGTTCTGCAACATCGTCGAACCCGGTACCGAGCTCGGCCCTCTTCTTCCATCGGTTGAAACAGAAGTCGGCGGGAAAATCACGGTCGTTGCCGCCGCCAGTCATGACACCGGATCAGCCGTCGCAGCCACCCCTCTCATCGACGAACGGGCCGCCTACGTCAGCTCCGGCACCTGGTCACTCATGGGCGTCGAGACTCCCGCTCCGATCATCAGCGACAAGAGCCTGGAGTTTAACTTCACCAACGAAGCCGGGGTCAACGGAACCACTCGTGTCCTGAAAAACATTTGCGGCCTCTGGCTCTTCCAAGAATGCCATCGAGCATGGAATGAAGAATACGATTATGTAACCATGGGCACCATGGCCGCCGAGTCGAAGCCCTTCACAGGCATGATCGACCCCGATGACCCCTGCTTCATTGAAGCCGGAAACATGCCTGACCGCATTGTCGATTACTGCAAGACACATGGAACCTCGGCACCCGAAACCAAGGGCGAGATTCTTCGAACTTGCCTAGAAGGTATTGCGCTTAAATATCGTCATGTTATCCAAATGCTCGAAGAACTCACAGGCGAAACCATCTCCGCCCTACACGTGGTGGGTGGCGGCTCACAAAACAAGTTACTCTGCCAACTTGCAGCTGACGCCATCAATCGTCCCGTCATCGCCGGACCCGTCGAAGCCACGTCCTGCGGAAACATCATCACGCAGTTGATGGCAGACAATCAAGTTTCCACATTGGAAGAAGGCCGCGAGATCATCAAGCGCTCGTTCGACGTCATCACCTACAACCCAGTCAATCCCGAAACATGGGATGAAATCGATACGGCCAAAACAAAACGTTAAGCTTTTGTCACACCCGTCAGAAGAAGTATATTCGCATACATCGAGGTCTCACCCGTCTGGATCGTGAGAATGTGGTCATCGGTGATGACCTCATCGTAGTAATCCCATTTCGGGACTTTCTTCATTTCCAGATCCTGATCTGAGTCTTTAAATACTTTTGCATACTCTTCCCACACGGGAGGAATCCAATCAGGACCGGATATCGCCGGGTCATCCGCGATAGGCTGCATGATAATCGCCTCGTCTACCGGATGAACAGCGAGAATCGCTTCCAACACCTGCGCGCAGGTAACCAGCCCGGGAGCTAGGTTTAGATAGACGACTTCTGCATTGGGCCCCTTTTTCGTGGCTGCCGGATAGTTCGCGTCGGCGATAAGAATCTTTGCATGGTGACCCGCCTCTGCCAGCACTCCCATGATCTCTGGATGAATCAGTTTTGTTCTCAACATCTTAGAATTCCTTTTTGATAAGCCAATACACGCCGACAACCAGTGCCATAGGGGTTGACATCGATAAAATCAAAACATAAATTAACCCTTTCCTAGAGGAAAGAATATTCGTCTGAAACGACCAGGAGTACCCCATGTCCGTACCATCCGTAAGAGGTCTAAGCAGCTCCACGACAGAAGCCGCCAACGAGGATCGCATCCACGACGAAGGATTCAGTTATGTTGTCTAAGGAAACACTATCGTGAGCAAGCCGACGCTTCGCACCATTCACGGCCAGCCATCCTATACGCTGGCCTCCGATCGCATAGAAGCTAGCGTGACACGCACGGCTGGCATGCTGGGGCCTGTGACCTTTGACCTCAAGGGTCAAAACGTCAACCCCTTCTCAATAGCTCCCTGGGCGGATGAAACCATCGACGCCTCATTACCCCCGCTGTTGCACGCACTACGCGGGGATTTCTTCTGCCTACCCTTCGGCGGCAACGACACCCCCTATCGCGGCGAAGAACATCCGCCCCACGGGGAAACCGCCAATTCAAACTGGGTCTCCGCCAAGTCATCTCAAAAAGACGGCGTTTCGGAACTACGCCTCAAGATGAAGATGAAGACTCGTCCCGGCCAAGTAGAAAAAATCATTCGCCTAGTCGATGGACATGATGCGGTCTACCAGCGCCACACCGTCACCGGCATGACCGGCCCCATGTCCCCCGGCCATCACGCGATGCTTAAACTTCCTGAAGTTGAGGGCTGCGGGAAAATATCCACCAGTCGCTTTAAATACGCCCAGGTTCTCCCCTTCCCTTTCGAAGACGCCACCATCGGCGGCTACCACGCTCTAAGGCCCGACGCCAAGTTCACCAAGCTGTCCAAGGTCCCACTTCATACCGGCGGTAACACCGACGTCAGCACCTACCCAGCTCGGAAAGGATACGACGACTTGGTCATGATGGTGTCGGATGACAAGCTTCCCTTCGCATGGACCGCCGTCACCTTCCAGAAAGAGCGCGTGGTATACTTCGCCCTCAAAGATCCGCGCGTTCTACGTAACACGATCCTGTGGATGTCAAACTCCGGCCGTCACTACCACCCGTGGAACGGACGACATCACTCTGTCCTAGGTATCGAAGACGTCACCGCCTACTACCACATCGGACTCGCTGAATCCGTCAAAAAGAATCCGCTCTCCGAAAAAGGCTACCCCACTCACCTACGCCTAAAAAAGAACACCCCGTTCAACGTCAACTACATCATCGGAATGACCACTCTCCCCGCCGGCTTCGACCAAGTAACATCCATCACCGCCGCCGGCCCCAACAAAATAATACTAACCGCCCAAAACAAAAAAACCACCACCGCAAATATAGATCTCTCCCACCTAGCGTAGCACCCGGAAAGACAGTCGGTCAGTGGGTAGCGCTCAACATCCAACAAAAGGTGTCCGCCCGGGCGGAAGGGGCCCCTTTGGGTAGGAGGGTCATGCAAAGAATCCGTCCCGTCCCCACCAACCCACTGCTCACTGTTTACTGTTTACCGAGAAACTTGGACATTGGATATTCCGTGTTGGATATTGGATATTGAAACTCCCCAACTCACTGATCACTGAACACTGATCACTACCCACTGACTACCAAAACCAGCCCGCGCAGCGCCCGAGAAACTTGGACATTGGATATTCCGTGTTGGATATTGGATATTGAAATTCCCCAACTCCCAACTCACTGACCACTACCCACTGACTACCAAAACCAGCCCGCGCAGCGCCCGAGAACCTTGGACATTGGATATTCCATGTTGGATATTGGATATTGAAATTCCCCCAACGCCCAACTCACTGACCACTGACTACTGATCACTGATCACTGATCACTGATCACTACCCGCGCGCCGCATCCACCAGCCGCATCACCCACTT
>CAXMRT010000268.1:0-5271 GCA_964196025.1 uncultured Gemmatimonadales bacterium | reverse complement strand
CTATTATCGTGAGGCGCTAGCGATGCGGCTCGAGAAGGATGATACGATTATCCGTCGTCGTTTGCGTCTGAAGCTAGAGTTCCTTTCGAACGACCTGATGACTCCGACAGAGGCGTCCGATGAAGTTCTCTTAGCATACCTGAAATCGCATGAAGACAGTTATCTCGTTGAGTCCACGTTGAGTTTAAGGCAGGTGTTTTTTAGTATAGATAAACGTGGCGATTCCGCTCTGTCGGATGCCGCGACCTTGCTCGCCGAGCTCCGTGTGAAAAAAGGTGAACGGAGTGTGGATGAATTTGGGGATTCTACGTTGTTGGTGCGGGAGTTGAGAGACGCTGAGGCGGGTGAGGTTCGGCGTGTGTTTGGTCATCGCTTCGCCAAGGCTGTGGCTCCACTGCCTGTCGGGGAGTGGCATGGTCCGATCCGTTCAGGGTTTGGTATTCATCTCGTATATGTTAGTGATCGAGTCGAAGAACGACTGCCCGAGTTGGCTGACATTCGCGCGGCTGTTTTTGAAGACTGGAAGTATTCGCAGCAACAAGAGGCGAACGAGGCCTTTTATGCAAAGATGCTGGAGCAATACGACGTGCGGATCGAGGGAGAGGACCGGGAGTGACACGATTCGACTCATTGTGCGCGCGTGTCTTGGGGTTCCTGTGGAAGACGAGTTTGTGGGTGTTGGCGGTGGTGCTTATGGGCTCTGCCTCTTTCGTGTCTGCCCATGAGTCGCGACCCTCTTATCTGGCGCTGACAGAGATTTCTAGCGGAACCTACGAGATGGTCTGGAAGGTTCCAGCCAAAGGGCGATCTGCGAAGTTAGCCTTGTCCGTGATTTTTTCCGACCCGGTTGAGGTAGTTGTTCCTGTGCGGGCTGGGTATACGGGAGGCGCGAGTGTCGAGCGTTCAACGATTCGTTGTGCGGGAGGCTTGGAGGGGACCACCATCACCATCGTGGGGCTTGAGTCGACACTCACTGATGGTTTGGTTCGAGTACAAAACCTGGAGGGTGGGGTCCAGACAGGGCGTGTATCGCCGGAAAATCCCGCCTTTGTGATTCAGGAGAATCCAACATCAGGTGAGGTGGCTCGCATATATTCGGTGTTGGGGATCACCCATATTTGGGCAGGCTTAGATCATTTACTGTTTGTGGCTTGTTTGATTTTGGTGGCGGGACGTGGGCGACGGCTACTGGCAACCGTCACAGGCTTCACTGTTGCGCATTCGGTGACGCTAGCGCTCGCTGCGTTGGACTTGGTGCGGATTCCGGTGCCTCCGGTTGAGGCGGTCATTGCGTTGAGCATTGTTTTCCTAGCCATGGAGTTAGCTCGGTCAAAACGAGACTCGCTCACTTTCCGTTATCCGATTGCGGTTTCCTCGTCCTTTGGTCTCCTGCATGGTTTTGGCTTTGCAGCGGTGCTGCAACAGATCGGGTTGCCTCAGACAGAGATACCTGTCGCGCTGTTGTTTTTCAATGTAGGTGTCGAGATTGGGCAGCTTCTTTTCATCGCTGCGCTATTCGCAGGCTTCGCGGCCTTGGCTTATGTGATACCCGCTTTTCGGCGCGAAACGTTTTTGTTTAATGGCAAGCGTTTGGCGGTTTACGTGATTGGTACCGCAGCGTCTTACTGGATGGTAGAGCGTGTAAGTGGGTTCTGGGCATGACGGACAACCGTCTCGGAGTTGTAGGATCATGGTGTGGGCGTATTCTTGGCTGTTTGATTTTGGGGGTCGTCACCGGCTGTGCATCAACCCCGTCAGTGATGTTGGATCGCGCGATCATTCGTAATGCGACGGCCCAGCGGATGACGGATGTGCGTGTGTTGCACAAACCGACGAATCGTATAGGGGCTGTGACAGCACTGTTGCCGGGCCGAGAATTGGACCTGGGCTTTCCTCGCCAGGCTATGCTAGCGACACATGGGGACGTTTCTTGGACCGACGGCGAAGGGGTGAAGCACGAAAGGGTGCTAGCGCTCCCCACCGTTTCTTCGGGACTATCGGCGAAATCCACATATACTCTCGTTTATACGCTTGAAAAGTCTGGTGGTGCTACTGTTGTTTTGGTGCCATAAATTTATGAACTCATATGAAAAGGATGGATTATGATGACTAGGTGGTGTGTTGTAGCTTTTTGTTGCGTAGCGCTCTTCACGAGCACCGTTTTCGGGCAAGATAACTTGGCCGAAAAGCTGTCGAACCCACTTGCGTCTCTGGTCAGTGTTCCTATACAGGCGAACACGGATCATAACATTGGCCCTGATGATGGATCCGTGTTACGCATTAACATCCAGCCGGTCTTGCCTTTTTCTTTGTCTCCAGAATGGAACCTGATCTCGAGAACCATCTTCCCTGTGATTGATCAGGACGATGTTCCTAGTGCTGGTGCCGGAGAATCGGGACTTGGCGATATCGTCCAAAGTCTCTTCTTTTCTCCAAAAGCGCCGACCGCTGGCGGATTGATCTGGGGTGTAGGCCCGGTTCTTCTTCTGCCTAGCGCGTCTGACGAGCTTTTGGGCGCGGAGCAGTGGGGCGTCGGACCGACAGCCGTGGCATTGAAGCAGACTGGGCCGTGGACGGTAGGGGGGCTCGTGAATCATATCGAGTCTGTTGCGGGTGAAGACGACCGATCCGATATTAGCGCAACGTTTGTGCAGCCGTTTGTTAGTTATAACACTAAAACTAAAACGACCTTAACGGTGAACTTGGAGTCTACCTACGATTGGGAGACCGAGGAGTGGGCTATCCCCGTTAACCTTATGGCGAACCAGATGCTTACGGTCGGTTCTCAGATCATGCAAGTTGGCATCGGCGCACGTTATTGGCTCGATTCACCTGACGGGGCAGCAGATGAGTGGGGTGCTCGTCTGCAGGTCGTATTTTTGTATCCAAAATAGAGTATAGAAAAGCAAACAAGGAGAGAGATGATGGATTGCGTTAGAGGATTAATTGTAGCAGTTGTGTGTGCGTTTACATTTGGTTCGTCGGCCAATGCGGCTGACTGGACGTACACGCTTTCACCGTATGGCTGGGGTGCCGGCATCGACGGTAGTGTGTCTGTGGGCGAGCTGAGTACCGACGTCGAAGTGGGCTTTGATGACATCTTAGATAATATGGACTGGGGTGTTTTAGCCGCATTTGAGGCTCATAACGGGGATTCGTTTATTCTGGTTGATGCCGTGTATATCACACTGAACGCAAACAGTCAGGTGGGACCAGCGAGTGCCAAGGTCGGGCTTGATGAGCTGATTGTGACTGCCGTGTATGGCGTTCAGGTTAACGATACGCCCTTCGCCATCTTTGGCGGAGCTCGTTATCTATCCATCGACACCTCGATCCGAGATCGTTCGGGCCTCGGACTGAGCGCCTCGAAGGATATCGATATGGTTGATCCAATTTTGGGTGGGCGCATGACGCTGCCTGTCAACGACCGTGCGGGATTTGTCGTGACAGGTGATGTCGGTGGATTCGGTGCGGGTACCGATTTTACGTGGGAAGTGATTGCGACCGTGTATACTAAGATCACGGATTCGATTGTTGGCGCGGTTGGTTATCGTGCAATGAATTTTGATCACGACGATGATGGCGTTGAAATGGATCTGACCATGCACGGGTTCTTGGCCGGTGTGCATATTGTCTGGTGATTGAACGCGGGGAATGGTCCTGAAGCGATCTTCTTTCATATCCATGACATGGAATAGGGCGATCACATAGCTATCGATTTCGGCGAGGCAGTGTCGTTCTTAGAGGGCTTGAAAAAATACATCGATGTCAGCCCTAGCGCGTTGCCAAAACTAGGGCAGGCACTGATGTTAGATGGCATGACGAGTTTTTGGAAGGTGAGCTGTAACCTGCTTATGCCGATGTAGTTATAGATTTTATTGCGATCAAGTATTTCTTGAGTCTGGGGTGGGACATGTCTTCTCCTATGGCGATGAATGACCCAGTAAACTGCGCAGTTTGTGATCTCGGCGAGTATGGTGTTGTGGGTGGTCTTCTGCAAGGGGTTGTGAGTATTTCTACGGGGACAGAATTATTGCATTTCGTCGGGTCAATGGGTAACATGACCAGATTATTCATTCAACTGGGAGAGCTCTTATGAAACGTTCTATTTTGTGTGCGGTTATTGCTGTGTTCTGTGTGGCTGGAGCGGCGAAAGCGGATCACCGTTGGGGTCTAGTGGGCTCGTATTGGGATACATCCGATGCAGATGCTGGTGAAGGCTTGGGCCTGCGCTTCTCGTATCACACATCACCCGATTCTCACACCATGTTTGACATGCGTCTTTCGCAATTTAATGACTTGGCCGACGGGTCTGGTGTGTCGGGTGTCAGTGATGTCAAATTGGAGGTCACGCCTATCGAAGTGGGTGCAAGTATCCACTCCGCCGCGAATGGACCTTTGGATATTTATGCAGGTCTGGGTCTTGGTTTGTATCTGATGGAAGGAGATTTCATTTCTGACCTTGGAGCCAAAGTGGATATCTCTGCGGATGATGAGATCGGTTATTACGGCTTGCTAGGCATGGAGTTTACGGTCGCGGGTGAAAATCAGGGCCTGCAGACGTCGCGGGTGAGCTTGTTTGTGGAAGCGATGTATCGGGTTGTGGATATCGGCCGTGTGAGTAGTGGGCCGATTACCAAGCCGATCGATGGGAGTTTGGATGGGGTGGGCGTAAATTTCGGAATCCTCTTCCACTGGTAAAAACTGGAGCGTTGGGTCACGCCCGCTCCGGCGTTATGACCACATAGGCGCACGTGAGTGCTGCCTATGCACTCATGCCTTGGATCGCACATAACCCAACGCTCCAGTTTACTCTGGGGCGCGTGATTGCGTTGCTCTACGCTGCGGGTGGTGATTGGACATAATGGGCCTTATGCGACCTCGTTGAAGTTATCTCCAAGGGCCGCGTCAGCCCTGACGACCAAACCACTGAAGTTCAGCCACCCACTACATCTTGTGACCCACCGGTGCAGAGCCGGCGTTCGAGTGGCGAAAAAGCACTCAAAGTCAAGCAGGTGGGGCATCGGCCCTATGCCGACTGGAGCTGCTCGCTCGGACGCTTACTTCTGATCATATGCCCAATCAATTTGCTTGTCCTGATGTGTCTTGGGGGCAAGGGCGAGAATGCCTTAGTTGCATGAGTTTACGGCTAATCCAGTGGGCATCAAGTGGGCATCAAGTGCCAGCAAGGGGTGTCCCTGTAACTTCTCGTGCTATGCACTGGTTCATGGGTATACCCATCCGTGATTTCGAACCCGAGGGATTCAGGCA
>CAXMRT010000267.1:0-14360 GCA_964196025.1 uncultured Gemmatimonadales bacterium | reverse complement strand
GTAGAGTCCGTGCCCGCCGCCGACGTCCAAAAGATGGTGGTGGTCGGTTGTGGATACGACATCCTGAACGAAGGGTGCGATACTGCGCGCACGGTCGGCCATTGCGCGAATGAGCACATCTGCCGTCGTTGGGTCATCGAGAGCTGACGGGCCAGCGTTGTTGACGTACACGAAGGATACGTCGCCTGCGGGTTTGTTCGTTCGTAAGCACTGAGCGAGTTGCTGTGCATCGTGAGAAAACCCGCCGAGTCCTACATATCCACGGAGGTGGTGAGGGCTGTCGGGGGACATCTTCTCGCGGCCGAGAGGGCTGAGATTAATTTGATTGTCGGGTTCGATCTGAAGCAGCCCCATGCTGTGTAGAGCGGTAAGAAGAATGATGGTGGAGCGTCGTTGTAAACCGAGCGCCGTTTGGAGTTCGTTAAAGGAAAGTGAGTGATGGGATAGGATCCGGCCGATATCGAAATCGGTCACAGCCACTGTTAGGGCTTGTGAGAGTAGTCCAATGCGGTAGAAATCGAGGAATTCGGTCGGATCGATAGTCGGTTTTTGCATGCTTATCCAGTCGGCGCTCTGTATCAGGATCGTTCAAACAGACGCCTATAATGCGGATGCTTCCTGCGCACGGCAAGACTCAACTAGCCTATTTATGGATTGGACTGGGGCGGGATTTCGGTACGGCGTTTGACCTGTGTAGGTTTGGGTCTTTCTGCTTCGATCTTCTGGAGCTCGGTCCAGTATATGGTAAGGGCACCGAGTTGGTGCGTGTTCAGGCTGATCCGAGGTCGATGCTCGCGAATGAGGTCGACCGCGCGCTCTGGGCAGGTCGCCTGTTTTGTTTTTAATAGATAAGCTGCGACTACTGTTGCGCTACGGCCATGCCCTAATGCGCAGTGTACGTACACCGGAGAGTCGATTTGTTTCTCGCATACCCATTCTACAGCGCGTTTAAGTTGCTTTTGTGTGGGTGCACAGCTGTCGAGCAGGGGGACGTTCAAATATCGGTACTTCCTGCGCATGAAAGGCGTCTCCGAAAATTCGGATGTCAGATCGAGCGCGTAGCCAATCCCCGTATCTTGGAAGGGGATTTCATCCTTATCGGTTAACCGGCCCCCGAGGAATACGCCTGGCACGACTTCATCAAATGCGTGCTCATGTTTTGTTCCGCGATAAATTTTCAAACTGATTGCATTGAGCAGCATATACGGCCAGTAGATGATGTAGGATCGTGTACTGAGGCTTCCGTCACGCTGTTTAAAAAAGATGTGTGGGCTGTTGCATGCGAAGGCGATCGATACACACGCAAAGGCGATTGCCGTGTTTAGAAGTAGCGTCATGGCCCAAATAGTGGGCTGGCCGACGGCGAGTACTGCTAACGTGAACGCTAAAAGTCCGAATGGTAGTGCAGTCTTCATGAGTCACCCCCGTGTTTACAAAGACTTAATCTGTTTGGTCGGGTTGTTGAGAGTAGTATGACTGTGTTCTTTGAATTTTACGAGTTAAAAAAGTCTTTATTGCGCAAGAGGGTGGAATGTGCGCAAAAGTCACACAGATGTTCATATGACGGAAAGCTTGTGAATTGCGTCGCATTTCTGGCGGTTATTGTGCACAATATAAAGCACTCGGACTGATATGCAGAGAATCTTAGCTATAGATGATGATTCCACGATCCTGTTGTTGCTGGAGAGGTGTTTGGGATCGATGGAGTACGAAGTTGATACCGTGGATCATCCGCGGGACGGCTTACGTCTTATCCAAGAGAACGATTATTCGATGGTGATCATCGATGTGATGTTACCGGAAACGGACGGCATCACATTGTTTAAAGAGATTTGCCGAATCAAGCGCCTTCCGACACTGTTCCTGACTGTTGCGATCAACTGTTTTTCAGCTGATAAAGCTGAGGTGCTGGAGTTGTGGGAAGACGAGTTCTCGCGGGGAATGACGGACATCCTGTACAAACCGTTTCCGTTCCGTTTGATTCGCGAGAAAGTCGAAGGACTTGTGGGTCCTGCCGACTACGCCCCTTTGCTCAGTTCCGCTTGTTGACGGGTAGGATCATCCGAACACACGCTTGGCCTGAACCAAATCGCTGGTTCCAACCACTCAGGTCGTAACACCCTTGTTCTCCTTGCTCGAAATCACGCGGTTCTGTCGGGAAAGTATGATTGCCAAATGCAGGAGAATGGGGTACTTCATCTATTAGCTGATTCGATGTTCGTGTGTGTTGCGAACGATAACCGTGAACTCAACCTTTTATAGAGGTGCGTAATGCGATATTTGATAGTGGTTCTGTGTGCGACGTGGACTCTCGGGATACATGCAGGCGAGCCCAGCGGCCATTTTAACAACTTGTCTAAAGCCTTGGCGGAACCGTTCTTGGTGGAGGTTCTGAATTTGAATCATCAAGGTCTTGCGAGTCTTCCTGCGGACATAGGCACGCTGAAGCATGTTCGAGTCTTACACTTGCGCGGTAACAACTTGAAAACCCTGCCGGCGGAGATCGGAAAACTGACAAAACTGGAGTTGTTGAGTCTGGATGGAAACCAGCTCCAGATCTTGCCTCCGGAGTTGTGCAAGCTAAGGGCTCTTAAACGTCTCTACCTATCGAAGAACGCTCTGACCTCATTGCCTGCAGATTTAGGGAACCTAAGTTCCTTGGAGGCTCTTTATCTGGGGACGAATAAACTCAAAGACCTGCCGGCGAGCCTCCAAAAAGTGAAGGGCTTAAAGCTTGTTGATATGTCCGGGAACTTGGTTAGCACGTCCGGCAAGGCTCAATTGGGTGAGGCTCTGCCCAGTGTGTTGTTGATCTTCTGATGAGCCCCGAGGGGAATATCAGGAAAAAGCTCGGCAGGGGCGTTTTCTGTGTCGGGTTACCGCTGGTGGTGGGTCTTGCGATACACATGCTCTTGCATGTGAAGGGCAAGGTTTTACACACGGATTGGATGCTGCCATTCGTGATGGTGTTGCCTGTCTTGATCGCGGGGTTTGTTGCCTCGCGCCAGAATCACGGGAAGCCGGCCGCCAGAGGCGTGACCGCTGGGGTTATTCTCACTGTGATGATGACGCTTTTTTTATTTGATGAACTCCCTTGGCATAATCACTGGTTTTACTTTTTGGAGTGGTTGCCGACCGTTGAGAATGGTGGCCATTTCACCCTCGACCATGGGATCATGTGGTTTGCGACCCTGACTGCTGTCTTTGGGCTGGTTCTCATCAAGTGGCGGCGTGAGCAGATAGAGCCTTTGATGAAGTGGCTGCTTGTAGCCGCACAGGCATGGGCTGTCTTTTCGCTTCTATCAGTCACTGAAGGGGAGGCATTGTACCGCGATGACCACCCGTCATTCATGTTCCGCCTCTGGACCTTCAGCGAAACCTTTCCTCAGTTATTGAATTATAGTCCGTACTGGAATGGGGGGGTAGCGGATTTTGTGGGGGTGTCTTCGGGCGCCAACGGATTCGGTGCGCTTACATGGCCTTTGTGGCTCTTGACTGAGCCGCAAAATGTCTACACGTATGCAGTATGTTTGGTGTTTATTCTGTTAGTTCCGTTGCTGGCCGCGTGGGGCTTGCGTGCACTGGGGGCGGGTAAGATCGCTTGTTACGTGGCGGGTATATTGGCTCTAGGTGTAAGCCAACAGTACTTTCTTTGGTTGCTGAACTTCGGAACTATTGGTGCATTGCTAGCCACATCCTTTCTGATACCGATGTCGGCGTGTTTGATGCGTGTGGTGTGGTATCGCAGGCTTCACTGGCGCTTGGGTGTCGCCTTGGTCGTCTCGCTGGTGTTTCTTTGTATGTGGCCTCCGTGTGCACTCATGGCCGCACCGCTCTTGATTAGCTTGGCGATTACTCCTCGATGGACGAAAGCGAAGTTTGTATTCCTAGCTTGCTGTGGTGGCGCGTTACTTGTGTTTCAGGCCTATCCACTATGGTTGGTGATGACGGAAGGGGAGTCGCTGATGACGTTCGTGCTGGAGGCACCGACAGAGCATGTGCTTCCCGCCGCAACGGAAGCTGTGGGGGTAGAGGATGGGCCCTCACGTCTGAGTCAGGGTTGGGCGGATCTCTGGGACCACTTGCGGCAGGCTCACCCGATTATTTTGTTTCTCGGCTTGGGGGGTGTTGGCTTTCTTCCTTGGCGATCGGCTCGACGATGGTACCTACCTGCCATCCTTGGCTTATGTGTGTTAGCGGGTTGGGGTAACCTCTATTTTCCCAATCTCCAACTGGATCGCATGGCAATTCCCTTGTTGATCGTTGCCCTCGTACCTGCTTCGTTGATGGCGGGACGGGTGTTGCAGGACGGTCGTAGTCACACGGCAGTCATACGCGGCGCATTGATCGCGCTACTGATTCTAGGAGCCTGGAACGTAGGGCGGATCTACCAGAATCGTGGTCTCGCGCGGTATGTTGTGGCGGACGATGCTCTGTTGGATCTAGTCGATTATATAAAAACGGATGCTCCGAGTGAGGGACGGATTTTGTTTGCAGGTCGAACGGTGCACACCATTGGTGGGGGGCATGTGGCGCTGCTTCCCTTGATCACGGGTCGCGAGATGGTGGCGTGTGATTACTATCACTTCTCACCCAAACGCGTGGAGTATCAGATGCCTCCAAACGCATGGAAAGACACTCCCGAGCGAACGGCTCGATATTTGGAGCTTATGGATGTGACCACGGTCATTACCCGCCATCCAGATTGGATTGCCTATTTTTCAGATCAAAAAGACCGCTACGCGTTCGTGAAAACGATCGGCGACAAATCGATCTTCACAGTTAAGCGAGAGTCGAGTCGGTTTGAATTGGGTAAGGGGACTGTTCAGGCGCACTTCAATGAACTGCGCGTGAAGCTCTTGGAACCTGCGGAGGAGGTGGTGCTCCGTTATCAGTGGGTTGACGGTTTTACCGCTGATGGAGGTGTCACGCTTTCGCCCGAAAAGATTGGGCCAGGGGTGACGCTGATTCGTGTGGCGACGCATGGTCAACAAGAATTCGTTATTCGGTTTTGATGCATGACGGACTCGCAACATAAACGCTGGTTGATATCTTTGTTGGTCGTCGGTTGTGCGGCAAGGGTGTTTGGTGCGTGGTGTTATAAGTATACGCACAATCTAGATTTCCAGACTGTCGCCATGATGGTGAAGCACATGGTGGAAGGGACTGACTACCCCGTTTTCTTTTACGGGCAGTCGTACATGGGAAGTCTGGAGCCCATGATGAGTGCTGTGCTATGCAAAATTTTTGGGTACTCCCCGTTTATGGTTTGTATGGGGACTGCTGTGTTTGGGATGGCCCTGCTTCCGCTGATTTACTGCTGGGGCCGAGACGTCGGGGGCAAAGTCTGTGGGCTCACCGCACTGGCTCTCATGATTGTCGGTCCAGAGGGTTACTTTCACTACATGGCGTCTGCCCGAGGCGGATATACGGTTACGCTCTTGTTCGGTGCGTTCATCGTTTGGTTTTCTTGTCGGATGATTCAGCGACAGCGGGTGGGCGAAGACTCTCGCGCTAAGGACTATCTGTTGCTGGGAGTGGTGGCGGGGCTTGGTTGGTGGTCGAACGGTTTGATTGTGTATTCTATCGGGACTGCTGCGCTTCTTTTTGTGCTTATTCTGCGCCAGAAGGTTTTTCATTGGCACCTGCTCGTGGGCGCGGCTGGATTCGTTTTCGGATGTTTGCCGTGGTTGATTTGGAACTTGGCGAACGGTATGGACTCCTTGGGTCAGGCGTCGAGTTTGGGCGAAACGCATGCGGTGGAAGGGTTGCTTCTCTTTTGGGGACCCCTGATGCTGAAATTTTTGTACGTTGACGGCGCTCCCTTGGCACTGCAAGTGCTCACGCTCGGTATCTACGCTGGGGGTGTGCTCACGTTCTTGTTTTGGGCTTTCCGCTCACCGAAAGAGTCAACGGTGTATCGGCTTTCTCTCGTTCTGTATGTTGGGGTGGCCTGCGTGCTTTTTAGTACTGCGGCCTATGCGCAGATGGGGACGCCTCGTTATCATCTGCCCCTGTATCCGGTGCTCGCCATTATGCTTGGATACGCGACGACGATGTGGCTGAAGGGAAGCCGTCCGTCTGCCCTCGCCTTATTGCCGGTGTTGGCGCTGATAGGGAGCCACTCTCGGGGATTGCCAGAGCGGGCGACCTATTCCATCGCCGGAGCGGAGGAGTGGGCGTCTGCTACAGCCGTTGAGGATGCGCTGTCACGAGTCGGCACAGACGTCGCTTTCGCTGACTGGCGTGTTCGTTGGCTGAATCTGGCGTTGGACGAGCGTGTGTGTGTGTTTGAGCCAACCGCTATGATTTACAAACCCTACGCAGTGCGAGCCGAGATGGCCTCGCGTCCAGCAATTCTCGATAGTGCGTGGCATGCGAATCGGTTCGTCTACGTATCCGGCGGGACGAGTGTTGTGGAGAATGTGTTGGATTATTCCTTAGCGCATTCCATTGTGGCTCCGTCATCGTTAGGCTCGCCAATTGAAAGGGATGGAATTATCGCCATCTCGGATGATCGTGGGCGGGATGTGCATGCCGTGTTGCGGGATCAAAAAGTGGATACCGCTTGGCGACAAGCCCTGAATTCATCGGATTCGAGCCTGGCGATCAATCTAGACCGGATACGACCTGTGTCGGGTTTGCGTGTCACGAACTTCAAAGGCGAATATCCGTATTTCTGCGAAGTGTGGTGGCGGACCCGCGACGGCAATGATTGGATACGGGTTGCGGGGGAGCAGCGGTTGACGCGTTACTTCTGGTCGGGCCCCCGGTTCTTTGCGGGTGGATCGTCGATGCGTGCTGAGATTCGTTTTGCTCCGGTGGAAGCTGCGCAGATATTGCTCAAGTTTCGTCAGGTTCGAAATACGCATACTGACGAGTACGAGCATCTCCCTTGGGAGTTCGGCGAGTTGGACTTACTGGCGCCTGGATCGTCGTCGGTCGATTGGAACCTCGAAGCAGAGACCGTGCATGCGTTCCTAGTGTCTAGCGAGTGTCGCATGGTATACGCCGACCGTTGGTTAGCGAATACCTTATCGAAACGTAGTGGCGGCGAGTTGAAGACAAGTCAGGACCCCCGGGTCTTCGGGGATGATGCAGTCTTGCCTGCCGTTATGGCGTTGTCGAAAAATGTGGCGTTGGTTGTGTTGACGGATGATCGGGCTTTAACGGATCGCGCCTTGGCAGGTCGGGGCGTTCGAATGGCGTCTCACGAGGTGGGGGCACACACCGTGTATACCTTCGGCGACGATACCTGGCTGGATGAGTTTGGCTCGGTGCAAAGCCTCTATTGGAAGGGGTATTGTGCCATGATGGCCAACGACAAACATCAGTCGTTGCGTCTGTTCCAACAGGCTGAAGCAGCGAAGGAGGGAGCCTTAGCTCTAATGGAGGCTGCATGGAGAACCTATCCTGGCCATCGCGACGCTCTGGGCGCTTACATACGCTTACGGGAGAAGGCGGGTCAGGAAGAGGGGCTCTCTGATCTCCGGTCGCGATTTGATGCTATGTGGACACCCCGGGTAGGTGGGAGAGTAGAGTTCTCAAATGGTGCCACGCTGCTTGGAGTCACCCTTGGTGAGGGTGACCTTCGAGTGGGCGGACACTTGACGATCAAGGGGTATTGGCGATGTGATCCAGAAACGGATCATGAAAACTTCGTGGTATTCGTGCATTTGCTCAAGGGCAAGGTGCAGTTTGCGGCCGACCACACCTTGTTAGATGGGTATGAGGTCGAGAATCAGCCTTTTTCAGAAGTGTTTGTTAAGGAGGTTCATGTGCCGATACCTATTGGGGCTGAACCAGGGGAGTATTCGCTGCGTGTGGGCATATACCCTAGCGGTAAGATCGATCGAAACGACAGGGTGAGCGGCAAGAGCGAGCTTGAGGATGAGCATTCCGCCTTTATGCTTCCGCTTACCGTCGTTGTCCCGAGTTCCTAGGGTGTATTGGAGGCGCGTTTTTCCTTTTGTGAGTTAGGCCTTTAGTAGATAATCGCCGGACTATGGATTCACTAATGACTCGGGCGTTGGCGGCTCGGATGTTCTTCAGGGATTGACGTATGCGACTGGTGTTCAGGACAGGGGTGCTCACGGGTAAAAGTTTCAAGATCGCGCGGGAAGCGGTCATGGGGCGAGATGCGACGTGTAGTGTGTGTATACCGGACGACGCTGTCTCTAGCCGTCAGTGCAAAATCTTTTTTCAGGCGGGTCGACCCTATATTCAGGATTTGAAATCGACCAACGATACTCTGCTCAACGACTTGGTTGTTGAATTGGCTCTGCTCTCAGATGGAGATGTGATTTCTATCGGCGAAAGCGAAGCGGTAATCGAAATGGTTGTCGAGTCTTCCATTATCTCAGGTGCCGATCCCTCGCTTGATTTGGTCGCGGAAGCGGATAGTCCAGAGCCTAAAACCGCCACCGAAAGCTCCACTGAAGGTGATGATATTTTTGCGACGACGACCTACCGACTGAAGCGAAAGATCGCGATCGGCGGAATGGGGACTGTCTATGAAGCGGAGCAGGATGGCGCCGAGGGTTTCACTAAAACGGTTGTGATCAAAGCCATTCTTCCGAAGTACTCGAACAACAAAGAGTTTGTAGAGATGTTTATCGGTGAGGCGAAATTAGTCGCCGACTTGGTCCATCAGAACATCGTTCAGATCTACCAATTGGGTCGCTATGACCAGGGCTTGTATATTGCGATGGAGTATATCGACGGTATTGACCTGTCTCAGTTTGTGTACAGGCATCGTCGCGACTCCAAAATTATTCCTGTTGAAATCGCGACATTTATCACTAGTCGTGTCTGCCGCGGATTGGAATACGCGCATAATAAACGGGATGAAAAGGGACGCTTGTTGGGTATTGTTCATAGGGACGTTGCGCCGAAGAATATCATGATGACCAATGAGGGTGAGGTGAAGCTGACCGACTTTGGGGTTGCGAAAGCGGCGCATCACATGGTGCTGCAAGAGGGCGAGTTCCTCGTTGGAAGCTATGAATATATGTCGCCCGAGCAGGCTTCCTATAAAACAACGGATGGTCGCAGTGATATTTTTGCTCTGGGTTTGGTTTATTATGAATTGCTGACAGGCGAACGCATTCAGGATTATGAAACGATCGACGACGAGGAGCTCCTTGAAAAAATTAAGGAGTGCGTGATTCCTGATCCGCGCGACTATCGCCCAGACCTCCCTGCCGAAGTCGTAGACGTCCTGATGAAATGTCTGCAGGCCGATCCCGCGGATCGTTACCAGCATGGAGGCGAGTTCGGTTATGCCTTGGAATATCAGATGTACAGTAAAGGTTACGGCCCAACGATAGTGACCTTGGCCAAGTATCTCGCGGAAATCTTTCCGGAGCGGGATTTCTTCGCGCCAGAATCTCAGAAAGACGAGAGCATTGTTCGCGGCGCTGAGTAGCGAGCGATTATTTATTCTTTTTGGCTTGGACGAACACGGCGGGGTGAAGGTACACCGGCGTGAGTGGTTCTGAGGGTATGCCGGCTTTGATTCGCGACTCTACCTGGCGTGCCACATCAGTCGCTTCCGGAATGACGGATTTGGTGATCAAGGTCTGGTCCGGGCTTACCTCGTTCAGCTGTGCGCCGATGCGTTCCCAGTCGGAGGTAGCGACTAGGTCACTTGCGTCGAACAGTGTGGGCATTTCCTCTATCGAGAGTAGCTTCCAGTCGTCCAGCATAGCGATGCCTGTATCGTTTTTCTGGAATTTCCCAGCCCATAGGCGGTCGCGGCGTGCGTCGCCTACAATGGTGATCGTGGCCGCGTCGGATGTTTGTGAGAGGCCGTGAGCCAGTGCTTCTCCACTGCTGATTCCATAAACCGTGCCCGAGGACGGGAGCGCGAGGGTGTTCAGGGCTGACAGTCCCAATCGAAGGCTCGAGAAGGCGCCGGGGCCCAACCCGCAGGCATAAACGTCAATATTGCCGAGCGTAGTTGCCGCTTCGTCAGCCATTTTGGGGAGTTCCTGGAACAGTTTCGTACTGTGCTGTCGGATCCCGGTCCACTGGCTTTCGGCGAGAATCGTGCCATTTTCGAGGATGCAGATGCTTCCAGTGGTAGTGGATAGGTCGATAGCCAGAATTTTCATGCTTGGAAGGTACTGTCGCCTGCGAATGGCCGCAAGAACAAAGGAGGGTGGTGGCCTTGCCAAAAAGTTCCTTTTTCGTTCGATTTTGAGGGGGGAATCGCTATGCTGTTGCGGTTTGTGTCGTGGAGGCAGAATTTGAGAAAGGCTGGAAGTTTATGGGTCTGAATATTGTGGATCGGATTGATGATTCGGTGCAGATCAAGCATGTGCTGATGAGTGTTTCGGATAAGTCGGGGCTAGAACCCTTTGTTCGAGCTCTTGTGGATGCCAACCCAGAGGTACGGATTTATTCTACCGGCGGTACCTTTAGTCGGGTGCAAGAGATTCTGGGGGATGACTCCGCTCAGCACTTAGTGTCCGTGTCGGAGTATACGGGGCAGCCTGAAATGCAGGGTGGTTTGGTGAAGACTCTGGATTTTAAAATCTACCTCGGAATTTTGAGTGAAACGTATAACGACGCTCATCAGGGCGACCTGTCTCGGGTCGAAGGGGTCGCGTTGGATATGGTGGTCGTGAATCTTTATCCGTTCAAGGAAACGATCGCTGCTGGTGGCGTTACGCCCGAACAGGCCCGCACGAACATAGATATTGGCGGCCCTTGCATGGTGCGGGCCTCGGCAAAGAACTTTTTGCGCGTTGCCTCAGTAACGGATCCCAAGGATTATGCAGGCATCAGTAAAGAGTTGGCTGATCGCGACGGGCGGTTATCACTTTCGACCCGGCTAGACCTGATGAAGAAGGCTTTTGCACACACCGCCGAATATGATTCATCAATTGCGGGGTTCTTTGCCGACCAATCGGCTGCTAGTGTCTCGAATTGCTATACCTTGGAGAATGACTAGGCTCGGATTTTCTGCGGCCAGATAGATTATGAATGTTCCATTATTAGACTTAAAAGGGCAGTACACCTCGCTTCGGGATGAGATGCGGGCGGTGTTGGATGATGTCTGTGATTCGCAGATGTTTATTCTCGGGGAATCTGTTCTCGATTTCGAAGAGCACACCGCGGCCTATTGCGGAGTTCCGCATGCGGTGGGCGTCTCTTCCGGTACCGATGCGCTGATAGCAGCGTTGATGGCCTATGAGATTGGTCCTGGCGATGCGGTTATTACCACACCCTATACGTTCTTTGCCACGGCTGGATCGATCGCACGAACTGGCGCCACGCCGGTCTTTGTGGATATTGATCCTGTCACCTTCAACATTGATCCAGTGGCCGTTCGCGAACTATTGACGGATTGGCCCGCGCGGTTCAGCAACCTGGCTCCCAAGGCGCTGATGCCTGTCCATCTGTATGGACAAATGGCTGACATGGTGTCGTTGATGAAGATCGCTAAAGACTTTGACTTGCGCGTGATAGAGGATGCCGCTCAGGCGATTGGGTCGGAGATGCCTGATGGTGACGGGGGTGTCTGGCGCGCTGGCATGCCCGGGGACTTGGGATGCTTTAGCTTTTTCCCATCTAAAAATCTGGGCGCATTCGGCGATGGCGGACTCGTGACAGCGCGGGATGAAGCTCTTGATGAACGTCTACGCTCGCTTCGTATGCATGGGGCTGTATCGCGCTACGAACATTCCATTGTGGGGGGCAATTTCCGCCTCGACGCTTTGCAGGCTGCCGTGTTGGATGTAAAGCTGCCGTATCTTGATACCTGGCATGCGCAGCGACAGGAGAACGCTGCGTTCTATAATAAGGGCTTTGAGGGCAGTTCGGTGCAGCCTCCGGTTGTGGTAAATGGGGGGCCGGGTGTCCGGCATTCGCACATTTATAATCAGTATATTATTCGCGTTCCGGAGCGAGATAGGATTCGTGATCATTTGCGCGAGAAAGAGATTGGGTGCGAAGTGTATTACCCGATCCCGATGCATATGCAGGCGTGTTTTGCTTATTTGGGTTACGCGGAGGGAGATTTTCCTGAGAGCGAACGGGCTGCAGCGGAGACGTTGGCCCTTCCTATTTTCCCTGAGCTGACCGATGAGATGCAGGGGTATGTGGTTGAGACGTTGTGTAAAGCGCTGACATAGGCGCGGATTTTTTTGTGATTAATAATCAGTTGAGGGAATGCAGATGCCGAATACAGTATTGATTGGGGCTCAGTGGGGTGACGAAGGTAAGGGCAAGGTCATCGACGTGTTGAGCGAGGGAGTGGATTTTGTCGTTCGCTATCAAGGCGGGAACAACGCGGGTCATACGGTGGAGATTGGTGACGATCGCTACATCCTGCATTTGATTCCTTCCGGCATCCTACATGATGGAAAAGTGTGTGTGATTGGTAACGGTGTAGTGGTAGATCCCGTGGTCTTGATGGATGAGATCAAGGGCTTGCATGCGCAAGGTATCGATACCAAGGGGCGTCTGTTTATCTCCGACCGCGCGCAAATTATTTTTCCTTATCATTGTGAACTAGATGCATGGAAAGAGACACTCAAAGATAATGAGATGAAAATTGGGACGACCAAGCGAGGAATTGGTCCTGCCTATAGCGACAAGGCGTCACGAACGGGATTGAGGATGGGGGATCTATTGGATCCGGTCTTCGACTCACTGTTTCAGGAACGAATTGATGAAAAGAATGCCTATCTTACAGCCGTCGGTGGGAAGCCTATGGAGTCAGCCGAGATGATCGCATCGCTCAAGGTCGCCGCTGATTTTCTGACTGACTATATTGTCGATACCGTAACGATGTTGAACGTTGCGTACCGGGACGACAAGACGATCCTCTTCGAAGGGGCTCAGGGCACGATGCTGGACATCGACTTCGGGACCTACCCGTACGTCACGTCTTCGAACTCGACATCCGGTGGTGCGAGCACAGGTAGCGGACTTCCTCCACAGGCAGTGGATCGAGTGATCGGGGTTGTGAAAGCGTACACCACGCGTGTCGGTGAGGGTCCGTTTCCGACCGAGCTGACAGATGATGTCGGCAAGAAGATTGCAGAAGTCGGGAAGGAATTTGGCGCTACGACGGGTCGTCCGCGACGCTGCGGGTGGTTCGATGCGGTTATTGCGCGTTATGCGGCAATGATCAGCGGGATCGATGTGTGGGCGATGACGAAGCTGGATGTGTTGGACGGTATCGAAACATTGAAGATTTGTACGCATTATGAGCTTGATGGAGAAGTGGTGGATACCATCCCCGGGAACATTCGTAAACTTGAGCGTTGCACGCCGGTTTATGAGGAGATGCCGGGTTGGTTGTCACCGACTACGGAGGTGACGGAGTATGATCAGTTGCCTGTGAATGCCCGCAAATATGTTGAGCGTTTATGTGAGATAACGGGTGTTCCGTTGGGCATTTTGTCAGTTGGGCCGCGGCGAGCTAGCACTCTGCGGATATCTGTATAGGACCGAATAACTAGAAATTAGATGAGCGTTCTCGATAAAGATAAAATTCCGCGGCACATCGCTATCATCATGGATGGTAACGGTCGTTGGGCACAGCAGCGGAAGATGAATCGATTGAAAGGGCACGAGGCCGGAGCGGAGTCCGTTCGTGCTGCGATTCATGCCTGTAAGAAACACGGCATTGAGTATTTGACGCTTTATGCATTCAGTATTGAAAACTGGATCCGGCCCCGCGCAGAGATCAAGGGGCTAATGCTCCTGCTGCAGCGATTTCTGAAAGAACAGGAATTCGAGCTGCATGAAAACGAGGTCCGCTTGCGGATTATGGGTCGTACGGATGACTTGGACTCGAGTATTCAGAAAGAGTTGAATCGCGTGGTTAAGGCGACGGAGCATTATACGTCTGGCCAGCTCATCCTTGCGCTCAGTTACGGCGGGCGTACCGAAATCGCGCATGCTTGTCAGGAAATCGCGCGCAAGGCAGTTGCAGGCGAAATTGATCCGGATGAGATTGGCGAAGAGGTACTATCTGACCATTTGTATTTGCCGGATGTTCCTGATCCGGACCTGATGATACGAACCAGTGGCGAGATGCGGATTAGCAATTTCCTTCTATGGCAACTTTCCTATAGCGAATTGTATGTGACGGAAGTGTTGTGGCCTGACTTTCGTGAACCGGATTTGGTAGAGGCCTTGGAATCGTATGCGTTGCGTAAGCGACGTTATGGTGATGTGGAGGAGTGTGATGGGATCACTCGGTAAGCGCTTGATCAGTGGTATTGCATTGGGAAGTAGTTTGATTGCCGCGACGCTGTACGTTCCCGCCATCGGCTGGTGGGTCCTTGCGGGACTGATGGCTAGCGTCTGTCTTCTGGAATTCTATAAGTTGTTGGATCAGG
>CAXMRT010000266.1:0-5846 GCA_964196025.1 uncultured Gemmatimonadales bacterium | reverse complement strand
TATAAGGAATCGGATGATCTTGCTGCGATTCACGCGCTGCTGGGACTGAGTCGTCGTGACTTTGAGGGTAGTTTGTCACCGATTCTCAAACGTTTGTTGACCGTTGATTTCAAGAAGCTCGATAAAACAGGTCAGCTTGCTCTGTTGCGGACCTATGCAGTCGCAATGAGTCGCCATGGTATGCCGAGCGATGAGTTGAAGACGGCTATCGGTGATCAACTGGATCCTCAGTTCCCATCTAAAGATGACAACCTGAATGAAGAATTGTGTCGTGTGCTTAGTTATCTTGAGCATCCGACCGTGGTCAAGAAAACTGTGGCTCTGATGAAGGTTACTGAGTCCAAGGCCTCCGAGTATGATGCGGAGATCATGAAGCGCAATAGTCGCTACGGTAGTACGATTCTCAAATCGATGGAGAGCGCGCCTAATACCTTGAACCTGCATTATCTATTCTGTCTTAAAGACGTCAAAGTTGGTTGGACGATGGCGGATCGAAAATTCTATCTGGGTTGGGTGAAAGAGTTGTTGTCTTCTAGCGGAGGGAATATGTATGCGTCATTCGTGCAGAAGATTAGACAGACTGCTATCGAAGCCGTTCCTGAGAAAGAAAAGCTGGCTTTGTTGTACTTGATGGGTGAGATCAAGACCATTGATCTTGCTAAGCTTCCGAAAGCCAAAGGGCCGGGTGTTGCGTGGACTGTAGAGTCTGGGCTAAAAACGCTGAATGATGGACCTCTAGTGGGACGTAACTTGGAGAATGGAAAGAAGATGTTCTCTGCAGGAATGTGCGTGGCCTGTCATCGTTTTGGGAAAGAGGGGGCTGGAGTTGGGCCGGATCTCACAAACTTGGCTAAGCGCAGCGATTACAAGTCGATGTTGGAATCGATCCTGAAACCGAACCTCGTTGTGTCTGATCAGTTCGAGCAGCACGAGATTACTTTGAAGGATGGATCGGTAGTTCTTGGTCGGATTGTGTCCGAAAGCGATGACAAGCTGTCGTTGGTTCAGTCGGGTTTCGAGCCGAATACACTGAAGACCATCAAGTTGAGTGATGTGAAGTCCAAAAAGCCATCCAAACTGTCGATGATGCCGCCGGGACTGATCAACACCATGAGTGCGGACGAGTTGAAAGACCTCGTCGCCTACTTCGTCTCACAAGGCAATAGTCGGCACGCCGTCTACAAAAAGGCCAAGGCTAAGAAGTAAGCGCCCTCGGGCGTGCTACAGCTTTACGGGTCCTGCGTGGTTGATGGCTTGTGCGTTCTTTGATGCACCGGGCATCTCCGCGTGGGGGTTGCTGCGCTTGCCCCGTTGTCCTGATGGGACGATTTTTCCGTTCTCGACGCGTGGCGGTTCGTGACGATTTGGGGTGGGGTTTTCGGGAATCGAATCACCCGTTTGATCCGTCCATGTTGCCACCAAGGCGCGTGCCTGTTCTAAGGCCTTCGCATGTTCTGGGTTTGTCGCTAGGTTGATCAGCTGATGGCCGTCCTTTGAAATCCTGTAGAGTTCCTCCCCAGGGCAGGGGTTGGCGAAAATTTGTTGCTGTTCGGGTGTCGTCGTGCCGGCAGCGTGTGCGTTCCAAAGATCGGCACCTGCTGGGTCCTTATGAGCTTCGTAGCAGAGGTTTGGTTGATTTGGGTAGTTGTTTTTGATGTAGACGAAGTCGCCGAAGCGGACCATTCGTTCGTGATTCTTGTACACATGCCAATTGTGTTCCGAAAAGATCATGTCGCGGACCGTGGTCTTGGGATTCTTGAGAATGGGCAGGAAGCTTTGTCCTTGGACGCAGTCGGGCTTCTGGATACCGGCCAACTCTAGGCAGGTTGCGCTCAAGTCGATAACGCTGACGAGGCTGTCGGAGACGGATGGCTTCTTGATGACTGAGGGGTAGTGCACGACCCAAGGTGTTTTGATTCCGCTGTCGTAGAGGCGCGACTTGCAGCGTGGGAATGGACGGCCGTTGTCTGATGCGACCACGATCATCGTGTTTTCCAGAACCCCTTGCTTTCGCAGCTCATCGGTGACTAGGCCAATGAAGTGGTCGTAGCGGCTGACTTCGTGATAGTAGAGTGCGAGGTCTTCGCGAGTGCCTTCGGCGTCGATGAGAAAGGGGGGGACGACAACGTCCTCAGCTTTGTAGCTGGCTGCATGATCGCTTGTAACCCAATCACGATGTGCATCGCTGGCGGCGAACCAGAAAAAGAATGGTTTGTCCTTCGGGCGGTCTTTGACGTGTTGGACCCAGTCGTCTTCAGCCCCAGGGCCGCCACCGCGAGTGATCTTATCGAAGGCGCGGTCCTGCTTGCCGAACATGTGGTTCTTCCCTGACAGAACCGTGTAGTAGCCAGCTTCCCGCAGAAGCTCGGGGAAGCGAACTTGTGTTTTAGGCAGATTGACGTGCAGTTCCGGAGCGCCGGTGTTGTGGGGGTAGCGACCCGTGATAATACTACAGCGACTTGGGCTGCAACTACTCGTAGTGAGATATGCATTGTCAAAGCGCATACCTGCAGAGGCGAGCGCATCCACGTTCGGCGTTTTTATTGACGGATGTCCATAGCAACCGAAGTCTTCTTGAGAGACATCGTCCGCGATAAAAAAGATGATGTTTGGACGGGCGGCGTCCGTTGCATCCGCGGGGATGGCAAGAGCGGTAAGGAGCGTCAGTAGTAGAATTCGTATCATGTTAGTTGCCTCGAAGCTTATAGGGTCGTGAACAGTCGTTGGTTCGGGGAACCTTAGCAAACGCTGGTATAGCCTGTACAGGCGTTTGAATTGGCCCGTTGGACGAACGCGCGTGGTGACCTTGAGGGTCGGTAATGATGTGTAGTTTGTCGTAAAACCACACGAGAGCAGGGTTGTGGTCAATACAAGTGTTTGTGTATTGTGTTCGAGTGTTGATATTAACTTAAGGAGAACGTTTATGAAGGTTTTGCGTAACATGGCCTATCTTTTGGTCGCGATTGTTTTGACTAGTAGCTCGCTTTGGGCGGCCGATTCGTCGAAACCGGTTCAGGTGTACATTCTGTTGGGTCAGTCCAACATGCTCGGCTTTGGTAAAACCAAGGGTGAGGGCGAAGGCACGCTGGGTCATGCGGTTAAAACAAAGAAGCTTTATCCATACTTGGTTGATGCCGCGGGCAACTGGACGACTCGTGATGACGTACGTTTTGTGCGCGTGATGAATGAGAAGCAGTTCAACAACGAATGGATGACCATCAGCGGAAACATCGGTCCTGAAATCGGAATCGGTCATTTTGTTGGCGAAGCAGAAGACGCACCGGTCATGATTTTGAAGAGCTGCATCGGAAACCGCAGCTTGGGCTGGGATCTTCTTCCTCCCGGAAGTCCGAGGTACAAGGTTGGCGATGTGGAATGCCCTGGGTACAAGGAAACCGTCAAAAGCAAAAAAGATAAGACTATTGTGCCATTCGTGGCCGGTGGAGATTGTCTCCAGTGGTATGCTGGCAAGCAGTACGACTCGGATATTGCGGCAGCAAAAAAAGTGCTGGCAAATCTGGGTGAGTATTACCCGGGTGCAACGAAGTACGAAGTTGCCGGATTTTTCTGGTGGCAGGGTGACAAGGACTTTCGCAACTCGGCACATGCGGCTAAGTATGAAGAAAACTTGATCAACCTGATCGCTGCTTTGCGCAAAGACTTCGATGCACCGAACGCGAAGTTCGTCGCGGCCACATTGGGACAGACTGATAAGGCGACCAAGTCGGGAACACTAGGAACTATCTTCGATGCGATCATGGCTATCGATGGTGAATCTGGAAAATACCCTGCGCATAAGGGTAAGGTTGCCTCTGTTTACTCGCATCCGCTTAGTAAGGGCGGCAGTTCCAGTGGTCACTATAGCAAGCATGCTGAAACCTATATGAATGTGGGTGAAGGTATGGGTAAAGCTATGGCGGACTTGCTTAAGAAATAGTGGTGATGAGACAATTCCGCGCCAGTAGCGCGGGATTGTTTCGAACATCGAACATCGAACATCGAACGGCTAAGGAGTTTTGGACTAATTGGCCACGTTGTTTATCACGGATGGGGATGGCGGGAGTTGGTTTGCTGAAAGTTGTTCCTTTATTTGTGGTTGTTGTGTTGTTGGGCGTGACGGGTTGCCGATCGAGTCGGCCTGTTGTGCTGCGGGTTGGGTATGCGCAAACACCGGAAGCGTCACGGCTTGAGCTCGAGGACTTCAAGGAAGACTATTCGAGTTTGAGGAGTTGGAAGAAGCGCAAAAAGGTTGTCCGCAAAGGTATCGTTAAAGGGGCTGGTCTTTCGAGACTGCCCCGCAAGACGGCCCTTAACCCGGTATATTCAGACAAACGAATTTACGAGGGGTACACGGTTGAAAGTGTGGCCTTTGAGAGTTCACCGGGGTTTTATGTCACCGGCAGCTTGTATCGTCCGATCAATTATAAGGGATCGCTCGCGGGTATTTTGTGTCCGCACGGACATGGCGGTCGCTTCAAAGAGAGTCGGCAGATGCGCTGCGCTGTTCTGGCGCGTATGGGTGCTGCGGTCTTTCTTTATGACATGGTGGGTTATGGAGACTGGAAAGAGGCTGGGTGGAGTCACAAGGCGACGCCGGAAATACTCAGGCTTCAGACTTGGAACAGTATCCGCGCGCTTGATTATGTGCTGTCGTTACCCGGTATCGATTCAGACCGAATTGGGATGACGGGATGTTCTGGTGGTGGAACCCAAACGTTTATACTGACTGCCATTGATGACCGCGTGGCCGTCAGCGTTCCGGTTTGTCAGGTATCCGCTCATTTCTTTGGTGGGTGTGTATGCGAAAGTGGGTTGCCGGTTCACCAGAGCGCAAAACACAAAACGAACAACGCTGAGATTGCCGCTTTGGCAGCACCTCGGCCGCAATTGCTCGTGTCGAATGGGAAGGACTGGACCCAACATACTCCTGACGTGGAGTTTCCCTACGTTCAACAGGTGTACGGCTTGTACGGTGCCGAGGACAGGGTTGAGAATGCTCACTTCGTGGACGAAGGACATGACTACGGAGAATCCAAGCGGATGGCTGCCTACCCGTTTCTCGCTAAGCACTTGAAGTTGAAACTCGAGAATGTCCAGGATTCAGATGGGGAAATTGATGAGTCCTTTGTTCAGGTAGAGACGCGTGAGGCCATGTTGGTGTTTACGTCAGACAACCCACGTCCTGGTGATGCGGTTGTACCCAATACGCCTTTGCCTCGAAAATGGGGTTTACGATGAGTCTTTTGTTTGTGACGTTCATCCCCGTAGAGTAAAAAAGATCGCCCGAACACCACGACCTCGGCACCTCCGTCAGCCCAGTATGAGTATTCCCTCTTCGGCGCTCCTATTCTAGTTGATTGGTCGTAGGCGGGAAACTCGTGTGGGTTTAGTGTGATGCGAATTTACGACTAATCCGCTTGTCCTCAGCGAGTTGGACGGAGTATCTCTGTCACTTTTTGGAGCTCTGAAATCATGCCTTGTGGATTATCAGGCTAGGTCAGCGGGCGTGGGCCATGCACCTGTTACGGATCCGGTGTGTCGAATGAGAGTCTTGAATTTTGGTGATGACGGGTCTGGGGTCGTTGGGCTATCGGTATTTAGATAAAGGACCCCTAGTTCCTCTGTCGGAAGCTTCTTGATTAGTGTTTTGGCATTTTCAAGGGCGGGTAACCAGCGTTGCTTCATTTCTTTTGCGCTGACGGGGGTCACAAGGTCGAGGCGTTTGAAGTCCTCGTCTGAGTAGGCGGTATGCCTGGCGATCTGTTCGAGTAGAAATTCCGGTGTAAATCCGGGGTCTTTTCCGCAGGCCGCCCAGGCGAGTGCGCCCAGGCTCAAGTAGCTTTCGT
>CAXMRT010000265.1:0-3304 GCA_964196025.1 uncultured Gemmatimonadales bacterium | reverse complement strand
CCGCCGCCGATTCCGAAGACACCGAGTATGTCTCAGAATGCATATGGTGGTCCGCGACATTTTCAACATCGACCGACTGGAAGGTGCCCATTCCAACATGGAGCGTCACTGCCGTTCGCAAGACCCCGCGACTGGCCAACTCATCGAAAACCGCTTGGGTCAGATGCAAACCCGCGGTCGGAGCCGCTGCCGCGCCGTCCACTTCTGCGTAAACCGTTTGATAACGAGATCGATCGGACTCCGAGCACTCATCTTCGACAACTCCCGCTGCTCGGCTACTAGATCGGCGGATATAGGGCGGCAAAGGCATCAACCCATACTGATGCAATAAGGAGGTTACGGGCGCATTATTCTCTACAGACAACCGAACTTGTCCTTTTTCAAGCCGTTCAACAACACGCACAAGCAGTCGCCCGTCCAGCAAACTAAGCTGACTTCCCACAGAAGGAAATCGACTGGCACCAATCAAGGCGAGCCAATGCTCGTCATCCTGCTGTTCAAGAAAAAGCACCTCTACCCGACCGCCAGAAGCAACTTTCTTTCCATAAGTACGCATAGGCATTACGCGCGTGTTATTAACGACAAGCAGGTCATGGGGCTCGAGAAACTCCGGTAAATCGCGCACATGATGATGCGTCACGACGCCATTACGACGATCCACAACCATCATTCGCGAATTAGCGCGTTCTGCCAAGGGCGCTTGAGCGATTAACTCAGAAGGAAGGTCAAAGTCGAAGTCAGCAGTCTTCATTCGCCGATGATTTTGACCAACACTCTTTTTCGGCGTTTACCGTCAAATTCCCCATAAAAAATCTGCTCCCACGGACCGAAATCGAGTTCACCGTTTGTGATAGCAACGACAACTTCCCGCCCCATGAGGGTGCGTTTCAAATGAGCATCTGCGTTATCTTCACAGCCATTATGCGCATATTGACTGTGCGGCTTCTCTGGGGCCAATTTTTCGAGCCAACGCTCGAAGTCTGCATGCAATCCAGATTCATCATCATTAATAAAACAACTCGCACTGATGTGCATGGCGTTCACCAAGCATAAGCCTTCCTGGATTCCACTTTCAGCCAAGCACTCATCCACCCGACTCGTAATATTAATAAGCTCACGCCGGTTCTGGATATCGAACCATAACTCTTTTCTATACGAATTCACGTACCCGCCGAGCTTTCTTCCGGCCCATCCTTGAACTGCATTTCGTATAAATGCTTATAGCGACCCCCTAGAGCTAGTAACTCATCATGGGTGCCCCGCTCAACAACTAAGCCAGCCTCAATCACGAGAATACAGTGACAGTTCACAATCGTTGAAAAACGGTGCGCAATAGCAAAAACCGTTCGATCAGTCATAAGCTCGTCCAAAGCGGACTGCACCAAGCGCTCTGATTCTGTATCCAGGTTACTCGTAGCTTCATCCAAAATCATGATCGGCGGATTACGGAGAATCGCGCGCGCGATAGAGAGCCGCTGCTTCTGGCCGCCAGAGAGGCGGGTACCCCGATCGCCAATCACCGTCTGATAACCGGCCTCGAACTCAGAAATAAACTCATGCGCGTGCGCCCGCCGGGCCGCGGCCTCAATCTCAGACTGCGACAGTCCCGTCGTCCCGTACGCGATGTTCGCAGCGATCGTATCATTGAACAGTATCATCTCCTGCGTAACCATACCTATCCGAGCACGCAGAGATTCGACCGTAAGATCCCGAACATCCGTTCCATTAACTAGTACTGCCCCATCAGTCACATCGTAGAAACGAGACAATAAGTTCACGAAAGTGGATTTTCCGCCGCCAGTAGTCCCGACAATGGCGATCCGATCCCCCGCCTTGACCTTTAGAGACACACCCTTAAGGATCAACTCTTTGTCATAGGCGAAGCGAACGTTTTCGAAGTCCACGGTTTCGATTTTGGCATCAAGTTCCGAAGCACCTTCTCGGTCGGCAATTTTAATAGGGGTGTCTAGAATCTCGAAGATTCGGTCAGCTGATGCCGCACTCTGCTGAATATGCAAATGGATCCGGCCAAGCTTTTTGACAGGATCATACATAAGGAATAGACCAGCCAGAAACGTGATTACCGACCCAACCGACATGTCAGTATGATAACTATATACCCACACAGCCACGAACCCGAGAACGGCGATGACCTGAATGATCGGCTGAATCGCAGCTTTGGCCCGTACAACTTTCATCGTGCGCCGAAAATAGCTACTACTCTCTTTTTTGAATCGATCAACCTCGCGGTCTTCCATTCCGAATGCTTTGACGATCTGAATACCTGACAGAGTCTCTTGCAAAATGGAAACGAGGTCCGCTAGGTGCTGCTGTCCCTCTTTGCTATGCCGCCGCACCCGTTTCCCGAATAGAATGACGGGCACAATCGAAAGAGGGAGAATGATAAACGTGTATAATGCTAACCTGGGCTCAAGGTAGACTAAGTATCCCAGAGCACAAAAAAACGTCGCAGGCTGTTTTGCAAGATCAGACATCACCGTTGAGACCGCGCGCTCCAGCATGGTTGAGTCATTGATGGTTCGCGAAATCATCTCGCCAGTCTTCTGGCTACTATAAAAGTCGAGAGACAACGTATGCAAGTGCCTGAACGTGCGGTTTCGGACATCCATCACAACGCGGTTTCCGACCCACTGCACCAGATATGCATTCAGATATTCTGCAATTCCCAGCACGATAAAAAGAACAGGCAACAACGCAGCGGTCAACAGATATTCTGACTGCGGGATGGTTGACACATTCTGGAGGTTGTCGAGGTTCTTCTGAAGCAGGTTCAGCATCCCGCCACCCATACCCAAGCCCGCTAAAACACCAGCGAGGCACCCCACTATCAGCCGAGCCTTATACGGCTCGGCATAGACGAGCAGGCGTCGATAGCTCGCCCATTCTCGATCACTTACGCCCCGCCGTTTCGGCTGAGCGCTCATTACAGCCCTTGAGCTTCGAGAAAGCGTTCCGCTTCTAATGCGGCCATACAGCCAGTACCAGCGGCGGTAACCGCCTGCCTATACTCATGATCCTGTACGTCGCCAGCAGCATAAACTCCCGGAATATTCGTTCGCGTATTGTTTGTCACCAGATAGCCGTTTTCATCCGTATCCAATTCATGAACAAAGGGTTGGGTATTGGGCGTGTGGCCGATCGCTAAAAATAAGCCATCAATAGCCAACTCTGTGAGCTCGTCGGTCTTGACGTTCCGAAGCTTCAACCCCGTCACCTTGCCAAGCGCAACATCCATCACCTCATCAATAACCGTATCAAGAACCACATCAATTTTGTCATGCTC
>CAXMRT010000264.1:0-5063 GCA_964196025.1 uncultured Gemmatimonadales bacterium | reverse complement strand
ACCGATTCCGCAATCACCGCCCAGATTCCAGGCACCCGTTCCTGCAAACGTCATGTTGGCCGCCACCAGTCCACTGCCTGAAGGCGTTGCCTGCGTATCGTTCAGCGTAATGTTGGCAGCCGTGCCCTGAAATGTCACCGTGTCGGCAACCGTCAGCACCCCGTTCGCACCCCGCTCGAAGGTGTCGGCCGATCCTGTTGGGGAATCGATGATCAGGTTGCTGATTGTATCGGTTGTAGTCGACACATTCAGCTTGGAACTGCTGCTTCCTCCTGTGCCTCCCACGAGCGTCACTGTTGCCGAATCATGCATCATGTTTGCGCTCCCTAAAGAGACGAGTATGGCATTTTCAATGGTGGTCAAACCGGGACCAAATTTAGCGCTACCTCCCTGACTGGCCACGTTCAAGACTCGGGCAGATCCATTGTTTGATGAATACCTCAATTCCCCAGTGAAATCAGTGGCATCGTTGCGACTGTGAAGTACGCCCTCAAGGACAATATGCAGGAGATCGCCTCCCCCCGAGTAGGTGTAAGTCGGGATACTGTTGTCCTTGAACGTGATCTGCGCACTTGCACCGGGAACGATATAGCAAGTGGCGCCCCTGTTGACCGTCCCCGCCGTATACTCAAGATGCGAGCCGTCGTTGAAATATACGATCGCCCCTGAGGGAAGCCCCTGATTGCTCAGCGCCGCATATTGAAGCGTCGCATTTGTTCCGAGCGTGAGCGTACCGAACGCGGGGTCACCATTTGCCACCTGACTCCACGCGGCCGTCGTGTTCGCACCAATCAAGGCATCATCACTCCCCAGCGGCACCTGTACATCCCAGTTGGCACCGGTCGTCCAAGCGCTGCCGCTCACTTCAGTAAAGGTGGTCGTCGCCGTCGGCGCGGTCTGTCCTGAAGCGGAAGGACGCAACAGAAAAGCCGACACCATCAGCAAGCATGTAAAAATAGTGAGTTTCTTATTCATCATAGGCCGAACTACTATAACCGAAATTACGCCTGAAATCCAGCCGGGTTAGGCTTTATCCATGCCTTACGCCGTCCACTTGCTGACACCCCCATCGTGCGGCAATCTGGCTCATAGACGCCGGTTTTAGTAAGCATTTAACCTTTTGTCGGGGGCGCGCAACGTGATGCGGGAGCCTCTTGCCAACACATCTAATAGTCTCCTTGCCGTAACGACAGTCGTTTACCTGCGCCCGTTATTCAGAAAGCTGAGGCTAAAGCGACGTAGATCTCCACACCAACTGCAATTGATACTTACAACGGGATGGGCTCACTGATAGGCTCCGGATCGTTGGAGTTGGGAAAACGGAGCGATGAGATGGCTTGCGAAAATTTGGAGCGCGCGGTGAGCGAAGAACCAGAAATGAAGTCGGTTGCGGAGACCGTTTGGCCCTGGCGAGTACCCACACCTCCCCCAGAGCCGACCCCCACGCGCAAACGTGTCTTGATCGAGACCCTCATTGGCCTCGCAGCTAGCGCCATACTTTATTTTGTTTTTCAAAAGCCCGTAACAGCCCTCGTCGCACTGTGCATCGCGCTCTTTCTTGGATGCAGCGGTCTACTTGCCCCCAAGGTGTACCGCTCGATTAAGAAGGGTGTTTCCCGAACCGCTCATGCCTTTGGCGTCTTACTCACCTGGGTCATCAGCGTTTTCACAGTATTTCTCATTTTTCCGATAGCGCGGCTACACTTCCTACTGACCCGTAAGGACCCTCTAGGAAAATCAGTTGATCCTCACAAGCTGTCCTATTGGAGCGAATGGAAAAACCCAGAGAAGCGCGAGTCTTATGAACGCCAATACTAATCGCATAAACCTGTCATGAACATCCTCGGCATCAGCGCGTTCTATCACGACGCCGCCGCCGTTCTGCTTCGCGATAGTGAAATTATCGCTGCGGCTCAAGAGGAACGGTTTACCCGGATAAAGCACGACGAACGCCTCCCAATCAATGCGATCAATTATTGTCTCGCTGAAGCACAACTCCATGGCAACGACCTAGACTCCGTCATTTTCTATGACAAGCCTGTGACGAAATTCACGCGCATCCTCGAGACAAATATCTCTATTGCACCCAAGGGCCTGCATCGCTTTCGACTCGCCTTCCCCGAACAACGACAAAAGCTCTTGATCCCATTAGAGATCGAAAAGGCGTTCGAACAGGCGGGCATCTCCCCTCCGAAGAAAATGTATTTCTGCCACCATCACGAATCACATGCCGCCAGCGCGTTCTTCCCGTCACCCTTTGAAAGCGCCGCGGTGCTAACCATTGATGGGGTCGGCGAGTGGGCAACCAGCACCCTCTGTCACGGAAAGAACAATCAACTCACCTTCTTGCGTGAGATGCGCTTTCCGCATTCCCTAGGCCTCCTCTACTCCGCTTTTACCTATTTCACAGGGTTCCGCGTCAACTCAGGCGAATACAAGCTCATGGGCCTCGCCCCTTACGGCGACCCCGTCTATGCTGACCGGATCCGAGACACGCTGATCGATTTGCGAGACGACGGGTCGTTCCGCATGAACTTGGACTATTTCGACTACCTTGGCGGGCGGCGCATGACCAACGCGAAGTTCGCGGACTTGTTTGATGGCCCCCCGCGGCAGCCCGAAGCGGAAATCACAAAACGCGACATGGACATCGCTCGATCCATTCAGGTCGTGACCGAAGAGATCGTGATGAAAATGGCAACGCACGCACGCGACCTTACCGGCGAAAATCGACTCTGCCTGGCCGGCGGCGTCGCCCTCAATTGTGTGGCAAACGGACGCCTCCTACGCGAATGCGGCTTTGATGACATCTGGATCCAACCAGCGGCCGGCGATGCTGGCGGCGCACTCGGAGCCGCGCTGGTTGCCTGGCACACGATCGAAAATCAACCCCGCCACGCCGACAAGGTCCACGACCAGATGCAAGGATCCTATCTGGGCCCCGCATTTTCCGATGACGAAATCGGCGCGTACCTGCAAGCCAAACACTATCCCGCCACCAAGATGCCAGCCGCCGACCGTGGCGTCATCATCGCTAAACTCATTGCGGACCAAAAGGTTGTCGGCCACTTCAACGGCCGCATGGAGTTCGGACCGCGCGCACTCGGCAACCGATCCATTCTTGGTGACGCCCGATCTCCAGACATGCAATCCATTATGAACCTCAAAATCAAACACCGGGAATCCTTCCGCCCCTTCGCCCCGTCCTGCTTGGCCGAACGCGTGAACGACTTCTTCGAACTCAGCAGCCCGTCTCCCTATATGCTACTCGTCGCACCCGTAAAAAGTGAACGCTGCATCCCGCGTGATGAGAGTGCGCCCCCCCAGTCAATGAACGAGTGGGTTAATACTGCGCGCTCTGATCTCCCAGCAATCACGCACGTCGACTACTCCGCGCGCGTTCAAACCGTCACGCATGATGCCAACCCCGACTACTATAATATCATCAAGGCCCTCGAAGACATCAGCGGACACGGCATCCTGATCAACACCTCCTTCAACGTTCGTGACGAGCCGATTGTGTGCACCCCTGAAGATGCCTATGCCTGTTTTATGCGAACAGAAATGGACATTCTCGTTCTCGGCTCGTACCTTCTTACGAAGCCAGAACAACCCGCGTGGATCGACACTGAAAACCTGCACAACCAATCTGGACTCGACTAAAATGAGACTACTCCGACACCTTTGCGCTCTCGCGAAAGAGTTCTGGGGCTTCGCCATGGACAACAAGGCGTGGTGGCTGATACCCATTCTTATTGTTCTTGCGCTGTTCGCGCTACTCGTTGTGACGGCTCAAGGGTCCCTACCCTATATTTACACGCTCTAGTGGCCCTGACTAAAGCTCGGGCGGCCTGACACATGAACACCACATGGGTTATTGGTCTTTGCTGGCGGATATGGTATTCCTCTCGCAAGCCTGCAGAGGGAGCATGAGTAAAACAAAACTAACAAAAGACGTCCGCGGAAAAGGCACCCGCCACAAGATCCTTGTCGCCGTCGCGGCCACGACAGTTGGCATCTTCCTGGCGGAACTTGCCTGCCGCGCACTAATCCCGACAGCCCCCACCATCCGGTTTGAGCAGGATGTGAGTGAACTACAGACGATGCAGCTTGGCGAGGCTGCCGCGATGATTGAGGATCATCCGGAGCTGTTCTGGCAACTGGTACCCAACACAAGGCTCCCCGATTCCTCTTGGCCCTTTTTCGGAATCATCTCCAACGGCCAATCCATACGAGAGGCCCGTGACATCCATAAAAAGAAACCAAAGAATGAGGTGCGCATCCTCTTTCTCGGCGACTCCTGCACCTTCGGTTATGGAGTGGCTCAGGACAGAACCTTTGTCGAGATAACGGAGCGTCTGTTGCAGGAAAAATACGATGTCCCGGTTGAGTGCATCAACGCGGGCGTGCCCGGGTATACGCTTTTTCAGGGATACCGCTACCTGGCAACGCAAGGTCTCGACTATCAACCCGACCTGGTGGTTCTTAATTTTGGATGGAACGACTATGGCATGTGGGACAAGGTGAGCGATGCCGCCCACTACGCTAGATCAAAAGCGGAACGCCCGCCGCCACTTCTTCGCCGCTCACGTCTCTGCCAGCTGATATGGGCGCTTCCGGGAAAGGGTGACCGGATCGACGACGGACAGCCGGCGCGCCCTCGACTAGTGCCCGCTGAATTTGCGAACACTCTTCGTCAAGCACGCGAGATGGCGAACGGGGTCCCCTTGCTGGTCCTGGTCTGGCCGATGCGTGCAAACGCGATGCCCGACGCAAACCCGGACGCTCGCACGTCACTCCAGAAGGAGATGGTCTCCTTCGGCCAGCAACATCCACTCTCGGCCTCACCGCAAGTGAGTGGTGTTCTTGACCTTGTTCCGCTTGGCCGAACACTTGTCGAGCAGCACGGGGCAAGTGCGCTTTATTTTGATCACGGACATTTCAAGCCGATTGGCCATCAGGCTGTAGCTGAGGCCATTGCCGATCATCTCGAACCTTGGCTCAAACAGTAGAACTGGCGAGCTCAGTCCAGCCGGCGAATCTCTTCGGCCACCAGCCGGCCC
>CAXMRT010000263.1:0-5598 GCA_964196025.1 uncultured Gemmatimonadales bacterium | reverse complement strand
ATCCGCCAACCCCGTCGACTGCAATGCGTCCATCACCTGCCCCACTGCCCAATCGGTCTCCAGCAACAGATCCTCGTAGGGACTAATCCCGCTTTTGCCTTTGAACGCCGCAGATGGAGCGATGGGTGTATGCGGCGTTGTCAGCGCAAAGAAAAGAAAGAAGGGGTTGTCCTTAACAGACCGCGCATGGATATACTCCACGCACTTTTTGGTAATCGTCGGCAACACAGGTTCAAAACTCCAACCCTCAACACCAATTCCATTATTCGAATGATACTTCTTGTCGAATGTCAATCGAGTCGCGGGAACGCCCTGTGGTTGATGATCCTTGATCCACACAAAGGGAGGCCAGTTCGGGACATCATCACCGAAGTAGCTATCAAAACCACGGTCAACTGGTCCACCAGCAGTCGGTTTCGTGAAATCTATTTCGCTCAAGGTCTCCGTATAACCGCCGCCTTGTTTCGGCCAATTCCACCCAAGATGCCATTTACCAATACACGCTGTACTATATCCCTGCTTGCGGAGCATGCCGGGAAGCGTCAAACGATCCTCTTCGATAAGAGGACGCTCCCACTGCTTCACAATGCCGCGTTTCAAACGACTCCGCCACGAGTAGCGCCCCGTCAACACACCGTAGCGCGTAGGCGTACACACCGCAGAACCAGAATGGGCATCGGTAAAATGAATCCCTTCACCTACAAGCCTATCTAGGTGCGGAGTCGGAATTCGATTCCCCTCGTTCAAGACACCAACCGAATCAATCCCCATATCATCAGCCAATATCAAAACAATATTCGGACGCTCCCCCCCAAAAGAGATCACAACCCCTAAGAACCAACAAGCCACCATCCCAAATCGCATCTTCACACCAACACCCCACTAACCAACTAGACCATAATCACTAAATATCGCACACCGGTCATTGACGCGTTGACGCTGAGTGAGCACCACAAGTCAAACCAGCTACTCACGACTCAACAAACCCAACATTCCATCTGCCACCGCTTCACCGATTTCAAGAAAGCTCTCAGCATTGTTATACCACTGCTCATGGGATGGATGACGCCATGCATCACGAGCGTCCTCTGGTGGCCAATAGTCCCTGGTCTCAACATACGTGACATTGCCTTTGAATGCCTCCATCGCGACGATAGACTGTTGAGCCTTTATAATATCCAGGCACTCCGGCTTCTCACGGCCACCCCTGCCACTACCTATCAACACCACTGGCAATTTATCAACCTTCAAGTCCTTTCGCAGGTCCGCAATGAGCATGGGAAGATACTCCGCATAGACATCAGCCTTTGTATCTTTCTCACCAACCTCTAGTATCAATCCAGAAACATCGATAGCAGTACCCCTTGTGTACGATGGATACTTATGTTCAAACGACGTCAATGATGCCCGAACCTGCTCAATCACAGCCGTATACTGCTTGCCGGTAACACCCGAACTCGGGGGTCGCAAATCGGTCACCAAGGACGGCTGGCCAATAGTCGTCTTGATAATACAGACCTGTTCCTCAAAATGATCGCCCAATCGATGCCCTAGCTGCAACTCCAAGCCAACCCCTCGCTTACGGTCGCCGCCATACCCAATCCCGAGTGTCCCAGCCTCCGCCCAGCGCCGATCGTACTGCACCCATACATCGGGTCGCGTCAACCAGCTACCATCCTCCTCCAAAAAATGAGCGTACTCTCCTGCACTTCTTTTGTTTAACACCAAGTCATCCAGCGTCCCCCGATTTTGCCCTGGACTCGGTTTCTCAGCATTCACCACAATCCCGCCACCGATATGCAACCATCCGCCGACCATAATAAAAACCTTCACGGGTCCCTTAACTGGACGGATCAGATCTAGCTCTTTTAAAACATTCCGTACAATGGGTGGGTGCAACGGTTTGCGATCGAATGAAAACGGTTCCGAGCCCGGCTTTGCGACATCAATCTGAGTCAACACATAGGCATGCATATCATTGATAGGCACCTGCTGATCAGCCATTATTTTGGCCGCAATCGCATTATACTGAAGCTCCGAGTCTACTTCGAAGATGTCAGACGCGGACCGTAAAATCGGTGTTGTACTCGCCCACATGAGCCTCGACCCAGTGGCCTTAAACCGCTTAACAAGTTCGCGAAGATTTTTCTCATACCGTTCCGGCGAGGTGGTACGAACTCCACCCGCGCTGCGAGCCATCACTCGAAACGACTCAACGTTCGGGACACGATAAACTAGATCTGCCAAACCAAAGTTAAAGTGGATCAAATCCCACTTCTCCTCGCCCAACAACGCATCGAAGCCAGCCAATGCCGACTTCGTACTTAGCACCGAGCCCGGCTCGACTTGGCGATAAACAACCTCAACACGCCCCTTAACCATCTTCGCCGCTTCTTGCGACGGCGTTCTATAAACACTATCGCCCACCATCAAAACTCGTGGCAACCCCTCCGCAACACACAAACCCATTGCTGCAAAACATCCCATCACGCTAGTCAAAAAAGTTCTCATTTTTCATCCATTAGTGTCCAGCTCCTGTGAGCGAGTCCGTAAGTCGAATCGATCGTAGCCTGCGTTGAGGGTGTCGAATCCGCTCCCGCCCTACCCGAGCAATTCAGTCATCTCGCCCGTACTATCAGCGAATGTCTGGGTCGGCACGCCGACGCCATTGAGCATCGTGACAAACAGATTGCTCATCGGAACCTTCTTATCACCCACAAACTTATGCAAGCGACCATGTTTAAACCCAAGTTTACTGCCACCAGCCAATTGAAGCGGATAGTTCTTGGTACTGTGAGACGCGTGTGGATGGCCGCAGCCCCACAACACCAGGGTATTATCAAGCATGTTGCCATCCGCTTCCGTCGTGTCTTTCAGGCGCTGCAAAAAATAGGCATGCTGTTTGTTCCGCCACTGATCCCACTGTCCGGAATAATCCGCGGGGCGCTTATGCGCAATGTCGTGCGTTGCTCCTTTATATCCCAAGGCATAAGTCGCAAAATTCCACAACTCGCTCTGAGAGGAGTTTTCGCTCTCCGTCTGGAAAGTTGCAAAGCGCGTCGAGTCCGTCTGCAAGGCCAAGAACATCAAGTCGTACATACAACGAAGATATTCCTGAGGGCTCTTATAACTCACATCCAACTTAAGCGCACTCGTATCAATTTCAGGTAACTCTTTGCTCGTCCACGCCGTCGTGCGATCCACACGCTTCTCTAGCGCACGAATCGACTCGAGATATTCTTCCATTTTGGACTGATCCGACTTGCCCAATCGATTGTGAAGACTCTTCGACTGCCCCATAACCAAATCCAACACCGATTTCTCGCGCTTCAACTCCGTACGCACCTGCTCGATCGTCTTCCCCGCGTAAGGTTTAAAAAGTCGATTGAAAATATCTTGCGGGTTATGCAGTGAAGGGATCGGTCGACCCGGACCGTAATGCGACAAAGTCTTACTGGCTCCATAAGAGCCCGTTCCTCCTTCAGAACCCATTACCAACGACGGGTATCGCGTGTGATGACCTTTCGCCAACGCCGCGACCTGATCGATCGAGATACGATTCGTTTTCTCATGCTCCGTCATGTCCGCACCAGTAGCAAATACATCACCCGAGCTATGCCCACCCATTGCCCAGCCACCTTTATGGTCCAAGCCTTGAAGATAACTAACCTGATCCTTGAAGCCCGCGAAAGGCGCCGAGTTCTTATTAAACGTCAATTCACCTTCATCCCTACATGGCCACCAACTCCAGTCATGATGCGGCTTTTTCAAGTCAGCAATGCCAGTGGGACCATTTGGCATGTACGCCCCATACGAAAAATAACTCACAACCATCCGCTTGGGCATTGCCTTCGCTTCAGCACCCGTGGCCCATGCCATGGAATCCAAAAAAGGCAAGGCAAGCGCGAGACCGCCGCCTTTGAGGAGTTGCCGTCGATCCAAGTGCCACGATTTCTGTTTCATGCGCTATTCTCCTCTAAAGGTTTCGCTCTGACAAACGGAAACAATCATATCCTGCAACTTATATCCGTTTGCCTTGCTCTGCTTGAGCAGTGCTTCAATCCGATAACGATCACGATAACTCAACTCGCGCCCAAGACCATAGGTCAACAGCCGTTGCAACATGTTTTTGGCGACATCATTTTTTCGGCTTTTTAGCAAATGGGTCTTCAGGTCGCGCAACCCATCCACCTTAGGACCATGAGGAACACGTGAATCTGCCTCAATGCTCTCTGTGTTTATCGAATTCAAATAGGCAATATAACCCACCATGTTCGTGTGCGCGGCAGGAGCGAACCCCGAGACCCGAACACCCTCCTTGGGAACCATTGCCTGATACTTTCCGATGCTGTTGTAACGCTCAAACGGAATACCCCAGGGGTCCAAACGGACGTGACAATCGTTACAGCTTTCTTTTTGACGATGCTTCGCAAGTAGGTTCTTGATACTCAACGCCTTCTCCGCAGACTCACCGGCAGACTCGGACAGCGCAGGCACATCTGCGGGTGGCGGCTTGACGTCATCCCCCAAAATGGCCTCTCGCAACCAAACCGCTCGGTAAATCGGATGTGGCGCAGAACCGGTAGAGTTCCCGATCAACACAGAGCCGTGAGTTAACACGCCACCCAGGTTGTGTTCCGGCTTAATCGATACGGGGCGAAGCTCTAGGCCTTGCACGCCCTCAACTCCGTAGTGAGCGGCAAGCGGTTGATTCAAATAAGCAAAGTCAGAATCTATTAGCGCCAACACCGACGCATTGCGCTTAATGAGTTCAGCAACAAATCCGACCGACTCGCTGTGCATATGATCGCGAATCGTCGGACGATACGGCACCTCTGTCCCACGCCTTTCTCCGGCACTGACCAGATAGAGAAAACGAGGAAACAGACTTTGATTAATTTTGACCTGCTTCATCTTAGCAATCGACAACCACTGAGTCGTAAAATTATCGACAAAGTCCCGCGAGCGCTCGTCACGCAACAATCGACGCACCTGCTGCTCAATCACAGCGGCATCCCCCAGCTTTCCTCCCGCAGCTAATTCCATCAACTCCTGATCCGGCATCGAGCCCCACAAGAAATAAGAAAGTTTAGACGCTAGTTCGTAGAGACGATTGGCTCCACCGATTTTAGCAACGGTGTGATACATAAAGTCCGGCGAAATTAGGACCGTCGCCAACGTTTCGCGCATCGCGTCCTCCATGGTCGGTAGATCCATAGAGACAATCTTGTAGATGCTCGCAAAAACCTCTACTTCCTCTGACTGGATAGGCCGGCGGAATGCCCGCGTCATAAACCGCTTCAACACGTCTCGCACATAAGCATCCGGATCGCTCTCCCGCAACGGCGACTCGAATAAGATATCGGTGTGATGTTTCGGCGGCCACGTATCAAAAACTGGCGCCTCAAACTCCATCCACTCATACACGACTCGCGGCATAGCTAACGGATTGAGACGGTCGTTTAACGTGCCTGCGTCGTAAAGGTTTTGCGGGGTAATCACCATCTTGTCGGGATTACGCGTACCTGTTTTGCTTGAATTCAGTCCTGGCTCCGCGGGATGATTTTCGATCCGGCCACGAAACTCAATCACTTCTGG
>CAXMRT010000262.1:0-17554 GCA_964196025.1 uncultured Gemmatimonadales bacterium | reverse complement strand
CGAGTGCCGCATCTTCTTGTTTTTTTCTCGCCATTATTTTCTACCCATCACTGGATTCAGATAAGGAGTGGTCGATCTCGAAGCTCTACTCAACCACTTCGACATTACGAAGATCTTTGATCAAGTCGATCGTGATCCCTTCCATGCGAAGAATGATCCGGTTCGCCTTATTACGGAAAACATAAAAACAAGCCACCGCAGGCAGGGCGATAGATAGACCCGCTGCTGTGGTATACAAGGCTTGGGAAATATCCAGGGCCAAAACCTTAACGTTCACGTTGTCGCCCATATGACCAAAGGCCGCGATCATACCTTGCACCGTACCCAGCAGACCCAACATAGGCGCCAAGTTACCAACAACAGAGAGATACTGGATTTTCTGCATCAGTGTCTCAGCCTCAAGATCGGCCGAACTGATGATCGATTCCTGAATCACTTCAAACCCTTCTTCCACATGACTAAATCCAGCGGTAAGAATATTGGCCATCGGCCCCGGTTCATCTTCGCAAGCGCTCAGGGCTTTCAAAATATCACCCTCGTCCATGGCCTCCGTCACATCTAAAATCAGATCTTCGGGCATGATCTTGTCTTCTTTAATCGACATGGCACAGTCAACGACGAACCAAACCATCGCACCGAAAGCAGCGAAAATGGACAACCACAGGATGACCCCGACGAAACCACCGGAGATAACCACCGTGAAAAACCCAGGGCTTCCCCCGGAGTCAGCAGCAGGGGCAGGCGCAGCCTCAACAGGAGCAGGTGGAGGCGCTCCGTCCTGAGCCAATACCTCAAGACTTGGCAACACCAGACTCACGACACCTAAAACCAGAAACAACCAAACAAACTTTTTCATCAAACTATACTCCCTTCTAAACATGACCACTCACTCCCGAGAAACGTCTACAACACCTACAATTCACACCAACAATCGGTTGCCCGACGTCAGCCCCCCATCCGCTTACGAATAACACTCGCTCGCGCATCACGTAAATTATCTAACATCGTCACTGCTTTTTTATGCGCATCCTTTTGCACACTCTTCACACCGGAATAAGTCACGATAACCTTGAAGTAACCATGCATCAATGCCTCTCGATATTTTCCTTGTCCGGAATACATATCGCCAAGCTTCATCGCTGCAGCAGCTTGTCCAGCAGCCGATCCGCCGCCCATGATAATCTCCTCCAGAACATCCGTGGCTTTGTCGACCTTGCCGTCCTTAACCAGGATATCGACATAAACCACCTTGAAGCGTGGATCAAGTTCATTGCCATACAGCTTCACAAAACCAGCGTAGGCAACCTTGGCATCTCTTATTTTTCCCGTCGTAACATAGGCTTCAATCAGCGCCTTGCCCGCAACCATATCCCACATCATGCGTTTGTAATCGACGGTGATCTTTTTGAGGGCGGGAATAGCTTGAGCCGGATTCTTCGAGACAATTTTCATCAACTGGGTGAGGTTCTTAGGTCGATCGATTTGCACACGCCCCACATCTCGGTAAGGGATATCCATGCGGATCTGCTTTTTGAAAATCGTCAGACCACTCGCGCCAGCCAACACCTTGTCACCCTGCACGGCCTTCTTCGTGCTCTTCTTGGTAACAACCACACGCCCTATGATCGGAGCCCCATGGGAGGGTGCGACAACTAGTAGTACAGTCATCACGACCAGAACTCCTACTATTCTATTCTTCACACGTTCCATAAACCCCTCAATAGCTGGCCATTATACGAGCCCGCATCAAAAATTACAGCAAAACCTGCACCCCATCACCCAACTTACTTGAGTGACTTGGCCTCCGGACTCTCCGGGTACTTCTTCATCAAAATCCCTTTATACTCGGCCGCCTTCTTCGTAAGCTCCAACTTCTCATAAGCCGTTACCGCCCCCAACAAGGCTCGAGGCTGAATGTCTTTCACATCTGGGAAGAGCAAGACAGTCCTCAGGTACCCCGTCTTAAGCGCTTGCTCAGTCTTTCCCTGCTTCATCAAGCTGTCGGACCGCCTCACCTGCGCCTCGGCCGCAACTTCGCGATTCCCTGTCCGGACAGACGACGATAGGTCGGTCTGCAGCTTACTGTTCGCGCTCGTCTTATCCAACGCCTCCCAGTAAGAGCGGCGCAACTGAATAGGGATATCTTTCTTATCCTTAATGCTACGCTTGAGGGTGTCATACGTTTTGATCGCATCAGAATTCTTGCCAGCCCCGACATACGCCGTTACCAGCCATGCGCCTGCCGTCACATCGTGGTTCAATTTCTTATAGAACGTCATGATCTTTTTTAGCGTCGGAATGGCCGTCGTGTATTCCCCGGCCTTGACCTGCTTGATAGCGACACCCAGCTGAGGAGGTTCTTTGACGCCCACCATCGCCGTCTCACGGAAAGACACAGGTATCGATGCGGGCCCTTTTTTCAGGACATAACCGCTAGCGGTCACTGTGATCTTATCGCCCACCAGCTTCGTTCCATCCGTCTTATAGAGCACGGCCGCCGACACAGGCTGGGAACAAACCCCCATCACCATGACCACTACCCCCAACCCAATGGTACGGAAAATCATAAAGAAGCTCCCTTTTTGGGCGCAGCCGGTGCTGCGGGTGTGGGTGTTTTCGCAGCTGGCGCTGCAGGTGGACGAGTCACGGCAGGTTTGATCGAAGCTGCAGGAACCGCAGGTGCAGGAGAAACTGCTGGTGCTGGTGCGACCGCAGGTGCCGGCGTCCCCGCAGGGGCTAGCGATGTTGGCGCTGGAGCCTTTTCCGAATCCTCGCCCTCCTCTGGCTCACTCAAGTCGAGCGAACTAGACGCCAACGAGGCGGCGCTAACACCCATGGAAATCAACTGGCCACGTGTCTGGTTGCGCGTCTTCTTCGCCAACTTATAAGCATCGCCTTTCCGGATCTGCTCCATCAATGTCATCGCCATGTCATACAGGTCTTGAACGTTCACTTTCACGGTCTGATCGCGCTCCTTCATCAACGGCAAGCACTTGATGAACGCTTTTTCATACCACGGCGCTACCTCAGGGTTCTTCGCATCTGCCAACATCAGCAGTCGCTGAAAGGACCCCATCGCCTCGTCCGCGCTCCCAGAATTGATCGAGATCAGCCCCATCACGTAATCTGCATGCGCGCGGTAACCCGCAGACGTCTCTTTGCTCAGGGCCTGCGCACCGACGACCCGATACAAGCGCTTCATGGCCTTTTTCGCGGTCTGAAAATACTCTTTACTCTTCGCAGGGTTCGATTCTTTTAACTTTCCGCCCATGAAACTCAAGGACTCCGCAATAGTGAAAGAGGCTGGAATCGAATAATAACTCTTCGGGTGTTCGTCGATCAGCATCGTAAGGACTTTTACCACTTCCTCATGCTCGCCCACCTTGTTCGCCGCTTCGGCGTAGTTATACATCACTCGCTCAATGGCCTTTTTCTCGCCCCACATTTCATAGGCCCGAGAAAGAGCCTTATACGCGAGGTCATACTTTTCATTCTCAAGCATGAGCTCGCCAATCTTCAATAGCTTAGCCGCGCCATACTTTTCTGCATTCGCGACCATCTCCTCGGCAGCGGCCAGCGCTTTTTCAGGCTGCCCCAACTCCATGAGGTTCCACACGGTCTGATACAGGGCGTTCACAACCGCATCATGCTCAGGATACTTGCCTCGCAAGGCGTCCATACTCGCCTGCGCTTTTTTGGTTTCACCCTCTGCCGTATACAAGGTGACCAAATAGCTCAACACAAGAGGCTCGGGGTCACGGGGATTTGCTTTGGGGTCGGCGTTCGGAAACAATTTCAAATACGTCTCATAACTGCCGATCGCTTTCTTGCGAGCCGCCACCTGAAGCGCTGGGTTGCCAGGGTCTTTCAGTTTAGCAAAACAATAACCCGTCCGAAACGTGCTCAAACGCTTAATCTCGGTAACGGTCTTTCTGTCGTCAGCGGTCGCGACATAAGGATTGGGCTCTTTGGCCACCAGCCTTTGAATTTCCGCATAGCCACGCAACGCAACCAACAGGTTGGTTTTAGTCTGGTAGGGATCATCCGATTTCATCTTAGCATACGCATCCGCAATGCGATACTTAGTGGTGATGAGCGCAGCACTCTTCGGCAGCTTCTGCACATACACGGATAGGACTTCCAACTCTTTCTTCGCATCTTTCATTTTAGAGTAGCAAGTGGCGTATTTACTGTAGGCAGTCAAATAGAGATGGGAGTTCGTGTGCGTGGTAATGATTTTTTCGTAATACTCAGACGCTTGCTGCCAGGCGTCTTGACTAAAGGCGACATCCCCGAATTTGAACAGCGTCACGGGGACGTCTTTATGATCCGGATAGCCTTGGAAAAAAGCGTCGTAGGTCCGCTTCGCTAAGTCAGGTTTTCCAACGGAGCTATACACATCCGCAATCTGAACCAAGGCCTTGCCGCCCGCCTCCTGCAACTCTTTGTTCGCACCAAAGCGTTCGGACAAATAACTCATCACGACTTCCGCTTCCTCAAACTTGTTCAGATAGATGTAAGACTCGGTCACCTGCCCAAGCCCCTTGACCGACTGCGGCGCTTCTGGAAACGCGGCCAGAACGGAATTATATGATTCAATCGCTTGCTCGTAACTCTGGTTTAGAAAGTGCGTGCGCGCAATTTTGAACTGCGCATCCATCACTGGCCCCATTGGAATTGGTGGAATCTTGATAGGGCGACCTAACTCTCCCTCGATATAACTTTTCAGGGCTTCAGCGCGCTTGCCACACTCCACCGCCCAAGGAGAGGCCGGATAGTTAAAGAAGACGTTGATAAAATGCTGCAGCGATTCGCCCAGCGCCTTGATCGCTGCAGCCGGATCAGTTGCCGCAAGCTTACGACCCTCAGTTTCCATTATGTCGCCGATCATATACCGGCACTGAGCCATTGGACTGTAGCGCAACAAGTCCTCCTCTCGGAGCGAGTCATCGATATTCTTCAAGATCTCGAAATAGTTTTTGTCCTTCACGATCCCGCTGGCCTTCTCTGCTTCGCCGCGAATCTTATATACGTGAGCCATCACAACGATGGATTTGCCGAACCAGATATCGATGCCCTTCCACTGGATGTCTTCGCTCAGCTTCCACGCCATTTTCAGGAATCGCTCGGCGTCAGCCCTCCGCGTGTCGTAAATCTGTTCGGCGAACTTTACGCAAAGTTCCGCTTTTTCAGATTGCGCCTGACGCAACACTGGACCTTCAGGCTTGGCCTTGATCATCATGTCGTAAGCACCAATCGCAGCTTCGCTCTCACCCATCAACATCAGCATCTGGATATATTTGTAAACCGAGTTGAGATAGAAGGTCTTGACGTTGTCAGGTGGCGGAGAGGGAAACTTCGCGAAGAATTTCGCGTAAATCTCTTTCGCTTCTTTGTACTTGCCCCACATGTAATAGCTATCCGCAAGGGTAAGATACAGGCCGTCGCGCTTTTCTCCCGCTGGCGCTTTATCGATCTCGGCTTCGGCATCCTTAAATCGCTTCTGCGAGGCAAGCACGCTCACTCGCACAGAGATCAAGGTCGTGGGATCGACATTGTACTTTTTGACGATGTCTGCGAGATACCTTTCGGAGTAGTCCGAAAATCCAAGATAGATAAGTTGAGTCGCGTAATCGACTTCGACTTGAAGCTGAGCGTCAGATAGCTGTGAGGCGGCGTCCACCGCATTCGGTGACAACACCCCAATTGTTACTCCGAGCAGAACGCTACGAAATAACCCCCCTAAACTCAACCGACCGCTAAACATGGTCCGAGTGGTATACGAAAACCACCGTTGAAGGTCAACGTGAATCTTTATATGGGACTTCCTCACAACACCCTCCTCCGCAGATACCCGGCTCGTTTCTGCGTTCATCCTATCAGACGCCAGTCGAACTGGATTTCTTAGAAAACATCCCCGCTTCCAACGATTGCTGTCCCCCAAGCCCCTGCGACACAAGCGCTTGTCGGGCTACTGATCAGGGTCGAATGTAAGCCTCAATCATCCAACCCTCCTTCCGGTCCGAACCAAAAGACGATTATCGTGTACGTCTCCCCTGCACATAAACGCAACGAAATCTCTCTATAATTTAAACCAAAAAAAAATAGAGGGGCACTCAGATCCGAACACAGTTGATATCACGCTACTCACGCATTATCATCACGACGTGTGTGTATCTTATGGGTTTGGATTCTCTACAGAATGATCCCTCCCATTTCCGGTTAAGCAGTCGTCGAGGCTTCCTACATGTGGGATTCCTCGGCTCCGTCGGGCTAAGCCTGGGCAAAATACTGGAAATGGAAGCGCGAGCGGAAGCTAAGCAGGGCCGAAAGGTCACTGCTAAGGCTAGCTCTGTCATTCATATCGTCCTCGGTGGCGGCATGGCAGCACAAGAGTCTTTTGATCCAAAAATCAACGCCCCAGCCGAATATCGAGGCCCTTATCGATCCATAAAAACGGCCCTCACCGGCGTCCACTTCAGCGAGTTGATGAAGGAAACCGCCAAAGTCGCCGACAAACTCTGCATTATTCGGGCGATGTCCCACGGAGAAGCCGCTCACGAACGCGGAACCCACAATATGATGACTGGGTATCGCCCCAGCCCAGCGCTCCACTTCCCCAGCATGGGCTCAGTCGTCTCCCACGAACTCGGCCCGCGCAACAATCTCCCTCCTTATGTATGCGTCCCCAAAACCCCAAACATCTACGCAGGCACAGGCTATCTGAGCTCGTCCTATAGCCCTTTCAGCCTTGGCGACGATCCCGCTAAAAAGAACTTTCAAGTTAGAGACCTAGACCTACATAAGTCCATAAGTACAAACAGGTTCGAGAACAGGCGCGGTATCCTAAAGGTGGTAGATGCGCACTTTCGAGGCTTGGAATCATCTGACAATATGACGGCGATGGGGTCTTTCTACGACCGCGCATACTCGCTCATCAGCTCTCCAGAAGCCAAGAAAGCCTTCGATATAAACGCTGAAGACGACAAACTCCGCGACCGATACGGCCGCAACGAAGCCGGGCAACGCCTCCTAATGGCCCGCCGCTTGGTCGAAAACGGGGTCCGCTTTGTGACACTGAGCGTCGGTGGCTGGGACCACCACAATGATATCAAATCCGGTTTTGACAAACAAATGCCCAACCTGGACCGCGCATACGCCACACTAATCACGGACCTCGCAGAACGCGGCATGCTTGAAAACACCTTGGTCCTACTAACAACCGAATTCGGGCGCACCCCAAAAATCAACGCCAACGCCGGCCGAGACCACTATCCGAAGGTTTTCAGCATATCCCTCGCCGGGGGCGGACTCAAACAGGGCTTTGTCTACGGAAAATCAGACGCCACCTCGACTCAACCAGACGAAGACCCATTGTCTGTATCTGACTATGCTTCAACGATTTACAACTTGATTGGTATCGATTCAGAGCGCGAATTGATGTCACCAGGAGCTCGGCCTATTGAGATCGTTAAAGATGGATCCGTGGTGACGGATCTGCTGGCCTGACATGCGCCCAGCGATGCTCAAACCCCTTCTCGGGCTCGCCCTAAGCGCCGCTCTACCACTCCACGCAGCATTCACGGTGACCCATTTTTCTCCCAGCGGGGCCCCCATCGGCACCAACACGACGCTCACTCTCGCCGGAAAAGATCTACAACACGCCCGAGAAGTCTTTTTCGTCTCTCCTCATATAAAAGGCACGATCACGCAGCAGCCCTCGAAAAAAGACGCCGAAAAGAAGGGCAAACCAAAACCCGCCAACACACTCGACGTCACCGTTGATATCGCGCCAGACTGCCCTCCCGGCGCCTACCCGTTCCGGGTCCGCTCGGTCTCAACGCTCTCGGACATGTTCCTCCTCTATGTGAGCCCGTGGCCCAATACTCTGGAAGAGGAACCCAACAGCATCGTCGCCGACGCCCAAGCCATCTCACAGAATACCGTCGTAAATGGAGTCATAAAAAAGGAAGACGTCGACATCTTTGCTGTCGATGCGAAAAAGGGACAGCGGCTGACGCTCGAAGTCGAAGGGATGCGTCTGTCCAGAAAGCTGTTCGACCCGTCGATCTCCATACAGAACGAAGACCGCTTCGTGCTCGCAGCAAGCGATGACACCATTCTCCTAAAACAAGATCCAAGCATGTCACTCATCATCCCCAAAGACGGACGCTATTTCATCAAAGTCCGCGAATCGTCGTACGGCGGAACCGATAGTGCGCACTACCGCCTACATGTGGGCGACGCCCCACGGCCCTACACAGTCTTCCCCCTCGGCGGCCCAACAGGACAGGCACTCCCCTTGACCCTACTCGGAGACCCAACCGGCCCGATCTCTCTCACCCCCACCCTTCCCTCGGCGCCCCAATCACGTTTCCCTATCCGAGTGCAAGGCAAACACGCATCCGCTCCTTCACCAAACTGGATCCGGGTCTCTGACTTTCCCAACACCTTGGAAATAGAACCAAACGGAGGCCGAACAACCGCCACTCCTAGCACCACTCCTCCTCTCGCGCTCAATGGCGTGATCAGCAAGGAGCGCGATGAAGATTGGTTCCGGTTCGAGGCCAAAAAGGGACGCAACTACCACGTCAATGTCTTCGCGCGCCAACTGCGATCTCCTCTGGATGCCATTCTCGACCTTTTCGACGAAAAGGGGAAACGTCTCGGCGGCAAAGATGACGATGACGGGCCCGACCCTTACTACCGGTTCAAACCATCAGCCGATGGCACGTACTTCGTGCGCATCCGCGACCACCTCCGCAGCGGATCACCCGCCCATGGCTATCGCGTCGAAATAGAAGCGGTCGCCCCATCCCTCGCGATCAACTTACCTCCCACGAAACAGAACACGCAAAATGGACAAGCCCTCACGCTGTCTCCAGGGAATCGAACCGCTGCGGTGTTCACCTTGTCTCGCAAGGAATGCAAGGGAGCCGTAAACATCGACTTCCCTAACCTCCCCGCCGGCATCACAGCCTTCGCTGATCCGGCGACGAAGGATGCGGAAAAACTCGCGGTTGTTTTCGAGGCCTCGACTAACGCCACACTCGGCACTCACACGCTCACCCCCGTTGCCTCGCTCACAAACAAATCAGGCATCGTCTCAGGCCGCCTCGAACAAGGCATCACGCTGGTTTATGGAAACCCAAACAATCGTAGTTACCACGCACGCGTCATGTCCGACCTCATAATCGCGGTGGTCGATCCGGCACCCTACGACATTCAGATGACTACGCCGCCCACCCCCCTTGTACGCTACGGGCAACTGACATTCACCGTTCGCGCCAACCGACAAGAAGGCTTCACGGCCCCGATTCGCTGCGACCTGCAACTGCGCCCCGCAGGCGTTAGCGGTCCGACACAAGTCACAATCCCGAAGGACAAGGACCAGGTCACCTTCAACCTGACCGCCAACGGAAGCGCCCCGCTCGGAAAATGGAAGCTAATCGTTCTCGGGTCCGCTACCCATAAAGGGGAACCTTATTTCTGCGCCTCCACCCCGACTGAATACACCATCGCACCCCCCTACCTCACGGGAACCATAGACATGGCCGCGGCGCCTCAAGGAGATACAATCGAAATCAATTGCGCCCTTTCTCAACATGTGGCCTTCGACGGCAACGCAACCGTCACCCTCTATGGCCTTCCGGCGAACGCCACGACACAAAATGCGCAGATCACGTGCAAAGATGAACGCCTTAGCTTCGAAGTCATCGTCGCGACAAACACGCCGATCGGTGAACACAAATCGCTATTCCTAAACGTCTCTGTGAAAGAAAACGGGAACCCTATCATTCATAATATCGCCGGCGGCGGCGTTCTCCGAGTCGATGCTCCACCGAAAAACGCGCCGTCAAAAAAGGTCGCGCAAGGTAAGAAAAACGGTAAAGCGAAAGACACCGCCAAACCGACATCACAACTAGATCGACTTCGCGCCGCTCAAAAAGAACGACGCGGCCAGATGAAGGCAGACAAGTCATGAAACGTCTCACGCTCACAGTCCTCCTCCTCTCTGCAAGCCACCTCGCAGTACCAGCCGCGACCCTCAGCGAGATTCGTGTTTTTCCCAAAACCATTCACCTCAGCACCCGCGACGACCATCAATCCGTTCTGATCCAAGCCCGCTACGACAACGGCATCACCGAAGACATCACGTCACAAGCCACGTTCACGCTCTCAAACCCAGCACTCTGCAGCAAAGAAGGAAACGTGCTGCGCCCTCGCAAGAACGGAACAACCCAACTCACGATCACCATCAAGGGGCAAACTAAAATCATCCCCATCACGGTGAAGCAGGCGACCACTAAACGCCCCATCAGTTTCCGACTCGATGTCGTGCCGCTACTCACAAAGGCCGGATGCAATACGGGGGCCTGCCACGGCTCATCGAGAGGCAAAGACATGTTCCGCCTCTCTCTTTTTGGTTACGACCCCGCCGGCGACTATTTTCGACTCACGCGCGATTTCAGCGGACGCCGCATCAATCTTGCCATTCCAGAAAAAAGCATGATCATCGAAAAAACAACCGGCGCAATCCAACACTCCGGCGGGGACCTCTTTACGCGTGAGTCACCCCAATGCAAAACCCTCATGCAGTGGTTGTCCGCTGGAGCACCCGATGATGCGCCCGATGTCGCGACCCCCACGAAACTCGAACTCTTCCCCAAACACACCGTACTCGAAGGCAAGACCACGCAACAGCTCATGGTTCGCGCAAGCTACAGCGATGGCACCGATCGCGATGTCACGAAGCTCGCCCGCTTTATGAGCTCTGATGAACTCGCTATCAAGGTCTCTCCTCACGGACTTGCAAGCGCCGGCGTTCGCGGCGAGGCGTTTGTTATCGCGCGACTCGCCACCCTCACCACCGGAACCCCCTTCATCACGATCCCCAAAAATGCGCCCGCTGCCACACTCGGAAAAAGCAACAACTACATCGACACGCTGATAAGCAGAAAACTCGCCCAACTACGCATCACGCCGTCCAACCTCTGCTCCGACGAAATATTCCTGCGCCGTGCGACAATCGACATCATCGGGTCATTGCCCACGCCGGAGGAATTCAAGGCGTTCACGTCGTCACCCTCGCCCAACAAGCGCGCCGACCTCGTCAACGCGCTGGTTGAACGAAAAGGATTCATTGATCTCTGGGTGATGAAATGGGCAGAGCTACTTCAGATTCGATCCGGTCAAGACTTCAGCTACAAGTCCGCCATCCTTTACCACAATTGGCTCGAACAACAACTCTCCAGCAATGTGCCAATCAACACCATCATTCACGCACTCTTATCGTCAAACGGCGGCACCTTCTCAACGCCGCCCACGAACTATTACCAAGTGGAGACAGAGACCCTGAAACGGGCCGAAAACGTTGCACAAGTATTTATGGGCACACGCATCCAGTGCGCGCAGTGCCACAACCACCCCTTCGATAAATGGACGATGGATGACTACTACGGCTTCGCCGCTTTTTTCTCCCAAGTCGGCGTCAAGAAGGCAGAGGACCCTCGAGAGCGCATCGTCTTCAACAAAGGCAACGGCGATGTAAAACACTTGGTCGATAAACGCGTCATGGCCCCGCGCTTCCTGGGTGGTGACACTCCAAAACTGGAAAAACTGGATCGGCGCAAGGTCCTCGCCGACTGGCTCACATCACCCGACAACCCCTATTTCGCCCGCAACGTGGTAAACATTATCTGGGCCCAATACATGGGGCGCGGGATTATTGAGCCGGTCGATGACGCGCGCTTGAGCAACCCGCCAGCAAATCCTGAACTATTGGATGCGCTGGCAAAAAAACTTGTTGAAAGCAACTATGACTTCAAAACAATAGTGCGGGACATCTGTAATTCAAGAACCTATCAACTCTCCACTCGAACCAATCCCAGCAACGAACTCGATGAACGAAACTTCTCGCACGCGACCGTTCGTCGACTGCGAGCCGAGGTTCTGCTCGACTGCATCTCCACGGTCACCCACACCAAAGATAAATTCTCTGGTCTCCCACTCGGCGCTCGCGCAACGCACATTGCAGATGGCAAAACGAGCACACACTTTCTAACCACTTTCGGCCGCGCCACCCGCGCCACCGTCTGCTCCTGCGAAGTGTCCATGGAGCCCAATCTCTCTCAAGCCCTCGCGCTCATTAACGGGAAGACCGTTGGAGGTAAAATCTCCTCAGGCGACGTGGTCAAAACCCTACTCAAGGAGGGCAAATCGCCCACAGAAATCATGGACATCCTTTTCGTCCAGTGTCTCTCCCGAAAACCAACGGAGGGCGAACGCAGCGCGCTCGCAGATCAACTCGTGGATGACAAAGGAAGCGCGGACGCACTGAATGATATCTTTTGGGCACTGCTCAATTCTCAAGAATTCATCTTTAACCACTAAGTCCACATGCTACGCCTCTCGTTCCTATCCCTCTGTCTCGCGCTAACGGCAACGACCGTTCGTTCAGAAAAAATCACCTACGACGACCACATCCACGAACTGTTCCGAAGCAATTGCAGGAAATGTCACAATCCAGAAAAGGAAAAGGGCGACCTTAACCTCATGAGCTACGCCGGCTTGATGAAGGGTAGCGGCTCGGGCGCAATCGTCATTCCAGGCGATCCCGACGGATCCGTTCTCCTGCAAGTACTGACACACGAGTCCGAACCGGAGATGCCACCGAAGGCCTCAAAACGCCCGCTAGAGGAATTGGAGCTCATTCGACAATGGATAGCAGGCGGAATCTTAGAAACCTCCTCAAGCAAAGCCAAGAAAGCGCCCAAACAAACCTTGGCTCTAAATATGACCGTTTCGACGAAACCCACCGGCGCCCCCGCTATCCCAGAACACCACCTCCTAGAGCCCCACATCATCCCAGCTCGCCCAAACGCTATCACCGCCATCGCACACAGCCCATGGGCCCCGGTTCTTGCCATCGGCACACCTGAACAGATCCTCCTTTATCACAGCTCACTGCATACGCTGCTCGGAGTCCTGGCATATCCAGAAGGCAACGCGAACGCCCTACGCTTTAGTCGCAACGGCGAACTCTTACTCGCGGGTGGCGGCCGCGGCGGCGACTCGGGCAACGCCGTTGTGTGGAACGTTAAAACCGGAGAGCGCCTATTCTCGGCGGGCGACGAAATGGATGCGGTAATGGCAGCTGACATCAGCTCGGATCACAGCTTGATCGGTCTCGGCAGCTCAAGCAAACTCGTTCGCGTATTCGAAACATCCACGGGGAACCGAAAACATCAAATTCGAAAACACACAGAATGGGTCAGTGCCATGGCATTCAGCCCCGACTCCGTGCTGCTCGCCACCGGCGATCGCAATGGTGGCCTCTATGTATGGGAATCGTTCAGCGGCCAACGCCTCTATACACTACGCGGTCACCAAGCGAAAATCACAGCCGTAACATGGCGCCCAGACTCAAACATTCTCGCCAGCAGTAGCGAAGACGGAACCATCAAACTGTGGAACATGCACACCGGCAAACAAACAAAATCGTTTACCGCTCATAAGGCCGGCGTTCTTTCTCTCGCGTTTTCGCCAAAATCCGCAAGCCTCGTAAGCGTGGGCCGCGACAAACAACTCAAAATCTGGGACCCTGCCGGGAAAAACAAAACGACCATCAAGGACTTCACAGACCTCCCCCTCAGTGCCGTGTTTACGCACGACGAAAAACACATTATCGCAGGTGACTGGTCCGGACAAATCAGACAATGGAAGATAAGCGGCGGAGACCCCATAAGCCACTACCTCTCGACACCTCCTAGTATCCAGACGCGCTTGGTTCAAACGTCGCAGACCGTGGCGACAACACGCACAACACTCGAGAAAGTCGAGCGAGAAGTGGCCGCCGCTGAATGGGCGCTGAAAGAAACACGTGCCGCACTCGCCACTCGCACAAGCCAACTCGAAGCCAGCCAGAACCTCCTATCGAAAAGCACCTCTGACGAAACAAAAGCACGTAACGAAGGCATCGCCCTGGGTCGGAGCCGCAAGGCAATCGAGGCCAACAGCCGTCGCTCGAAATCGGCGCTCCAACGGCTCGAGAAACGACTTAAAGGTGTGACTATCGCCGAGAAAACAGCGCGCAACACAGCCAGAGACCATCAGCGGGAACTCGACAAAATGACCAAACTGAAAACACTCGGAAATCTGGACTCCATCAAGGGCGATCCCCAATATCTCAAACCAGGCGACGCACACACGCCCGAGGACCTCCAACAGGCTCGCGTCAGAACCCTAAACCGCACACTCCATAAACTCAGAGGTACTGCCACATCATCGAGCAATCGTCTTGTTCGCGCTACTAAGGATGTCACCTCTCTCACCACGTCCATCACCACAGCCCGGGAAAAGGACGAAGCCATCCGCTCCACCCTCGACAAAAATTCCGCCGCAATAGTCGCCGCCAAGAAAAATGCAGCCACACAAAAAACACTGTCCACCGATACTCAAACCGCAATTACGACACAAAAGAAACAGCTCCAGAACGAGACAGAGAACGTCGCCGACGCCAAAAAAAGACTCGCTGCAGCCCACAAAAGGCTTTCAACAAGCAAACGTGATCTGAACACGACACAGTATCGCCTCGCCCTATGGACCGCAGCAGAAGCCAACACTCATGCCCATAAAGCCCGCGCAGAACTAAAGACACTCCAAGCGAACTACCAACAACTCAGCTCAGAGATTGAGGAAGCCAAACTCCGCCAATCGGAACTCTCGGAATCTATCAAGAACGCAAAGAAGTCAAAGGACAGCCCACCATCCGGCACTCCGACTATAAAAAAACTGAAAGCAGACCTCCGAAGCGTGACGGCAGAAACGAAGGCTTCAGAACCCAACTTGATCGATTTACTGACCATAATGGAGAGAAAATCAAAAGAGGCCGCCTCACTTAAGGAAAAATATCTAAAAATGATCCCCAAAGAAACCACGAGCGACTAATCTTTGCCTAGATTTGTATTTTTTTCTAGCCCGACGCGCCATAACGTCAACATCTTTGCTTCTTTTTGGTATTTTTCGTTGCACGCAGACGTCATATAGTCTAAAGTTCGCTTGTTTTTGGTATATATCCATAAAGTTGGCAATCGTTACCACAAAAGGTTGAGCAAAATGGCTAAAAAAGAGATAACTGGGGCTCAGGCCCTTGTAAAATGTTTGGAGAACGAGGGTGTAGAGTACGTCTTCGGGCTTTCTGGCGGCGCAGCCATCCCAATCTTTGACGCATTATACGACTCGTCGATCAAACTGATCCTAGTTCGCCACGAACAAGGCGCCACACACATGGCCGACGGCTATGCTCGCGCCACAGGCAAGCCTGGCGTGGTCTTAGTCACCAGCGGTCCGGGAGCCACAAATACGATTACGGGTATTCTAACGGCCCAGATGGACTCCGTTCCGATGATCGTACTGACCGGACAAACAATCAGCCCCATGCTCGGCCTTGACGCCTTCCAGGAGGCCGACGTCTTCAGTATCAGTCTTCCAGTCGTGAAACATAGCTATCTAGTCCGTAATTCGGATGACATTCCTCGCATTGCCCGCGAAGCGTTCCACGTCACTAACAGCGGACGCCCTGGACCCGTCTTGATCGACCTGCCGAAAGATATGACCTCTGGCATCTGCAAAGCTCCGCTCAATCCTGATCTGGATCTGCCAGGCTATAATCATGAAGCACCTGCTCTGGATGCCGACCGCATTCAAGAAATTGCAGATGCACTGGCAAAATCAAAGAGACCTGTCCTGTTGGTCGGACATGGCGCCCTCATCTCTGGCGCAAGCGAGGCTATTACCCAACTAGCCAAGAAGCTCAACGCACCCGTCACCACGACCTTGCTTGGGAAGGGCGCGTTTCCCGAAACTGACGACCTCTCACTTGGCATGCTCGGCATGCACGGTACGGCTTACGCCAATAAGGCGCTCTGTGAATGCGACTTGCTTCTCAATATTGGGTCACGCTTTGATGACCGCATCATCGGTCAGGCGCCCCTATTCTGCAAAGACGCGGTGCGCATCCACGTTGATCTCGATCGCTCTGAAATTAACAAGATGATTCAGGTCGACATCCACTGCGTCGGCGACGCCCGAATGGTCACAGAAGAGTTGATTCAGCATGTCCGACCACTCGATACGGGTGAATGGCTCAAACACATAGCTAAACTCAAAAAAGAGTTCCCCTTAAGTTATAAAAAACAGGGTGGACTCAAGATGCAGCATGTGATCGACGAGATGTACAATGTTACCGGCGGAAACGCAATTGTAGCAACCGACGTCGGTCAACACCAAATGTGGGCCGCCCAGTTCTACAAAACCGACCACCCAAACAACTGGCTCAGCTCCGGTGGCGCTGGCACGATGGGATACGGATTCCCCGCCGCCATTGGCGCACAACTTGGTCGCCCAGACGAGACCGTCGTCTCAATCTCTGGTGACGGAGGTTTCCAGATGACTATGGCAGAGATGTCCACGGCATGTATCCACAAGCTCCCAATCAAGGTACTGGTTCTAAACAACCACTACCTCGGCATGGTTCGCCAGTGGCAGGAACTTTTCTACGACAATCGCGAAAGCGGCGTGGATCTTGAGGGTAATCCCGACTTCGCCAAATTCGCAGACTGCTACGACGGCGCGAAGGGATTCAACATCAAGCGCCAAGCAGACGTTCGAAAGGTACTTGAAAAAGCAATGGAGTACACAGACGGCCCCGCACTCATTAATGCCGAATGCGAAAAGACTGAGAACGTTTACCCCATGATCCCCGCCGGCAAGCCGCTTGAAGGAATGCTCACGTGCGCCCCTACTGGGAAACTGGAAAAACCAACAGGATCCACCTGAGTTCGGAGAATCTTATGCAAGGCACATCACAACACACTATCAGCGTTTACGTCGCCAACAAACCGGGCGTCCTCATGCGCGTGTCGCAGATCTTTGCACGTCGCGCTTACAACATTGAGTCACTCGTCGTTTCTCCAGCACTCGACGGGAAATTCTCCCGCATGACCATCGGCGCGGCGGGAGACCCAAAGGTCTTAAGCCACATCATCATGCAGCTCTCTCGACTGGTCGACGTCGTGCATAGCACGGAACACGTAGGCACGAACGTCTTGCAGAAGGAACTCGCCCTGATCAAAGTCAAGGCCGACCCAAAATCTCGCACCGAGATCCTTCAGTTGGTGACGCACTTCAAGGCTCAAACGATCGATTTCAACGAAGAATCCCTGGTGATCGAAGTCACTGGGAATTCAGATAAACTGGACGCACTGGTCCAGATGCTCGACAAACACGGTATTCTCGAAATCATCCGAACCGGAAAGGTCGTCATGGCTCGCGGGTCAGATCCAACCTAAGACTCGACAGACAATCGCGCAGAAGCGCATTGTGGACGCCGAGGACACGAGAGATCCATATGGACTCTTGTGTAGTGCGTCTTAGCCGAAGGAAAGGCGCCCACGCTGCATGAGCCCACCGTCGAAAAGCTCAACATCCACTATCCAACAAACTCTTGTGTAGTGCGTCTTAGCCGAAGGAAAGGCGCCCACCCTGCATGAGC
>CAXMRT010000261.1:0-10633 GCA_964196025.1 uncultured Gemmatimonadales bacterium | reverse complement strand
GATAAGCCTTCTTGATCTGATCCGCGGCAGCGGAACGATCCACTTCTAAAATCTCATAATAATCCGTCTTGCTTGCCATAATATCCCCCTAACTCGACGATCCGCTCGAAATAACAACCTGAGCAGCCCGGAGCAGTTTATCACCCAACATGTAACCCGAGCGCGTACACTCAATAATGCCGTTCTCCGCCACATCCTCAGACGGCAGCTGAGAGATGGCTTCATGAATATTCGGGTCGAAATCAGTATCGCTCACATTTACCCGAGACAAACCAAACTTCTCCAAGGCAGACACCATCTGGGTACACACCATCTGGAAACCCTCAGTCAACGCCTTTGGCGCGTCATGTTCCGCCCCAGCCCCAATTGCTAGCTCCATATGATCAATGACGCTCAACATCTCAGTGAGAATAGTCTCATTGGCTCGCTGCGCCACTTCACTCCGCTCACGAACCGTCCGACGCCGGAAGTTGTCGAAGTCGGCACGCAAACGCATCAGCTGGTCCGTCACATCAACCACAGAGTCCTCGCTGACAACGTCCTCATCTTCAACAACGTCGGCGGAAACATCCACGTCGGAGACATCTACCTCGATAGTCTCAATCTCCGAATTCTCAACAGGATCAACCTCTTCAATTGACATAACACCCTCTACATTAAAGTCTTATAAATTTACACGGGGTCCAAACCAGACCGTGTCCCGGTTCGACCAACACTCCAGGGACCGCGCGAACAGGGCAGACTTTGTAGCCTTTCGGGCCCTCAATTTCCAGCCAAATCTTATTCTGATTTCGGATCTGATTTGGGATCAGACACGGCATCCGCATCCACTCGGAGCGCGACCAGCGTCATGTCATCATACTGGGGCGTTTGCCCGCCATATTGAATAAGCGTCTCTTGGATGATCGCCGCGACCTCGTCTGCACTCGTGGAATCGATATTGAGCTCAGCCAATGTCGACTGTAGGTGCTGGTCCCCCCACTCTTCACCCTCATCCGAACGAACATCCGTAACGCCATCCGTATAAATCACGACCAAGTCGCCAGAATCCAGAATCACCGTCTTTTCCTCCAACACGGAATCAAACACCGCGGGGGTAGCCATTCCTAGTGCAATGCCTTTGGAATCAATCCGCCGCATGCCACTCCCGTCCGCCGGATATACAAGAGGTTGTAGATGCCCCGCACGCGCAATCGTCAAGGCATGCGTTTCCGTATTCAGGATCATATAAAGCATACTGATAAACATATCTTCGTTTAGGTCGCGGGAAATAAACGCGTTCAACTCCTTTAAGACGCCTGCACAATCCAGTCGACCTGTCGCCTTCAGTCGCAACACGGTCCGACACGCGGCCATCATCAACGCACCCGATACGCCTTTTCCAGAGACATCCGCAATCGCGAAACCCAAATGCGTGTCGTCCACCTGTACAATATCATAGTAGTCACCGCCAATTTCCTTGGCCGGCGAACTAAACGCACCCAGCTGAAGCCCCGAGTAACTCGGCAGTTCTGACGGGTGCAACGCGGCCTGGATCCCCCGCGCAAAACCGAGGTCCTGATCTAAACGCCGCTTCTCTTCCAAAGACTCGCTCTGTTGAGCAAAGTGAATCGAGACGGAAGATTGATCGGCAACAGCCTGAAGCAAGTTCTGATCGGAGGGGGTAAAACCTAGCCCGTCCACTCGGTTCATGACCACAACAACCCCCAAAACCTCATGATGAAATCGCATAGGAACAGCCAACACCGATTCGACCCGTAGGAAATCTCCTGCATGTCGAGGGATTCGCGGATCCAGTTCCGCATCCTGAATCAGAGCCGCCATGTCAGTCGCTGCGACCTCTCCGATAATACCCTCACGTAATTTGATGATACGACGGCGCACCATGTCTTCGACGTAATCAAAGCGACTACTACGCTGAAGCTCGTCTGCCTCGATCGCGTCTGTCAGGGGGACGAATGTTCCAGAGGTGACAACCGCCCGCAAGGACTGACCGCCCGGTTCAACCAAATAAATGGCCCCCGCACCTCCGCGCGACGTGCGCAGCGCGTAAAAAAGAACACGTTTGAGCAATCCCGCTAACTCAAGATTCTCTTCGCCCGCAAAAACCTCACCGATATCATGCACGAAACTGAGGACGACTTCTTTCTCATGAGCCAAGTCACGATGCAGACGGCGATGATAGTCGTAGCGGATCAACAACATCACACAACAGAAAATGAGAAAACAAACGGCCCCCAGGAGTCCCCAATCGGCCAGACTAATCATCAGGACTCGGTGTCCGCGCCATCTAAGTCGGCGATTTTCTGTTCAAGATACTCAATCACATTCTCGAACTTTGCCGTATTCGCATCAGACACATCACACAATTCTCGATGGGCCGACAACATCGTCTCAATCGTCAGACGATCCGTCCCGTCACCACATTCGAGTCCAGCAAGATCGTCGGTTTGAGGACAAAATTGTTGAAGGATTTCCTGCGACGCCGCTTCCTCAAAAGTGTCGATGATCAAGGAGACCCCCAGCGTTTCCAGAAGTTCATGATTCTCAGCGTTCAGATTTACCATCAGTATCGACTTCTGTTCGCCCTCATTAAATCGACAAGCCAAACCCGATACGACACCCATGAAGGTACTATCCATGCCGAGACATCCCGCCATATCGATCACGAATCGACGACTGCCACGCTCGTATGAATCCAAACAGAAACGCTTCAGCGCCGGACTGTTCTTAAAAGAACCCCGCCCGCTTACGCGAATGAACGCGTTTGTGCCCATTTTGGCCACGTCAATAGAATCTGGGTCAGCGCCTTCCATCACACCCCACTTAGTTCACAGGTAAGCAGCGAAACTAACACTCAAAAAATACCCTGTCAACCGCGATAAACAGCGGTTTATTGAGAAATTAGATCTGAAAACGTCTGCAGCACCCACCGCCATCACGCCCCTTAGCCCCATCATCTCTAGTGGGTGCGAAACAACCATCCGCAGCTTCACACAATCTAGGCCATGAGCAGTGATTTCGCGACTTGAACTCCAGGCCATGGATCGTCTACCATAAGTCAGATACCCGATTTCCTCAACCGGAGCCCCAATGCCCCCCACCATTGCTATAACGGATGTTCTTCTTGCTTGCTCGCTACCGACCCCAAGCCTGCCAGACCTGCTAAAGGAAGCAATCTCGCAGGACCTCAGTTGGGAGGACTTCATCGCGTCAGCCAAACGTGAAGGGTTGAGCGAAATCATCTTTCACAACCAACAAGATACTTTCGGAAAAGGCCTGGTCCCTGAATTCGTTCGCTCCGCTCTGCGGCAGGAATACATGATGACCCTCGGACGCAACACACTATTTCTCAGCACTCTCGATGAAGTCATCTCCGCCCTCGACGGACTGGACCTCATCGTTCTAAAGGGCGCGTACCTCGTGCAACACGTCTACCCAAGTCATGCGCTCCGTCGCTTTTCAGATATCGACATATTGGTACACAAGGCCGATCTAGTTGAACTCGAGGAACGACTCACCCAGACTGAGTATCGACGAGTCGGGGACAATGCCGACCGACCTGTAGATGAAGAGGATTCTACCGCCTTAAACAGCCTCATGTACCGCCGCAAAGACGGAGGTCCGCCACTCCATGTCCATTGGCACCTCATTAACTCTGTCACACCTAAGTACATCACCGTCAACCTTGAGATCTCTGCTATTTGGGACAATGCCGTGAAGAACGCTGACGGAACATTGCACATGAGTACCGAGCATCTCATCATACATCTAGCGGAACATGCACTTCGACACTCTTTCAATCGACTCATCCTAATGCGTGACATCGCCGAGGTCATCGAAACAACGGAAGACGCTATCGACTGGACCATCCTTACCACCGCCTGCGAAGAATTCAACCTGTCCCTTCCGGTGTACTACAGCCTGCTATACGTCCAACAGAAAGGCCTCGCCGCAATCCCGGACAAAGCCCTCGAAACACTCAGCAAGGAGGGTCCCGGTCTTTTTGGAAAATTGTACGCACGCTACGCACTCGAAGACTCGCGTTACCCAGAACTCTGTAATCTGGCTTATTTTGATATGATGCAGACTGTCACCAACAAACGTCGCTACATCGCGGGCTTACTCTTCCCGCCGCAAGAACTCCTTGCGCGCGCCTATCACACCACACCCGAACAGATCACGTTCTGGGTATACATCAAACGATTACTAAGCGGCCTGTCCCACGCACTAAACGCCCTAAGACAAGTCTTCTGGACCCCCGCCTAACCAAAACCGCCGCGTTTACCACGCCACGGCCACATCCTTCAGGCCCAGGCCCCAGCAAAAAAGGTCCCCGCTCGGGCGGGGTGCCCACAGGGCGGGGAGGGTCATGCGTCGTGCTGAGTATCTCGTTGCCTTGAGTCGGGTTGTTGATCCAAAAATGCCTACACGGCTCGCCCGGCACACCCCCCTCTACCCACGGCGACACCTTCTTTGATCTAGGTAGCCATCAGGTCCACCCGCACATCCCCAGATTCCCAGCTCTCCCAAACCCGCCGTGCGACGCCACGTCCACATCCTCAGTTCTTCAGTTCTTCAGTTCCCCAGTTTACCACGCCTTGGCGTGGCTCCCCAGTTCGGCTGCGAGCGAGGAACGAGCCGAGCAGCCTAGTCTTCATGCCACTTAAACCGCGACGTCGCCAGATACAGCGACAACACAAACCAGCCGACCAAGACCCCTAACGGTAGCGGATGCGCAAAGATTGAGTCTCCGTAGGTATACACCCCACGCACCAACTCAATCGCAGACGTCGGCGGCAGCAGATACGCCAAAGTCTGGACGAATTCGGGCATCTGCGCAGTGGAGAAAAATGCGCCTGACAGAATCGTGGAAAAGACAAAAAATACATTGGCCAATGCGACAGCCTTCTCAATCGATTTCGACACAGCAGCAATCGCAAACCCGAAAATCAAAAACATCCAAACCGACAAAGTCACGGCGAACACCAATTCAATCCAGGTTCCGACCACCGATACCTTAAAAAACAGATACCCCACCAAAACCATAGCCGACACCTGAAACACCATCAGCAGCATACGCCCTAAAGACGTGACGAGTATGAACTGCGTCTTGCTCAGCGGTGTGGTCGCCAACTTCTTAAACTTGCCACGCTGCTTATCACGAACAACCACAATGCCAATTCCGAAAATACATCCCATAAATAGGTTATACATCATAACGCCTGGAATAAGCCGTGCCACATAGGTCGCATTCACACGCGTATCATCCGACGACTCCAGCACGCGGTGCTGAACCCCCCAGAACATTGACTCGTCCACATCTCGCGCATCAACCCGCGCACGATCTAGACGCGCTACAATCTGCTCAATTCGCAGACGACGAACTTCAACCTTCGGATCATCCGCGCTAGCCACATACGACATCAACAAACTAGGACCGTCATCTTCACTCTCAAGTGACACAATGATATCAACCTCACCGCCCGTCGCCCCTACCGTGAGCTCTGCCAAAGACCCCTCAACCACTTTCATCATTTCAACAGTGGTAAGCCCCGCCATAAACTCTTCGTAAGCTGGGTGCGCCTTGGATGCATCGGTAACCCCAACGCTCTGCGTCTCCGCCTTCTTGGAGAACACAAACCCAAGAACAAGAATCATCAGTGCTGGGAATATAAATCCCCACAAGATCACTTCCGGTTCACGAAAATGAACGAGCAGCTGTAATTTCACTTGTTTCCAGAACGACTTCATTCGCGCAACTGCCTTCCGGTGAGATGAATAAATACGTCTTCGATAGTCGCGTGGTGCACTCGCAATTCGCCGAGATCCAACACCCCTTTATGCGCCAACAAAACTTCAACCGTCCCCACCACGTCCCCAGTGTATAAGTGGGCCGACCCGCCGCGAAACTCAATATGGTCAACGCCAGGCAGGGCTTTCACCATTTCTTCTTTGTCCTCAGGACAAGGAACCGACACGACATGACTCGCATCCAACAACCCCACCAACTCGGGTGGCGTCCCTTCAGCAATTATTTTGCCATGATCCAGAATCGCGATGCGATCACACAGCTGCTCCGCTTCATCCATATAGTGCGTCGTCAGAATAATGGTCTTACCGCGTTTTTTGAGCCCCAGCACCACATCCCAGAGATTATGACGCGACTGTGGGTCGAGCCCCGTAGTCGGCTCATCCAGAAACAACACGTCCGGATCATTCACAAGCGCCAGAGCCAAGGCCAAGCGCTGTTTTTGTCCGCCAGAAAGCTTCTTCTGTTGGGCATCCCGCTTCTCTTCCAATTGTACGTCAGCAAGAATGGCATCGACCGACACATCCTTCTTATAATACGACGCATACAAGTCAATGCTCTCAGAAACCGTCAAACGCTCCTCAAGTAAGGTCGCTTGCAATTGAACGCCTATCCGCGCATTAATCTCTTTTCTCTGCGTGATCCCATCTAGACCGCACACAGTGATCACGCCTTCGCTAGGCGTACGCAGCCCCTCAATCATTTCAAGGGAGGTTGTTTTCCCAGCCCCATTTGGCCCAAGCAATCCATATATCTCACCCGGATGAACCGTAAATGAGATCCCGTCCACAACGCGTACATCGTCATAGATCTTTACCAAATTGTCTACTTTTAGAGCGTCCATCTGCCGCGTCCTTATGTCATCACAAGCCAACGATACTCGCACATGCCCATCGAGCTGACAAGGTGGAAGTCATGTCCCGCACCCCTTAGTCAACAGACCACTAAAATTTCACGCGAGGATCCTCATCAGCAATAATTGACCCCTGCTAAGCGAATAGTTTATACTCACGACATAATGAAGTGGACCTCATGCATAGCTACCGAAACGTATATCGAAGACAGCCTCGATAAGGCTGCCCAACACGTATCCGTTCACATACCACCCGACAAGGTGGATTTATTACTGGTCTATGCGACACCCCACTACAGTGAGCAGATGGAACTGGTCCCAATCCGTCTCCGCGAACACTTCCCAAACGCACATATTCTAGGCTGCAGTGCCACCGGCGTCATTGGCAACGGTCACGAAGTGGAGAATGAGCAGGCCATTAGCATTACTGCCGCCTCGCTGCCCGGCGTGCGACTCACGCCTGCGTACGTCGAAAGCCATCGGCTCCCAGGCGATGACGAGGGGCCCTCTGCCTGGCACGACCTCATAGGAGTCGATCCAACAACCAACCCGCAGTTCATTATACTCGCCGACCCATACTCCAGCCAACCACAGAGAACCCTCACCGGACTCGACTACGCCTACCCTGACGGAGTCAAGCTCGGTGGCTTAGCAAGTGGCGCCGGCAACATGCGCGAAAACGTGCTCTTTCTAGACAACACCGTCTACTACCAAGGCACCATCATCATAGCCATGAGCGGGAATATCGAAATTGATAGTATTGTGGCTCAGGGCTGCAAACCCATCGGCGATATCATGACCGTCACGACGGTCGAAGATAATATGATTCTCGAACTCGACGAAGAGCCACCCATGTATCTGCTCAAGGACCTGCAAGGCACCCTCTCCCGCCGCGATGACGAGCTGTTTAGAAAATCGCTATTTATTGGTATAGAGAAAGACGTCTACACAGAAAACCCTGGTTACGGAGATTTCCTCATCCGAAACATTATCGGTGTCGATACCGAATCCGGTGGCCTCGCCGTCAGCGCCTATCTAGAACCCGGCCAACTCATCCAATTTTATCTTCGCGACCAATACACGTCGGCTGAAGATCTCAATACGATACTCAGCCAATACGTCGCCCAACAAGAGGGTCCACCCGCAGAAGGCGCCGTTCTCTTCAGCTGCCACGGACGAGGCGTAGAGCTCTATGGCGAAAGCGATCACGACTCAAATGCCTTCCTCGAAAAAACAGGCATCCCAGTCAGCGGCTTCTTCTGCAAAGGCGAAATCTCCCCGCTAGGAGGCACCACCTACATCCACGGCTACACAAGCGCCTTCGCAATCTTCCGCCCCGCACACCCGTAGCCACCACGCGGCTATAGAGTTGGGAAGCTGAAGAATCAGGGATCTGAGAAGTTGGGGAACTGATGATTGTTGATCGATGATTGTTGATGTGAACGGAGTCTCCGGTTCACTGGCACCCGTCCCTACCCCAGCCCCAGCAAATCTCCCATCCACTTCATCACAGATGCTTGTGTAGTGCGTGTGACCCAACGGGCTCGCGCCCCCGCAACCCAAATCCCCCGCAGCGCCCCGCTTGTCCGCCATAGCTTCACGCAAAGGCGGGACCACATCAAAAATCAAAAATCAAAAATCAAAATTCAACAATCAAAAATCAACAGCCCGCTCCCCCGCAACCCACCGCAACCCCAGCGAATACCCCATCCACTTCATCATCGATGCTTGTGTAGTGCGTGTGACCCAACGGGCTCGCGCCCCCGCAACCCAAATCAAATCAGAAAAGCCGAACGACTATGAGGATGCCCAAAGAGTCGAATCATTCCTGAGTTCTCCAGCTCTGAGAAGTAGTTCGCCGCACCGCGGCAAGCTACTTCTTGGAGCGTTTCGGAACAAAATAGTGATCACACTGCCCGAGAAACAACTCAGCAGCTTCCATCACCGTCTCTGTCATCGTAGGATGCGCATGGATCGTCAACGCCAGATCTTCGACTGACGCTCCCATCTCCACCGCCAAGGCACCTTCGCCGATCAGTTCACCGGCGCCTGCGCCGACAATGCCGACACCGATCACGCGATTTGTGCCGTCTTCAACAATCAGCTTCGTCAGCCCATCATTACGGTCAATCGCGGTCGCACGACCCGATGCAGCCCAAGGGAACGACACCGAGCGATGCGCGATGCCTTCAGCTTTCGCCTCTTCCTCTGTAATACCACACCAGGCAATTTCTGGATCCGTAAACACAACCGCCGGAATCGCACGCGGTGCAAACTCCACTTTCTCACCTGCAATCACCTCAACCGCAACATGCGCTTCGTGCGAGCCCTTATGCGCCAACATCGGATCACCCGCCACATCTCCCACCGCAAAAATAGCAGGGTCAGAGGTGCGACACTGATTGGTGGTCTCTATAAACCCTCGATCCGTAATCTTGACGTCAGTATTCTCAAGCCCAAATCCCTGACTATTAGGACGACGACCAATAGATACGAGCACACGATCATAGACATCCTGCGTCTCTACATCAGCCTTATCCCTAAACGTCGCAACAATGGTATCCCCATCCGCCTCCAGCTTCACGACACCAGTCTGAAGTTTGATCTCATGCAGAACTTTCTTGAGCTTCTTAATCAAAATACGAGCCAAATCAGGATCTGCACCAGCCATCAACTTCGGCAACATCTCAACCACCGTCACCTTTGTTCCTAGGGCCGCATAAACCGTTGCCAACTCCAACCCAATGTATCCGCCGCCCACACAAAGCAAGCGTTCAGGAATGTCCGGCAAGTCTAGCGCGCCCGTCGAGTCCATGACCCGATCGGAACCAATATCAAAAATCGGAATTTGTATCGGACGTGAACCGGTTGCAACAATGATTTTATCCGCAACCACTGTCTCAGTCCCTCCAGCCGTCAGCTCCACTTCCAACGTTGTGGAATCGACAAAGGTCGCTGACCCTTGCAAATAGCGAACCTTGCGACCCTTGGCTAATGCGCCAGTACCGGAAGTCAGCTTTTGCACAACCTTGTCCTTGTAGGCCCGTAACTGGTCAATATCGATCTTCGGTTCGCCAAACGTCACGCCCCACGCACTGGCTTCGCGACTCTCCTCAATCACTTTCGCAACATGCAACAGCGCTTTCGACGGAATACATCCGCGATACAAACACACACCACCCGGATTCATCTCACGATCAATCAGAGTCACCTGCATTCCTTTATCCGCCGCACGAAAAGCTGCTGCATATCCCGCCGGTCCCGCACCAATTACCACCAAATGTATAGGCTCAGCCATGTTAAGCCTCCAGTCCAAGTGGAATGGGGTGCTGCAAGGCATCCGCCACAAACTTCACAAATCGAGCCGCTGCCGCTCCATCAATAATCCGATGATCATACGAGAGGCACAGAGGCATCATGAAACGAGGAACAAAGGTCTCACTCGCCTTGTCCCAAACAGGTTCCTGCGCACTTCTCGCCACGCCCATAATGGCAACTTCAGGCCAATTCACGATCGGCGTAAACGCCGTTCCAGAAATCCCACCCAAGTTAGTCACCGTAAACGTACCACCCTGTAGATCCTCGAGCTTAATCTTCTTGTCGCGTGCTTTCCCTGCAAGCTCTGTGATCTCTTTGGAAATTTCCACAACCGACTTTTTGTCTACATCTTTGATAACGGGAACCAGCAACCCGCGCTCGGTATCCACCGCAATACCGATGTTCACAAAACTCTTCAGGACGATCTCATCATTCGCGCCATCGACACTGGCATTAAAATTCGGAAACTCAACCAGAGCACTCGCCAGCACCTTGACCAACATCGCCGTGGTCGTCAGTCGCCCACCAGCCGCTTCAACACTCGCCTTGTTCTCCTGACGATATGCTTCCAAAGCCGTGATGTCCGCTTTATCAAACTGCGTCACATGCGGAATGGTGTTCCAGCAATTGGCCATGTGCTCCGCAGTCTT
>CAXMRT010000260.1:0-4622 GCA_964196025.1 uncultured Gemmatimonadales bacterium | reverse complement strand
CCAACACTCTTGCGGTACCGATTGTCTCGAAAGTCAACCCGCTGAACGACCGGCCGAGCGTTTACCACAATCGGCATTTTAGGAACCCTCTTCTTCGGCGGCGCGACTTTCGCAAGCGGTTCCTTTTTCGAGACGGTCATGACTCCACGCATCGTCAAGAAGTGACCGGGAAAACTACACACATAGGGATAGGCGCCTTCTTTCTGCGGCGCCTTGAAATACATCACCCCTTTCTTTCCCGGCTGAATCAAACTCGTCGCATGCAAAATCAGCGGGGTCTTAGGCAACCATTGCATCGCCTCACCCTTCGCCCCCAACTTCAAGGCAAGATTCCCTACATCCGTGGCATGCGAGGCCCCCGGCGTGCAAACCACCACGTTATGAGCCATCTCATCATTGTTCACCAAAACCAGCTTCACACGCTCGCCTGGCTTGACAGAAAAGTCCTCTACACTGTACGTCATCTTTCCATGAACAATGCCGATGTAAAAAGTGCGTTGGATCGCACCAAATCCACTTGGCGGCGGCGCAACAGGATCCACTTCTTTTCCAGGAATCGACACATGGTCTAAAGCGATATGCCCCCAACCACCGTGCTTGTAATCAAAAAAATCAACCGTGTAGACCTCATCCTTATTCACCTTGATCAATGCGGCAAGCGCCGTGGTCGAAAACTCAGCCCGCGCCCAGGCGCCGCGATTCCCCTTCCGAGAGTTGGTCAACACATACGCCCCGTCTCTTACCCGGCGCAGGCCGACACCCATGGCGCCCTTGGCATGACTCTTCTCGGGAATATCAGAAAGGGTCTTCGGGAGGATAGCAGAGCTTCCGCCATACAAAGCGAAGGATAGGGGTTTGCCCGCAAGAAGCGTGAATGCGGGTGACTGAAGAAGAAGCGTCGTATGTGGGCGATCGCGCTCTCCCATCGACATCGCAGACAAACCACCGACGAGCTCCTTCACGCTCCCCTTCTTGACCGTCCAGTCCGCCGGATCCGCATGTCGAAAATCATACTCCCCTGCAAAAGTGAGGTTTGCCAACGTCAACATCCCAAACAAACAAACCCACGGCCTCATACTTCTCCCACCAAGCGTTCACCGCTTGAATAAAACTAAACGTAAATTCCTCGAACAGCTTCAGCCGGTTCAACACCAGTCAAGCGCGCATCTAAGCCCTGAAATTTGTAACTCAATCGATAATGATTCAATCCCAACAAATCCAACATCGTCGCATGCACATCTCGCACATGAACCGGGTCCTCCACCGCGTTATACCCCAACTCATCGGTCGCGCCATAACTGACACCACCCTTAACGCCGCCACCCGCGAACCACATCGAGTATCCTTGGATGTGATGGTCCCGCCCGTTGCCACCCTGTGACATCGGAGTGCGGCCAAACTCACTGCCCCACATAATCAACACGTCATCCAACATGCCGCGCTGCTTCAAGTCAGTCACCAGAGCCGCACAGGCTTGATCAATATGTTTCGCAACCGACTCAGTGCCCTTTTTTACACCACCATGATGATCCCATCCGCGATGATAGAGCTGGATAAACCGCACGCCACGCTCGGCCAATCGACGGGCCATCAAGCAGTTCGACGCAAACGATCCATCGCCAGGAGTCGCGCCATACAAATCGAGAACCGACTTCGGTTCCGTCGACGCATCCATTAACTCCGGAACGCTCAGCTGCATCTTCGCCGCCATCTCATACTGCGCGATGCGCGTCACTATTTCAGGGTCATTCAAGCGTCCATACGCGCCGCGATTCAGCTCGTTCACAGCTTTATACACATCCGTCTGACGGCCGTGATCAACGCCTTTCGGCGACGAGACATAGTGCACCGCATCTCCCGATCCATTAAAGGCAACGCCCTGATGACGGGATGGCAAAAATCCCGCACCCCACTGCCGAGACGCAATCGGCTGTGACTGCCCTCCTCCAACCGACGTCATCACGACATAACCCGGCAGATCTTTACACTCAGACCCAAGCGCATAATTCACCCACGATCCCATACTGGGCCGCCCTGGCAATGAAGCGCCTGTGTTAAACAGTGTGTGCGCAGGGTCATGATTAATCTGATCGGTATGCACCGACCTCACAATCGCGATCTCATCCGCTATGCCACCAATATGCGGCAACACATCCGAAATCATCTGACCCGACTTTCCACGTGGCCGAAACTCATGCTGCGGACCAAACATTTTCAGAGCCTTGCCCTGCAGCTGCGCAATCGGCTTGCCCTTCGTAAACTCCGGCGGCATCGGCTCGTTGTGATGCGCTTTCAAGTACGGCTTATAGTCAAACGTCTCTAAATGGGAAGCGCCACCAGCCATGCACAGGTGAATGACCGTTTTCGCACGAGGACGATGATGCCCCGTACTCAACACGCCTTGATTGGGTACTTGTCCTCCAGCACCAAAAGACGTTTCGCCCAACATCATCCCAAGCGCAGCCGCTCCCACTCCATGAGCAGATCGATTTAAGAAAGCACGCCGATTCATCCCAGCCATCAGTCGTTCAGCATCCGTCATCCATCACCCCTTAAGGTCGTGTAATAAATTCATGTAAGTTAAACAGCACACGCGTGACCGACGTCCATGCGGCCACCTCGACGGCATCCAAGTCTCGGCCGGCGTCAGATTGTCCGAGGTCGAATATACCTGCCGCAGCCTCGGTGTTAGCCATGTACTGAGCATGATGCGACTCATACACATTTTTTAACACCGCCAACGTCTTCGCATCGGCCGGGTGCGACAAAGCCTGCTTGTATGCCCACTTCAAACGCCCGTCCACATCAGCCCCGCCTTCTTTGATCACGCGTACCGCAAACACGCGTGCCGCTTCAACATAGGTCGGGTCATTCATCAACGCCAAGGCCTGCAAGGGGGTGTTAGATCGTGAACGGTTCGAGGTGCACGCTTCCCTAGCCGGCGCATCGAAGGCCTTCAGGCTGGGGTGCAAGAACGTCCGCTGCCACCACGTATACACGCCGCGACGATACTGATTCTTACCCGTGTCCTCCACATACTTCCGCTTCGGAAAATTCAACTCTCGGTAATACCCTTTAGGTTGGTACGGTCGCGTACTAACGCCCCCGTTTTTGTGTACCAATAGCCCACTGACGCTCAATGCGTTGTCACGAACCAGTTCAGCCTGTAACAAGAACGGCGTCTGATGCTGTAAAAGACGGTTCTGAGGATCTCGCGTCAACATCGTATCGCTCGGCACGGAGGCTTGCTGATAGGTGTGCGACATCACCATGCCCTTTACTGCCCGCTTCACATCCCAGCCGTGTGACTGGAAGTCGTAGGCCAGCCAATTCAACAGGGCAAGATGACTCGGCCACTCACCTTGACCGCCAAGATCTTCCTGCACCCTTGAGATTCCACTACCAAAGAACATTCCCCAAACGTTATTCATAAATACGCGCGCTGTTAGTGGATTCCCTTCAGACACAAACCAATTCGCAAGATCCAAACGCGTCGCTCGATTTGTCCCCGTGTCCAGCACACCCAGAAATTCAGGGATTGCAGGCTGCACAACTTCCCCCGTCTCATCCATCCAGTCGCCACGAGTCAGCACCCGCATCATCCGCGGCTCGACAGCCTCGCTGACCGGAACGGTGACGGCGGCCTTCTTTAGTCTCTCTACCTCGGCATTCGCACTCTTCAACTCATCCCGCATCGGGGCAAGCTCCTCTGCTTTCGCGAGAAACACGCTCATCAACTTTCGCGACTCAGCCTCAGTCAACGACGCTTTCTTCGCCAGGGACTGGACTTCATCTTCTCCTGACTCAAGCCCTCTTGTGTGTACGCCAGCTTGATCCCAGAAAACGAGACCACCAAACTGAGTAAAGGCCAGGCCCTTAACAGACTGTCCTTGTTTGAGTCCAAGCTCATCAGCTCGAACCTCCAGCCGCACCCACTCACCGGTCTTCGGTAAAGGCCCCATCTTTTTATACGCCGGACTATCGCCCTTGCCGCGGCCATAAGAAATCGACGAGTCGCCCCAGTACGCTCGATGCTCCCATTGCCCATCGTTAACCTGCAGCATGACACTTTTCGGAGGATTCGCGGGATCCAACCAGACCATGAAATAAAAGAGATCACCCGAAAACACATCCCCAGCCTCTTTTACTGTGAAAAAGTGCTGAGTGAGTTCTTTTGCAAGTTGGCGCCGAGCCGTCTTCCCACTAAAGACCTGTGCATCCGTCTGACCGCGCGAAACAAAAACCCACTCGCCTTCCTTCTTTGCCTTGCGCAAGGGCTCATCGTCAATCCACACAACATCCTTCGATTCAACCGCCTTGGGTGCAGACCCCGCAACCACCGTTTTACGCAAGGCGCCTAGCCACACATCGTACGCCTTTTTTGTCTCCGGGTGGGACGCATCTAAGCGCGCTTCCAATAGCGTGATGGACTCCTTCGCACGTTCAGTCGTCTCGAGGTCGTCAGCAGAAAATACCGAAATTTCTGGCGGGCGCTTGCGTGCTCCGTATTTCCCAACTTCCTTCAAATCCGAAAAGAAAGCGGCCATACTGTAAAAATCTTTGGTGGTATAGGGGTCGTATTTATGGTCATGACACTCGGCACAGCCCACGGTGGCTCCCAT
>CAXMRT010000259.1:0-5700 GCA_964196025.1 uncultured Gemmatimonadales bacterium | reverse complement strand
ACATAGAAATTTCCTGTGGTGAGGTCCGCGACGGACCCACCGGCTTTGACTCCATAACGGGGGTCTTCGATGTTTCTGGTGTAGACGAGATTGTAGAAGGTGCCGTAGGTATCGAGGCCACTTAGAAAGAAGGGGCGTTTCTCGGGAACCAGCCTCGAGAAGGGGTCGTTGATGCTGGTGTCGGTTAGGTCGGCTTCAACCTGCAAATAATTTGGATTGAAGGTGGCCAAGAGGTCGAAGGATGGGCTGAGTTTGTAGGCTAGGTCGAGACTTAGGTGAGTATCGTCTTCCGCGTCCCAGTCGTCTTTCGTGGCCGCGTCACGGGTCAGTTCGTCTTCCCACGTCAAGGACGGCCGAACGGTCAGTTGTCGTTGTGTTTCAGTCGTTCCCGATCGTGGTTTGATGATGGAGAAGGCAGCGATTTGGTGGCGTACATCCCGTGGATAGTGTCGCTTGAGTGTGAGGATTCGTTTTAGGTCATCTATCCCCACAGGCAGAATCATCTCGGATAAGGGAATTCGCATTTCTACCACGTATCCCGTGTTTGTTATAGCGGCGGCTGACTCCCAATCGGCATCCCAGTCCCGGGAGCGGGTGTCAGCGACTCGATTGCGTAGCCAGTCAGCTTGAATGCCAGCAGCGCTGACGTAGTACTCATACGTGGTTGTTCCTTTTCCGCTCGGATCGAGGGATATGCCCACATAGTCGTCTAGAATGATGCCATCTCGATCGCGGAGTGGAGCACGAATGTTTTTTGGATGTGGGTCGTGGGCTTCGAACGCGACGATGAAGTCGTCATTTAATTGCGCAAAAAAGGCGCTTGTCTTCACTGGGCTTTTGGTGAGGAATCCGGGGTACGTTTCGAGGGCCAACTCCACTCTCACAGCATTGGTCCAGAACCCTTCGTCCAAGATGCCATCCACGTGGATCTCGCCGCTCAGTTTAGGAACCGTTGCTTTTTGAATATGGCGGATGAGCAGATCTTTTGCTGCATCCTCCGTGAGGAACGTATCTTCGTCCTCCTGTGCATGGGAGGGCAGGCAGAGTGATGCAGTGACAACTAGGCTCAAAAAGAGGACTGACTTGAATGGATGGCTGCGTACAGACATATCGAGGATCGTAACAGTTGAGGGAAATCGACGCGAGAGAGATCCATGCTGGGGGTTCTGTCGATATCGGACTGTTTTGTCTGGAGATTCGGGTCGTGGATAGGTAAAATTCTCGGATGAAATCAACTATATACGGATTGTTGGGCGGGCTACTAATCGTAACGGGAGTGAGTCAGGTTGGCGATGGAGCGGAGACTGGTCTGGATGACCGAAAGTTGTTCCGTTTCGAGTTTGATAACGATCTAGTCGGCGATTCGGATGATTTTTTTAGTGCTGGCTGGAGTCTTCAATTGCATCACCCTGCGGCATCTTCCTGGGACGATCTCGACTTGGTGGGCGCTAGCGACTGGATCACGTCACATGTGCCGGGGCTTTCGTCTGATGGGGATGTGTTTGTTCGTCGTGGATGGAGTATTGGTCAAGTGATTCAGACTCCGTCGGATTTATCCGAGACGGAGTTGATCGTGGATGACGTTCCGTATGCAGGCACCTTGGGGCTTTCCAGTTCCTGGACGGTTTTAAATGACGATAAGCTAAACGCCTTTCAGATTTATATCGGTATGGTTGGACCTGCGTCCTTTGCAGAGGAAGTGCAGACTTTTGTTCACGTCGACCTTGATATGGGGAGCGAACCGATGGGCTGGGATAATCAGATTGATAACGAGCCGCTGTTTAATCTGAACTACCTTGTTGCGCGCAAACTCGCTAGGACAGGTGACGCGGATGGGTTGAGCGCTGACCTCTCTGCTGGAGGTTCTGTGGCCTTAGGCAATTTTTTTACGTCTGCTCAGTGTGGTCTTCAAGGACGTTTCGGCTGGAATGTCCCTGGCGGATTTACGCATGCACCGGATTTATCCGGACGCGGAATTGCCCTAGACCCAACGCTTGAACCGGCAGGGTATGACAAGACCCGATTTTACTTCACCGCTATCGCACGTGGTACTGCTGTTGCGCACACGGTCCTGTTGGACGGTAATTTGGACGGGGATAGCCATAGCACCGACTACGAGCCTACTCTGGGCCAGGTGATTACAGGCATGCATTACTCTAAGGGTTCTATAGGCGCTCACTTTAATGTCTATTTGACAACAAACCCTGCGGAAGACACATCCAAGAGTGATTTGGTGTGGGCGAATCTGTCAGTTGATTACCGGTTCTGATGCGGCGCTCCGAAGCAGGTATTTATCAGGGGACGCGCACGTGGAAATCGTCAACACGTTTAGGCCTCCTGGCTGCGATCTTGGCGCTTGCGGCATGCGCTCCGATGGCGTCTTCCCAGAGTGTTATAGTGGATACAGATGAGAAGCGGATCCTCGAAGATTTCGATTGGTTGCCGTTTGCATTTTCTTCTGAGTCGTTTGGTGTTGGCTTTGGCATTGGCATGGGATATAGCGGTTGGCCGCAAGAGCAGGCGTCGTTGCTTGGCGCGATTACGTTGGGCACTGAGGGTGCGTACAACGTGATGGGGATTTTAAGTGACTGGCAGGCCCCTGGCATCCCGCGATTGGTTATTGAGCCGATGTTTAGCTTTGGGAAGTACCAAAATCAGCGTCTGCACATCGGGCAAGGGTTTGAGCCTGGGAGTGTCCGGGCCGGTGCCAATGGGTCGGACTCTGAAGAGTTCATCGAGGTGAGTCAGTGGGACAACCGGGTCGAGATTGATTTCCAGTATTTGCTCCCGATCGGAAATGGTGCGGACACGATTGTCAATCGCTATGTGATTGATAAGCAAGGGCTGCTCGTCAAGGGTGGCAGCGGTGGTGAAAGTTGGAATCCTCTAGAAAGTGGACGCACGAAGCTGTCTATCGTCCCTTCTTGGCGTGAACAGACTGAGAGTGCGGGAGATGTCGAGGTCCCGTTTGAAACGATTAACGCGACCTTTGCAGTGGAGCACGACAACTATGATTTCCCGTTCAATCCAGGAAAGGGGAGTTTTAAGAAACTGTCCTATACCAAAGATTTTGATGACCACGTGGCGTTGGGAGGCTGGAGCTCCTGGACTGCCGAAGCGAACAAGGTCTTTTCCTTGCCGAACGGGGAGAATTCTTTGCAACGGTTGATTGCGTTGGGGTTTTGGACGTCTTACGTCCCGACGTGGGAGACAGAAAATGTGGATGGGACGGTTCGCGTAACTGAGCGTCCGCCTCACTTTGAGGGCGCTACGCTCGGAGGTATCGATCGGATGCGGGCGTATGAAGATCACCGGTATCAGGATAAGGCGGCGATCTATTACACCGCCGAGTATCGTACCATGCCAACGTGGCAACCATTAAAAAACGTGGGGTGGTTGGATTTTGCGGACGTGAGCTGGTGGCAGTGGGTTGTATTTGCCGAAGCGGGTCAAGTAGCACCCACGTACACCCTCGACGCGTTGCATGACGACCTGCGCTGGGATGGTGGAGTTAGTATTCGCGCCATGATTTCGAAAGCCGTATGTCGACTTGATGTTGCGGTTGGTGAAGAGGGTGGACGTGTGGTCGCCATGTATGGGCATCCATTTTGATGAATAGAGGAGTTAGCTGTGAATAAAGTTTTGATTTTGGTTATTGCGATGGGATTGGGCGGTATTGTCGGCTGTAAGTCTCCGGTGAAAACCGCCGGAAAAGCGGCGGTTCGCGGAACGGTGGCCGGGGCGAAAGCGACGGGATCTGCGGCTGTAGGAACGGCAAAGGCCGTTCTAGGCAAGGATGACAAGGATCGGGACCGGGATAAGAAGAAACGCCGGTAGTCGGGTTTGTGTTAGTGATCACGCCGCGCTTCGCGAAGTTGGACGCGCTGCCTGTGCATGCTGAATTCCTTCAAGAGGATCGAGGTCGTCGGATCCGAGAGTTTTCATGATGTCTTTTTATACAGTCGAGAGTGTGCGTCGAGGCTGGCAGCTTATGCGTGCGTCGTGGAAACCAATGGCTGCTTACGCGGCTTTTGTCTGGCTGTGCAACACCTTGGTCATCGGACCGCTTACACTCTGGTTTTTGTATGACCTTGCGGGCTATCAAGACGTGATTGTTGGTAATTATACTGTCCACATGTGGTTGCTGACGCCCCGAGGGTTTGCGTGGCTGTTGTTGTCAGGAACCATGGTCCTTCTAGGAGCGGTCTTTTATGTTGCAGGCTTGTTCTGGATTGCGAGATCGACGGCGCATCAGAAAATATCGAACATGCTTCCGGCGTTGAGGGCGACCATCTATCGCTTGCCGGGATTATTCCACATCAGTTTGCGTCTCTTTATTGTTTATATACCGCTCGTGTTGGCGGCGTTGGTGGGTCCGGGAGTCTCGTATCTCGTATTTTTGGGGGAATACGATATCAATTACTATCTCGGAACCCAGCCTCCTGAATGGTGGATGGCCATAGGTGTTTCATCGGTGTGGATCGTGTTCTGGGTTGGCGTGATTGTGTGGTTGAGCGTCCGACTTTTGTTTGTCTACCCGTGCTGGTTGGATGGCGCGCGGTCCTATAAAGGTGCTTTGCGTGAGAGTTGGGATCTGTCTCGTAAGCGATTTTGGGAACTCTTTCGCTTGGCATTTTTTGGAATTCTGGCTTGGGCGGGGATCTCTCTCCTATCTGATTGGTTGTTATTCCAGTTCACTGGATTTTTAATACGGACCGTGTCTGGGTCGGTGCACGACATCGTGGCCATCATTTGCGGGTTTTTCCTGAGCTCCGTGTGTGCAGACGGATTCATTTTCTTTGTATCCGTTTCTTGGGCTGTCTGTATTGCTGTTGTGTGTTACGAGATTGCAAAGCCGGGAACGGCGATGACCCGGCTACCCGCGGAAAGAGTGCAGAGGGGTCAGACCCAGAAGCTCGCCCGATTGATGGCTGCGGTAGGCGGGTGTCTTGCGTTACTCGTCGTTTGCAGCGTGTTCGCTAGCGGAGTCCTGTTGAAGCGCGACTTTCCCAAAAATATTCCAGTGGTGATCGCCCATCGCGCTGGGCCAGCGTATGCGCCAGAAAATACACTTATAGCGCTTGAAAAAGTGCTGGAGGCGAAGAAGTCCGACATTGTTGAAATTGATGTTCAACTCAGCGCCGATTCGGTGGTTGTGGTGTCGCACGACAAGGACTTGATGAAGACTGCTGGGGATGAACGCGTGATCGGTCAAACGGTTTGGGAAGAGCTGGCGACCGTGGATGTCGGGCGGCTTGGCGGGCCTGAGTTTGAAGGCCAAATGCTGCCGAGACTGGATAATTTTCTAGAGCGGACGCGAGGCCGGGTTCCGTTGATGATCGAGTTCAAGTATTCGGCGGGAACGAATCTCGTCGAGCGAACCATTGAGGTGGTCAAGGACGCAAAGATGGTGGACGAGGTGATCCTGATGTCCTTGGAGATCGGTGATATCCGAGATATTCAGCGAATGGCGCCTGAGATGGAAGTGGGTTACTTTGCCTCCGTGGAGCTCGGCGATCTTCGTAAACTGGATGTGGATTTTATTGGCCTGAAAGACTATATGGCAACGCGGGAGCGGATTCGAGATCTGCATAAGGTCGGCATTGAGGTGTATGCGTGGACGATCGATGACCCGATGCGAATGGTGGAGTTGATCGAACTCGGTATTGACGGGATTATCACCAACGATCCGACCTTGGC
>CAXMRT010000258.1:0-3096 GCA_964196025.1 uncultured Gemmatimonadales bacterium | reverse complement strand
CTAACACCAGTGTCGCATTGGTAATCCCAGTAGTGAACACCGCAAATCAAATTGTCACCGTCGATGTACCCGTCTGACATCAACGCGCCGCGATGCTGACAACGACCGTATAGGACCGAAACTTGATCGTCGCATCGAACAACGACCAAATCGACGTTTGCCACGAGCGCGTACATTGGCTTGCGATCTTCCAATTCACTCCAGGTTGCGACTCGGATATGTTGACCGCTAGTGGTTTCTTGGGTTGTCATGGCGTCATATTTCTTTCGCGCGGATAATTCTTGCTCTGGTCAAGTGGGGTATGCCCTGCCAAACCGTGACGGCTCACCGAGGCCGGGTGTATTCAACGAGTTCGTATGCGCCACGGTCTTCGCGGCGCACGATGTTCCAGTCCACTTCATTAAAGGCCGGAAAATACGCATCGCCTGCGAAGTCGCCCTTGATGTAACTGAGCAGCATCGAGTCGGCCAGATCGATCGCCAGTGCGTAGATCGATGCTCCGCCCGCGACGAATACCTTCGTGTCGTGTTCTCGCGCCCGTTCCATCGCCTCGTCCAGACTTGAAACGGCTGACGCGTTCGTAAATGGGCCATTCCCGCGAGTGATCACATAACAATGACTGCTCGTGAGTGTTGGTCCGAATATCTCGAAGGAGCGGCGCCCCAAGATCAGGGTCTGACCTTGTGTCACTGCGAGGAAATGTTGATACTCTTCGGGCACCTCCCACGGCATTCCCTCGCCGCTGCCAATGACGTGATTGTTAGTCAATGCAGAGATGATAATCATACTGTTCTCAATTGCCTTGGGTTAGTTTTTATATTATCGTCAAACAGCAACAAGATAGAGCAGTAAGAGTCATAGTGACTTCTCTTTTCTATTTCAGAGATCTATTTTCGGAGAATAGTATCTGCATCGATTTTGATTACTGGCATGTCTCCACGGACTTCGAGCGCCCCCTTGATCTCGACAGTCTCCGCCACGTACGGCAGAACTAAATCGTTCACTGGAGCCCCATTGGAATCGGTCATCAGAAAAATGGTTGCTTTACCCGATTGATCTCGAGTCACGAAGACTGGTGGTATGCCACCTGAAATACAACGCACTGCACAGGCGCGATGAGTTTTTCCGAATCCAGGCTTCATGTTACCCAGGAAGCACTTGGAGTCCGTGATTTCACCGATGAGCGATACGTCTCCCATGGACATGGTACCTGGAGCAGTTTGCTTATTATCCGAGGGGCGTATCGCTTCCCCCTTGGCCAATTCGAAGGCAGCTCGTCCCTCACGTCTTATGAAATGCCCGGTGATCTCAACGTTTTGGCCGGCAAACGCTGCTACTCGCTCAGACGCGCCAAACTTGAACGCTGAAACAAGTATGATCGAACGCATTCCTGATGGGGAATCCGAGTCAGAGACATGAAGTAAAGGGTAAGGATCCACAGTCAGATAGCCCTCGACGAGTCGCGTCGAGCTTGTGTTCGACACACCGGAACCTGGGTCCTGTTGATTCGAGGCCAAGATCGCGGCAAATCCGATCATCCCCAGCAGCCAGCTACCCGCAAAGATAATTACGTTACGTTTCAGAGATTGTGGAATGGGAAGGTATCCAACAAAGAAAGAATCATTATTTTCCATCGGTCTTATACCTCGATCAATGCAGGTTCGACCGGAGTGCCTGGCGGAAGCGCACAAGGGTCAAGGAATATCTCACCGGCGACTACTTTCACGCGGAACGTGGGTACTTTCTCGGTGAACGGAGGAGGTGATTGGCCTTTTTCAATAATGTATTGGTAACCGTGCCAAGGACAGGTAAGGCAGCCATCGACTATTTTCCCCTCGCCAAGAGGGCCGTTCTGGTGGGCACATACATTCGATACTGCCGAGACCTTCCCGTCATAACGATACACAGCTACGCGTTCCTCGCCTTGGAGACACACCACCAAGCCACGGGCGGGTTTGATATCTTCGACGTTAGCAACCTTTATCCATTCCGAGAGTTTTTGGCCATTTGCATCTGCATTTGCTTCACGGAACCCCACTAGGAGATGGAGTGAGACCACGGTAATAACCCCCACCGTTACCAACACTAGGTAGACCGGGCTTTTCTCACTCTGAATAGCCCCAAGGACCACATGCAGGACTAGCAATACGTAGGCAACGTAGACAAGCATATGAATGGCTTTCCAGAACGGCGGTCCCAGGTTCTTCAGCCAGAAATCGTGACTTGTCGCGGCCATGACGAATAAAATGACAAACGCCGTGAATCCCAACGTTTGGAAAGGGAAGTGCGTAATCGAATCGTAGCGCATGTTGTCCGTGAAAATACCAATGATCGGGTTTGCGTTCCCCAATCCATGGTAGAACAGTGTCGCGATGATGGCGTGCACTGCTGCTACACTGAACATTGCAACGCCAAGGTGACGTCGATTGTAGAGAAGCGGAGCGAACTTGGGACTTAGGCGTGCCAATGGGCCGATCATCAGGATCACATTAAGCATGACAAAGGCGCAGCATGCCGTTGCCCGCATTAACAGAATTGGAGCAGGTCCAATGTCCTGTGGAGAAGGGTGTGTTTTCTTCGTTATGGCAATAAATGCGACGACAAAAAGCACAACGCCAGCAATCATGACGCCGTCGTAGATCCTCTTGTTTCCGTCCCATTGTACGGTGCGGTAGCTCTCACTCATTTCTATTTTACCTCCTGTGAAGGAGGCTCGGTGCTCGGCGCATCGATTTTTAAAGGCGAGTCTTGGGCTGGTATTTGATTTCGATTCATCACTCCAAGAAAGATTCCGAGGGTTACAAGCGGTCCTAAGACGAGCCACATAATCCGGTGCGTTTTGCGATGTGTACGCCTCATTAGATACCTCTTTGACGGAAGAGTTTGTATGCGAGTAGTGGCCATAGGGCGACACTCCCAGGGATGATTAGCGTCCTAAAAGCAATTGATGCCCCTTTGGTTACGGAGTCAATTTTTGCTACTCCAAAAAAAACGAAGTAGATGGCGAAAAAGATGCCAAGTGCGAAGTAAATTCCTGCAAAGCCTAAAACGATCTGTGCCATGGCCTAGACCTCCTGAATGCGCAACCTTGATCGG
>CAXMRT010000257.1:0-30985 GCA_964196025.1 uncultured Gemmatimonadales bacterium | reverse complement strand
TTATGTGTCAGTATCAGCAGTGAAAATGCCTGCATCAACGGCGTAAATGAGAAAATCGAGTGTTATGAAGGCGATTTGGCAGACCTGCATGTCGAGCCGTATGCTGTGGTGGTCGCCAATGTGCTTGCGCCTGTGTTGATTGAGCATCATGAACGACTACTCTCGGCGCTAGCGGAGGGCACTCAGTCTAGACTGATCTTGTCTGGAATTCTTACGCGGGAGTTTGACGAGCTTACGCGTCACTTCGAGAGTGTTGGGGTGCGCCTCCTGCGCCAAGTAACGCTTGCGGAATGGACATCGGGACTCTTTTCCCGCTGACCAGTTTCTGCTTTTCAACACGTCCTCAACGCGATACATTCAATTCTTTACCAACGAGTGAGTTTTGGATCAAACGCGAGAGTGAATCGGGCCTCCGGACCTTATGAAATCACCGCTAACACAGAAGATGTTGTTGGATTGGGCAGGCCCCAACGTTTTTCGCGATGCTCAGACCTTGTACGACAAGGGCATGGTGCAAGAGGCTCATTTCGAGCCGCCGTATATTCAGGGCACGGTGTCGTGGGCAAACCGCGAACTCAAAACCAAACTCGAGATGCTCAGTGATGGTACCGTTGAGAACAAGTGCCCCTGCAGAGATAGCGTCGAGCGCGGGATTATCTGCGCACATGTCATTGCCTTGGGCCTTACGCTAGTCAAGCGGTTTACCGACCCACTGCGCGCACAGAAATATCAAGAAGAAATGCGTCGAGCCAAGCGTCTGGCAGAGATTGATGAATCCGAATACTTAACGCGAGTGGCGCCGGGCAAAAAAGGCGTTGCGGCGATTTTACGATTGGAGCTTTGCGAGGGCTGGCAGTCAGGTATCCCTAAAGGCGAGATTCCGCTGGCGTGCTACTGCGAGATCGACGGTGTGCGAACACCCATGAACGAGATGTCGCGAGAGATCCCGCTGGCCTTTAGCAAAAAAGACGACTCCACTCTTTTTGTGCTAGAAGACATTGCGGAAGGCCCCGTTCCGGCGAGGATGTCGGTCAACGTTGTCGATTTCCTCAACTTGCTTAAGCTTCTCATCAGCGGAGAACTGCTTGTCGAAGGTGACGACTCCGCGACAATCAATGCCGCGCGTTTGGCGTCGCGACTACACATGGACTTGGATCGTGAGAACGGAGAACTGATCTTGATGGTCCACACAGAGATCCCTCACATGAGCGCCGGCGAGTTCCCAACTTATTTGACGACCGGAAAAGAGGGGTGGGCGTTTGGCGCGCACAACTTCTGGCCTCTGGAGCGCATTTTGCCGGGTCCTTTGCGAACCATCTACGAAGAGCCCATTGCGATCCCGCGCGATGTGATCCCCCGTTTTTTGCGTGCTGAGCTTCCTATGATTTCGGAATACATGCCGATGGATGCGGCCGTGAGTGAAGATTTGTTTACGATGGAACCTGCGATCCCCACCTTTATTTTACGAGTAAAGGGAAGCCCAGCCTCGTTGTCGGCCTCGTTGTCTGCGGAGTATGGTGGAGGCTCGCACGTGATGGTTGCGGCCAAGGGAGATGTGAAGGGTCAATTTGCCATTCCGGACCCAGACGATTTCCTTCGTTACCTGATACGAAATAAGCCGCGTGAGAAGGTTGCGTTGGAGGTGTTAGGCAAGCTTGGGTTCGCGGGGACGGTGGGTGACGAACTGGGCGGAATTGTTGGCATCCGAGAAGTCTTAAACTTCCTAGGCAGTGCGGTCCCGGCGCTCCGGCGATTGGGCTGGGGGATTGAGATGGAGGGCCGAGTAGCGCCAATGATGGACGAGATCGAGTTCGCAACTCCGATTGTAAACGTGATCGACGGCGGAGGAAATGACTGGTTCGAGGTCGACTTCGCGTTTGAAGCGACGCACGGGGACAGTTTGTCTTCGAAGGATGTGCAGAGAGCAATTGCGCGTGGCGACTCGTATATCGAGCGGAACGGGAAGACCGTATTGATTGATAGCGGCGCGATCACGGACATGTACAACGTCTTCAATGATTGTGATAGCTCGGAGGGGTCGGAGGCCGGGCGCTTCAAGATGGACAACCTCTATTCCGCATTTGTGAAGTCATCCTTGGACGTTCTGGACGGTGTGGACGTGGATGCGAGCGTCGCATGGCGGGATCGGGCGAAAGCCGTGAATCGTGCCCAAGAGCTGGCGCCTGTCGTGTTGCCTGCCCACTTGGAAGACACACTCCGGCCCTACCAGCGTGATGGCGTAAAATGGCTTCGATTCCTCGAGGCCAATCGATTTGGCGGAATACTCGCTGACGAAATGGGTTTAGGGAAAACATTGCAGACACTCTGCTGGCTGAGTATGGAGCGCCATCAAGAAACATGCAGGGGAAACCCCTCGCTCGTGGTTTGTCCGACCAGTCTGGTGGAGAATTGGTACGAAGAGGCGCAGAAGTTTGTGCCAGACATGAAGGTCTTGGTGATTTCTGGCGCCAAGCGTAAAGCCCTCTGGTCAAAAATTCCGGATGCGGACCTCGTGGTGACCTCGTATGCGTTGCTGCGACGAGATATCGACGAGTACCTTGCGAATGACTTCGCGTGCATGGTGCTTGACGAGGCTCAGCATATCAAAAACCGTTCCACCCGAAATGCGGTAGCTGCGAAGCAAGTTCGCGCAGCGCATAAGATTGTGTTGACCGGTACGCCGGTGGAGAACGGTGTTGCGGACTTGTGGTCGATCATGGACTTCTTGATGGCTGGATATCTCGGGACCCACACCTCGTTTAGAACGAACTACGAGTTGCCTATCCAGAACAATACGGGTGACGGGGATATTGCGCAGCAGAAACTTCGGCGAAAAATCCATCCGTTCTTGATGCGTCGATTGAAGAAGGATGTCGCCAAAGACTTGCCTGCTAAAATTGAAAAGGTGCAGTCGTGTACACTGACCAAGGATCAGGGCGTGGTGTACAAAGAACTGCTTGCTTCCTCTCGACGTAAGATTAAGAACATGGTGGCCGAAAAAGGGTTTGGGAGGTCGCGTATGGAGATTTTGAAGACGCTTCTCCGCTTGCGCCAGACCTGCTGTCACTTGGACTTGTTGAAGATGAAGGACTTGAAGAGCGATCGACCGTCTGGGAAACTCGAAGCATTCTTTGAATTGATGGACGAGGCCCTAGACGGCGGGCATCGTGTTCTCGTGTTCAGTCAGTTTGTTACGATGTTGACCATCTTGAGAAAAGAGCTGGAGTCTCGCAATCTGACCTACTGTTACCTGGATGGGTCCACAAAGGATCGCATGAAAGAGGTTAAGCGATTCAATACGGACCGCAGTGTTCCCGTTTTCTTAATTAGCTTGAAAGCCGGGGGGACCGGACTGAATTTGACGGGAGCCGATATGGTCATTCATTTTGATCCGTGGTGGAACCCCGCGGTGGAGGATCAGGCCACAGACCGTGCCCACCGTATTGGTCAGAAACGGACGGTGTACAGTTTGAAATTGATCACGCGCGGAACGGTTGAAGAAAAAGTCCTCGAGATGCAACGCCGAAAAAAGGCCGTGATCAATGCGACCTTGGGGACAGACGAGGGCGTCATGGAGACTATGTCGTGGGAAGACATACAGGAGTTGCTTAAGGAGTAGGCCATGTTTCGTTTCTGGGAAGTCTGTGTGTTGATGTGTTACGGAGCGCTGTTGCTCGCACTTGTTTTTCCTGTCTTTTTTGGGGCTCCAGAATTTCCGGGAGTCGGGTCTGATGATCTGTGGGCCGCCCTTTTGGATGGCTACGAATGGCCGGGGACCTGGATGATTTGGGCTGCGCTATTGGTGTGTCAGGCCGTGTTGTTATTTGTTCCCGTAAACGGTTCTGGACGTCAAGAGCGAGTGCGCCCGCGCCGAGGGTTGGGTCTTGTTATCGTCGTAACGGCTTTATTTGCCGCGATACTACTGTATGCGACGTACCTGTCGGTTTCGTTTACATTTCTGGGCGATGAGACCTTCGAGGTTTGGGAGGACTTTTTCGGGGAAGACTGGACTGTTTTCACGGCCCTCCTACTGGGGCTTTTCTTTCTTTGGGGGTTTTGGGCCTGGGTGTTTTACCAGCTGACGCAAAACCGGGAAGCTGATGAGGCTAGAGCCTCCGTGCTCAAATGGCTTTTCCGTGGGAGTATGGCGGAGTTATTGGTTGCTGTTCCCTGTCATATTTGGGTGCGAAACAAGGAGGAGTGTTGTGCGCCCTACGGAACTGCTTTGGGTCTTGCTGCGGGCCTTGCAGTGATGTTTGCAAGTTTCGGTCCAGGTGTGATAATTTTGTTTCGTGACAAAATCCGTCAAAAACGAGGAGGCGCGAAAGATGCAAGGAATGACTAGATGGATTGCCGGTGTATCGATCATTTTCGTGTTAGGGCTTGGGTGCAGTAAGAAGCCAAAGGAGGCTCCGCCGCTCACCGACGAAGCGCCAATCGATGAGGGGGTGTTTTCGAAAGTGGTCTCGACCGAGGGCGCTGCTACACTGACGCGAACGGAGGCGGAAGCGTTTGCGATCGGGTTTTTAAAGGAACACGGATCTGACTTGACGCAGTTTGACGTTCACGCTCCCTCGAGGATTGCGGTGCTTGATGAAGGTAACGACTCCGGATGGAAAATTTCGTGGGACACGCACCACGAGCCCAGAATCCATGACGGTGTTGACGTTTCCATTGTGGCGGGCGTCGCGACAATCCGCTATCTCGAATGATTCTAAGCTAGCACTCTCTAACGGTTAACCGATTATGCATGTGCGTCAACCCGCCAAAAAGATCCGCATGAGCTTCGCCAAACGCGAATTCTTGGTCTTCATTGCTGTCATCGGATGCGTCGTTGTGCGGCAATGGGGATTGGGGGAGCGCGTACTGGAAGCGTCATCCCGACCCTTGCCTGATGAGCATGCCTTCTTTTCGCAAAAAGAGCTCTTGGGTGGCGACGTGGTGATTCTGGAGTACTTGACCCAGACCTATACGAATGGGTTCCCGGCCGTATCGATTCCGTGGGAGGCCGATTTGCCCTTGCAGGTCGAAGCGCGCTTACAACGTTTTTGGCTGGCCTTGGTGCCTGCAATACCGGTGTCTGGAACAGGGACGTTGTCGATTTTGCCGCGTCACAGAGGCGTGTCCGGTGAGGTGCTAGTGAGTGGCGAGTTTTTCGTTTTGGTTGAGCGTGTTGCGTTGGCGCCCACTGAGCCAGCATCTGCGGAGGTCGCGCCATGATGGTGATCGTGGCGGTGTTGGGCTGGCTGGCTCTAGGACTTCCTTCGGCATGGGTGTTCCGTCGTCATCAAAGGATGGAGTTTTTCTGGGCCATCATCCCGCTTGCAGGTGCGATGTCGATCGCGATGCCGGTTGTCGCGGCGGCTTGGTTTAGCGGTGACTTGACGGCTTGGCCGCTGAAATCCGCGGTCGCGTCCGTTGTTCTCGCGGGATTGTGTGAGGTGATGATGGTGGGCGCGCGACGGGATCGCCAAGAACCTGTTTGTCGCTGCCCCGACGTCTGGGGGCGCATCGCCACGAGTGTATTGTGGGTTTGGCTGATCGTTCAAATTGGTATTGGCGTGATCCTCGTAGGTGGGGGTGCAGGGTTTGGATGGGACGGCTATTCCATCTGGTTGCTGCACGCAAAGGTGCTGGCGGGATCAGAGTCATTTCCTGTATCGGTTTTTACGGAGCCGCAGCTTGCGAAGAGTCATTGGGACTACCCCTTGCAGTTGCCAGCCTTCTTGGCATGGTTTATGAGAGTGGGAAACCTGGGGGTTCATCAACTGGGCTTTCCGTTGTCCTTGCTGCTCGGCGTTTTTCCTGTCGTTAGTTTTTACGGCTTCCGTCACAAAGTCAGTACGTCGCTTGCCGCGGTCCTGGCGTTTTGTCCACTATTGGTATTGCGGCTGGCGGACTGGCATTATGATGGCTATGCAGACCCTCTTTTAGTGGTGACGGCGGTAACGGGACTTGGATGGGGGATGATCGGTGTGAGTCGTCACGATCGCGCTAGCCTCGTGGGCGCTGGACTACTGTTGGCGATGGCGGTGTCCTTAAAGAACGAGGGTATTCTGTGGCTCGTTGCGGTGGCGGGTGGTTGTGGAGCGTGGATGGTTTATGTGGGGTCGCCGGTGAGACGCGGGATCGGTGATATGCTGCGGATTGTTTTTCCTGGGCTCCTGGCATTCGTCCTCTGGCAGGCAATCTGTATGCGTATGGGCTTGGAGAACGATGTCATTTCGGGTTTAGACGGTGGGCAGCTAGCGGAGCGATTGTCTCTCGTGCTAGGGGGCGTGCTGGGGTATTTCGGCATGATCGATCGATTGGCTTTGTTGATTCTAGGAGTCGGCGTGATGGCGGTCTGCGTTCCAGGCACGTTTATGCGCCGTGCCGGACGGATTGGTTTATTGTTGGTATGCCCATTGATCTATGTGGCGGGCATGGTTGTGATTTATTTGTGTACGCCGCATGATGTGAGTTGGCATATGCAAACGTCGCTTGAACGGACCTTGGCGGGTGTGTTGCCAGCGATCGTAGTTCTTGCGGTGATGTCCTATGTGGAGCGTACGCGTTCGGAGCCCTCTCAGGACGGGTCCTGATGCGACGGGTTTTGGCGTGGTCGATGAATGTGGAGGAACGAATGATACGGATGATTGTGGTGAGTGTTTTGGCCGTTGTCCTGTGCTCGAGTTGCACGCACGCGCCGTCGCCCTCGAGCGGAGGGCCTCTGATCGGAATTACGAGTATTTATTTGGAGGCCGACGACCATTGGCCGGCTCGTATTACCGTGCCGATGACCTATATTCAGGCCGTGCGTGATGCGGGTGGTGTGCCAGTGGTGTTGCCACCAATGGACTCGGAGACCGTCTTGTCTACGACAGTTGCGCGCTTGCAGGGATTGGTTTTGGTTGGCGGACGAGACATCCCACCGGCGGCTTATGCTGAAGACGTGCATAAGAGTGTGGTTGAAATGCCCGCGACGCGGTACGAGTCGGAGAGTCGATTATTGAAGGCATGGTTGTTGAGCGCCAAGCCGGTACTCGGCATTTGTCTCGGGTCGCAATTTGCAAACGTGGTACAGGGCGGGTCGCTCATTCAGGACATCCCGACCCAGGTTCCGACACCGATCAACCATCGAGGAAAAGGGGATGCGCCCCATCGGATCATGATCGACCCAGAGAGCCGGCTCTTCAAAATTATCGGCGAGACAGACATTGATGGTTGGGCGAACCATCACCAGTCGGTTGCGCGCTTGGGCACAGGGTTGACGGTTGTTGCTCGGAGCGCAGATGGCGTGGTGGAGGCCACCGAGTTGACCGACCATCCTTTCGGCGTGTTTGTGCAGTGGCATCCTGAGCGACGACGTGGGCGTCCAGAAACGGATCGTCTGTTTAGAGCCTTCGTGAATGCTTGCGAGGCGCGCTGAGGATGCTTGCGGCGTTCCGCTCGCCCATACTGGCACCCGTGTTGAAAGAGCGTGTGGTCGGTATTGTTCTGCTGGCGCTTGCGTTACTCCAGATTGTTTTGATGCGCTCGGGAGGGTCGGCTATGCAGTGTTCGTTTCACGCGAGCACGGGGTTTTCCTGCCCGGGTTGTGGTGTCTCGCGGGGGTTGGTTCTTTTCGCGCAAGGAGACTGGGTGGGTGCGATCGAGCAGAATTGGATGCTGCCGATATATGTGAGCGCGCTCATACTGGTAGGACTGAGTGTCGTCCTAGTTGGTGGCGCCCGTGTGCGTCTGATTGAGGGCGTGGCAGCATTTGAGCGGCGGACGGGCATTACGCTTCTTGTCGTCTTGGCTATGGCGGTATATGGTGGCGCGCGATTAATAGGCGAGTGTAGGGGGTAAGCAGAGCGTGTCAGAGGTACCTATAAAACAAATCAACGAGCTGTCGGAGTATCACGACCAGTCCGTGACGTTGCAGGGCTGGGTTGCGGGTATTCGATCCAGTGGAAAGGTTGCGTTTTTGCAAATTCGAGACGGCTCGGGCGTGTGTCAGTGCGTGGTCGAGGCGCAGGAGGAGGAGGCTTTTGCTCTAGCGAAATCCTTGACCCATGAGTCGTCCGTGCGTGTTCGCGGAGAGGTTCGCGGCGACGACCGTGCGCCTGGTGGGTGTGAATTGTCCGTGCAGCATGTAGACGTCCTTCATGTTGCCGAAGAGTTCCCGATCGGTCGAAAAGCGCATGGAACTGATTTCCTTATGAAGAACCGGCATCTGTGGCTGCGGTCTTCTCGAACCACCGCCATTCTGAAAGTCCGGCATGTCATCATTCAGGCGTGCCGCAACTTTTTTGATCAGCGCGACTTTGTCCTGATCGACACGCCTATTCTTTCGCCGGGTGCGGGCGAGGATACACAGACCTTGTTTAAAGTAGATTATTTTGGTGACGACACCTTTCTCACGCAAACGGGGCAGCTCTATCTAGAGAGCGCGTGCATGGCGCTGGGTAAGGTGTATTGTTTTGGGCCGACGTTTCGAGCTGAGAAATCCAAAACGCGTAGACATCTCACCGAATTTTGGATGCTGGAACCTGAAATCGCGTTTGCGGACCTTGATGATGTGATTCAACTGGCAGAAGACATGACGTGTTATGTCGTAGCAGCGGTGTTGGAGCGATGCAGTTCTGAGCTCGAGCAACTGGGTCGAGATGTAGAGGCCCTGAAAAAGATTAGTGCGCCCTTCCCGCGGATGACGTATGACGAAGCGGTCACGATGCTTCGGAGTCCCGACCTACGCGCCCGGCTCGATGCTGAGTTAGCGGCCGACCGCGAGACGCTTGCTGAGAGGGTGGCGCGCCACGCCGAAATCAAGGAGCAGTTGAAGGGCAGTATGAAAAAATGGAAGGTAGAAGCCTTGACTACTGAGCTCGAAGAATTGAGTGATTCGATTCAGGAGCTGGAGCAGGATTTAGAGACGCGGCCGCAGCATATTGAGCAGGCGCAGGCGTTTGAGTGGGGGAAAGATTTGGGGGGTGCGGATGAGACGATTTTGTCGCGTCAGTTCGACTCGCCCCTTTTTGTGACCGACTACCCCAAGGACGTCAAAGCCTTCTATATGAAAGCATCCGAGACCGATCCTCGATTGGTCCGTAACATGGATATGTTGGCTCCAGAGGGGTATGGCGAGGTGATCGGCGGGAGTCAGCGCGAGGCTGATTTGGATCTGCTGGTTGCCGCGATCGAGGCGAAGGGCTTGAATCCAGAAAACTATGACTGGTATCTGGATTTGCGTCGTTACGGAACCGTTCCACACGGTGGTTTTGGACTTGGGATTGAACGTACCGTTTCTTGGCTGTGTGGGTTGACCCACGTGCGAGAAACGATCCCTTTTCCCCGAACGATGGGTCGTATCTACCCTTAAACAGGGGCGTGGACTTCCGTATTTTCTTAGAAACGGATAGAAAACCTTCTGTTTGCGGCGTTTAGCGCACAATTTTCTTGTTCCGAAGCGGTATTTTGGTAGCTTTCTCATCTTGTCGAGTACCGGCGACTTTTCCGGTATAGAAGCGAGTTCCGAAGCTGTTGCCACGGCCCGGACAAAGCGGATTGCTTAGGTGACGGGGTTACCCGCACTGTTTAAGGCTTAAAACCTATGGAGGTTATTGTGGCTGACAGTACAACTACGTCTGAACAGATTGGTGTTCAGGAACTATTAGATGCGGGTCTGCATTTTGGACACCAGACGCGCCGTTGGAACCCCGAAATGAAGTCGTATATATTCGACAAGCGTAACGGGATTCACATCATCGACCTCGCGAAGACCCTCAAACTCATGGAAGAAGCGGAACGCTTTTTGTATGACGTGGTCGTGAGCGGGAGAAAAGTTTTGTTCATTGGAACAAAAAAGCAGGCGCAGGAAGTCATTCAGGACGCTGCGGACGAATTAGCGATGCCCTACGTGACCACTCGCTGGCTGGGTGGAACGCTGACCAATCAGAAGACCATTCGCACACGTGTCGGTCGTCTTGATCAGTTGCGTACGATGAGCGAAGATGGCTCTTACGATAATTTCCCGAAGAAGGAAGTGGTCGGAATGAACCGCGAGATGGCGAAACTCGAGCGTAACCTTGGCGGCATTGCAGATATGGGCGAGCTGCCCGGCGCAGTCTTCGTCGTGGATATCAACCGTGAAGCCATTGCAGTGAAAGAAGCCAACCGTTTGCATATTCCGGTTGTGGCGATTGTTGACACCAACTCGAATCCAAAGAATGTAGATTACGTCATTCCAGGTAACGATGACGCCATCCGAGCCATCAAGGTTGTGGTTGGTCAGATTGGCCGGACGATTGCTCGTGCGAATGCTGAGTGGGCGAAGATTGCTGCGGAAATCGCACGCAAGAAGGCTGAAGAAGAAGCGCGCAAGAAGGCTGAAGACGACGCTCGTAAGAAAGCCGCTGAAGAGGCACGTGAAAAGGCTGCAGGCGAAGAGAAAGTCGCTGCAGAGAAAGTGAAAGCCGAAGCGAAGGCAGAGAAAGCTAAGCCCAAGCCGAAGAAGCCCGCCGCAAAGAAAGCGGATGCTGCTGCCGAAGCTGCTCCTGTCGTAGACGCCGAGGCGAAAGCCGCTCCTGCTGAAGAGAAAGCTGACGCGCCGGCTAAGGCCAAGGCCCCTGCCAAAGAGAAGGCTGAAGCGCCCGCCAAGGAAAAGGCCAAGGCACCTGCCAAAGCGAAGGCTGACGCGCCCGCCAAAAAGAAAGCGGAAAAAGCCCCTGCTGAAGATGCGGCGGCTGACGCTGACAAAAAAGAAGACTAAGTTTTAGGAGATCCTACCGATGACAGACATTCCCGCTACATTAGTGAAAGAGTTGCGTGACGCAACAAGTCTCGGAATCATGGAGTGCAAGAAGGCGCTGATTGATACTGACGGCGATATGGATCGAGCCATCAAGCTGCTTCGCGAGAAGGGTCAGATCGCTGCTGAAAAGCGCGCTGACCGCGAAACCACACAGGGTGTGATCGCTGCTGGTTCTCGTGACAAAGGTCTTGGAACCTTGGTTCAGGTGAGTTGCGAAACGGACTTCGTTTCGAAGAACGACACCTTTCAGGGCTATGTCCAAGAGCTCGCGGACCGGGCGCTTGAGATCGAGTCTGATCTGGGTGCTGCGATTGCGGAAGATCTCACCAAAATGGTGCATGAGATCGGCGAAAATATCGTACTGAGCAACGACGCTCGCTTTGAGTTGTCAGGCGAAGGCGCTATTGGCTCCTATATCCATCTCGGTGGACGCGTGGGAGTACTCATCGAAGTGAGTGCTGGGAAGGCGGAGACTTCTAGCCATCCGGCATTCGAGACCTTGGTGAAAGACTTGAACCTGCATATCGCTGCCTGCGATCCGGCTCATTTAGACCGTGGAGACGTGCCTGCCGATTTGGTGGCGTCTGAGCGGGAAATATTTGCCAAACAGGTTGAAGGTAAGCCAGAAGAAATTATTGGCAAAATCGTCGACGGTAAGATGAACAAGTTCTACTCGCAGAATTGCCTGCTTGATCAAGACTTTGTGAAAGACGGCGACAAGACCATCACTCAGCTCGTGGCCGAAGTTGGCAAAGAGCTTAGTGACGAACTGTCAATCAAGCGGTTCGTCCGTTACCAAGTCGGCGGCTAAGCCATTTGCTAGCCGTCCGCAAGGACTGACTTTCGCGTAAGCAACTCGGTTGCTTACGCGTTTTTTTTGCCTTCGCCTTACCGACCGGGCGGGGGTTTTACTTCCAGTCGAGATCCTCGGGCTTCGTGATCACTGGCGTGTCCTTACCAGGAAAGCTCGGCGGGATAGGGATGGTGACTTTTCCGGTTGCTACGAATTCGGTGCTGCGAGCAAGTACTGTTTGGAAGCCCACGCATTCGCAGGACTTCCCGTTGTAATGGCCCATTGGAATGTGCGCAATTTTCCCTTTGCCGTACGTGATGATCATCAGCATGGGTTCGTTGACCTTTGATTTTTTGGACATGGCATGTGCTAAGACCTCAACGTTCTTAGCCGGACCGCGTAGGGTACTGTAGAGTTCGTCCGATGCATGACGCCATTCGGTTGGCAGTCCTTTGAGGATGGGGTGGTCGGGTTGGTCGTGGACGACGAGAAACGGGTGCTTTGATCCATGTGAGCCGCTGCCACCTTCGTTCTCGCAGCATGCGCTCCATGCGCCATCCTTCATTCTTAGGAGTGACCCTGACTTTCCTGCTTTACGACCTCCCCATCCACCGACCGCAATCATTTCGTTATAGGCGGGCCAATCGGCAGACGAATTGTCCGCGGCATGCACGGGAACGAAGCCGCCACCGGCTTTCATAAAAGCTTCAAAAGCAGCCTGTGTCTTCATCGACCAGAGAGTTTTGCCGCCATCATTGAAATTGCTCAACACGACATCGTATTTAGAGAACTCTGGCTGCCAAGCGTCCCAGTCGGATTTCGCGGCGTTCTTCGCGGGAGACGTACTGACGTCCACCGTGAAGCGGCCTGTTTTTAGGAGTGTGGCCTTTGTCGCGGCCGTCGTCGACTTCCAGTCGTGGTTGTTGACGCCGTCAACGATAAGGACCCGGATCGGGTCGGCAGAGAAGGCGAGTGGAGACGTTAGTAGGAGTCCTGCGAGCAGTGCGAATAGAGTCTTCATGGTAGTCCTTTTCTCAATGAGTGATTAAAACGCGTTTTAGCAGTTGGACCTACGAGGTGCAAGACATATTGCGTGGCGGGGTCGGACTCTGCCTGAGTTTGCCCTCAACGCCGCATTATGGGCGGTGTCTTTGGAATGTGGAATAAGTCGCAGATGTGGAAACTTTTTGAAAAGCCTCGGGCAAGGAACGGTGAGGAAGCTGCAAAAGCGGCCGCGGCGGTCAACCTACTTGAGGTTGAGGTTCTCGCTCTGAAGGATGTTGCGGCTGTAGTGAGCAGGCAGAATAGCGTGAACGGGGCACGTCAGCCCGTGCAGCAGGCAGAGCGACTGAATGGCTTTTTTGATTTCGAGGTGTGTGTATCGCGTTGAAAAGTGGGTCAGAACCAAGGCGTTCAGGTCTAATTGAGCAGCCATCTCTATAACGCCTGGAAGGTGGCTATGAAGGTTGTAGGAGGGGTTGTCGGTGCGAATGGTGCTCTCCTCAAGAAAGGTCGCTTCGTGCACGAGAATTTTGGCATCGCGCCACTGTGCCGGCTCGCCAACGGGTGTATCGCCCGAGTAGGCTAGGTGCGTGGTGGTCACCAGATCTGAGATGGCATCTTCGCCTTGTTCGGCCCGGAGCGTGCCGATGGCCGCGCCAGTCATGTGGCTGAGTTGAGGTTTGAGTTTGCGTTTTTCTGTCACGAGAAAAAAACTAAGGCTCTTGGCTTTACCTGGATGACCTGCGATGTGGGCGTTCGTTTGAGCTTCGACAAAGGTGTTTTTGCTGATCTCGATTCGTGTGCCATGCTCGATCGGAATCCAAGTTGCTCCGTTAGACTGGGGGTCGAATGCATCGATAAACGCTTTCATGGCGGGAAACGAGCGGCTGTCTTTGGGATAATAGACATGAGGCATGCCCGGGCGTGTGTCGAGTTGAAGAAGTTGCAGGAGGCCAGTGACATGATCTCGGTCGGAGTGGGTGACGAATATGTGCTTAATCTTTCCGATTTTACCGGTGAGTCCCGATACCACGCCATCTCCGGCATCGAACAAAAGGCCGTGTTCTTCCACGAAGAGCCAGGTGGCATAAAGGGCGGTGGAGTATCCTGTGAGCGTGAGTGGCATACCTGTAAAATCTAGCATGACTGCGGTAGTGTGAACACGGACAAACTTAGTGATTTGCGTGGAGATTCCGATTGGATAGACTTGCCTGTTAAGGGGTGTAGTTGCCAAATGACCGCATGCTTCCTCCCAGCACCGCTGCAATGGAGTTTCGCGTATACGGGTGATGCATAAAATCGTGCAGCATCCGTTCGGCGAGGGTATGATCGATCTTGTTCTTAACAGGTAGGCGAAGGGGGTTTGTTAGATGACTATTTTCAAAATGGCGTGTGCATGCTTAATGATCGGCGGGATTGCGCTAGCTGCGGATGTTCCGAATGTTGTCTTTATTTATGGTGACGATGTGGGTTATGCGGACGTCGGTGCCTACGGATCGACCTTGATACCGACTCCAAATATTGATCGCTTGGCGGCGGAAGGCTTGCGTTTCACCGATGGCCATTGCGGCGCGGCTACCTGCACGCCTTCGCGGTTCTCGTTGCTCACCGGGTTGCATGGGTTTCGGAAAAACGTTCGAATTTTGCCTCCGGGCGCCACGATGGTTATTCCCACTGACGTCCTGACGCTTCCGAAGGTGTTTAAGCAGGCTGGATACAAGACGGGTGTGGTAGGGAAATGGCATTTGGGTCTTGGCAAGGCCGGGGTGCCCGTGGACTGGAACGGAGAGGTGAAGCCGGGACCGCTTGAAGTTGGTTTTGATTACTCCTTCTTGTTGCCGTCGACCAATGATCGCGTGCCCTGCGTATACCTCGAAAATTATCGAGTGGTGAATCTGGATCCGAAAGATCCTTTGTACCTCCGTCACTTGCCTGAGGGAGTGACGGCGACGCGGTACCCAGATGCTCGGAAGACTCCAGAGGCGATGACTTACTACAAAAGTTCACATGGTCACAACCATTCCGTTATCAATGGTATTGGTCGAATCGGGACCATGTTCGGGGGTAAGGCCGCGTTGTGGAATGACGAAACCATGGCTGACGAGTTTGTGAAACAGGCGGTGGCGTTTATCGATAGAAACAAGGCCGCCCCTTTCTTCCTCTACTTCTCCTCGCAAGATGTGCATGTACCGCGTGTGCCGCATCCTCGGTTTCATGGAAAAACAAAACTGGGTTACCGCGGAGACGCCATGGTGCAGTTTGATTGGTCGACAGGAGAAATCATGAAGGCGCTGGATGAGCATGGGCTTGCGGAAAATACGATTGTCGTATTTTCCAGTGACAACGGCCCTGTGTACGACGATGGGTATCAAGATGGTACGGTGGTGAAGCCGAGAAAAGGCGACTCGGATGGTGGTCACGACGCGTCAGGTGTTTTTAGAGGTGGGAAGTATCAGATTTATGAAGGAGGGACACGCGTGCCCTTTATCATTCGTTGGCCTAAGCGGATTAAGCCGGGCGTATCGTCCGCGCTCGTGAGCCAACTTGATTTTGTAGCCTCGTTCGCCTCGCTTCTGAAGGTGACGCTGCACGCTGACGATGCTGCGGATAGTCGTAATATGATGAACGCGTTTCTCGGGAAGACGGATGTGGGGCTGCCTTATATGCTGGAAGAGGCTCGCCAGCTTGCGGTGCGGAGGGGTGAGTGGAAGTACGTCGCGCCGACGTCCAAGAAAGCGGTAGGTGGGGAGCTGTACAATCTCGGTGACGACGTCGGGGAGCAAAAGAATGTGCTACAGGCGTTCCCGGAAATTGCGAAAGAGATGTCGGAATTGCTAGAGGCATTGCGGGTCAGTGCGGGAGTACGCGCGTACTCGGAGCGGTAGGCGGATCGGATAGCCCCGAAAACGGCATCAAGCTCCTGCTGCGTCACCTCGCGACGACGGTAGCGGGCTAGCCGTTCTTCATGAATATTTTGAAGTAGACGGGCATCTTTGTCTCGAAGGTCATTTCTTCTTTGCTGTGCGGATGGCGGATCGAGAGCTTGGCCGCGTGTAAGGTGAGTCGGTTCACGCCTTTCCGTCCTTCGCCGTATTTTTTGTCGCCAGCAACTGGGCAGTCGGCTTCGGCAAAATGCACGCGGATCTGATTCTTTCTTCCGGTCACAAGATCAATCTCGAGCAAGCTATGAGTGGCGGACTGGTTAATGACCTTGTATCGAGTGGTGGACAGCTTGCCCTTTTTCGGATCAGAGACCGAGTGCATGAAGTGGGCTTGGTTTTCGGCTAGATAGGACTCGATGGTGCCCTCCTGTTCGGGCGGCCGTCCTAGGACAATGGCGATGTATGTCTTCTTGAAGTGCTCCCACTCATCTTGCAGGTAACGTTTAGCTTGCTCCGTTTTGGCGAAGACGATCACGCCGGATGTGTCGCGATCGAGGCGATGCACAATGAACACGCGATTACGCGATTTCGGATTTCCTTTCCGAACATAGTCTGTAAGGAGGTAGTAGGCGGAGTTTTCCTTCACCTGGTCGCTGCTTACCGTGAGTAGCCCGGCTTTTTTCTCGACCACGACAATGTCGTGATCTTCGTGGAGAATCGTCAGTCCTTTGGGCTGGAAACGTTTCGGGGGTTGCTTGAATGGTTTTTTTGGGCTCATCGGGCCTGCCGGTTATACGTGTGTAGAGTATGTGGTTGATGGGGCATGTCGCACTCCGTCGGTTAGTCGTTTTCCAAGGTGTCGAGCAGGCGAGTCCACGCGTCGATGGACCGGGATAGATTCTTTTTCTTATCGCCCTTAATACCATAGCATTGTAGCGAAACGGGACCTTTGTATTCGAGCCTCTTGAGTTCGCGGAGGACGCGGATCTGTGGGAAAGTGCCTTTATCAAGTGGCTGGATGAGAGTCTTCCAATTTTGACCGTTCGTATCTGCACCCGAAATGCTGACCCCGAAAAGGTGGGGCCCTGCTTTTTGAAGACTGCGTTCGAGATCATCTTGTTTCTCGCCCTTAAGGAAGTGACAGAGATTGAACATCACTCCCAGGTTGGGGTGATCAACGGTTTCGATCAGGGCGAGAGCCTGAGGCATGGTGGCGACATCGAATCCGTGATGTGGATAGAGGGCGACGCGGATCTTGAGCTGAGCGGCCATTTCAACAGCTTCTCGTACGGCTTTGACCGTGTGATCGGACCGTTTTCGGACCGTCAGTTCTATGATCGCGTTGCTGTTCTCGAGTGCTTTTACCTGCGCGGCAGGAATAGGTGTGTCGTTCACGTTCAAATAGACGCTCAGGACCTTGAGGCCTGCCTGTTTGTAGGCTGCGACGCGTGTGGCAAGAGGCGTCTCTCCGCCGTGGACTTGACCGATTCCGGCGAACCCGAGGGCTTTGATCATTGCGGTTTCCTCATCGAGCGGGCCGGAGCTGACGCCGTTGTGAAACGCATAAAATTCTGGCGCGAATGTGGGGGGGCTTGCGTCTGCGGACTGCGAGGGGAGCGAGAGCGCAAAGAGAGCGAGGGCATAGCCAGCGGTGAGTGAGTGTGTTCCGAGATGCATGCCTTCACGTTACCTGCGCGTGGGTGTATGCGTCGATAACTTTATGAATCCGCGCGTGTTGTGTTCTAGGACGGCTATTCGACGGACGTTACCGTGAATGTGTGCACGTCGATCCCCATGGCTATATCAAAGGAGTCGCCCACCGATTTGCCTATCATGGCTTGTACTAATGGTGAAGTGGCGGTGACGATGGTGATAGATTCCTTGCCCGCGTCCACTTTTTCGCCACCGGCTGTCGGCCCGAAAAAGAGTGTTCGCGTGTCGCCCGCACCGGCCTCGAGTCGGACGAGAGCCCCGAGTTCGATGGGGGCGTCAGGCGCCAGCGCGACAATCGGGAAGTTGCGAAGTCGACTCAGGGCTTCGGAGAGCTCCTCGGCGCGCTTGGCTTGTCCTCGAGCGAGGTAGGATGATTCTAGGCTGAAGGTGTCGTACTTATTATTTGCCTGATGTTCACCGTTGGTTGCCGTCTCAAACGAGTTCCGTGCAGCTTGCGTGATGGACTCTAATTCACTGGAGAGCTGTTCAACGAATAGCTGGTGTATGGCGGATTTAGTCATCATGTTCGAGGGTTCTGGGCAGTATAGAGGCTGGGTCAGAGACTCCAACCGTCTCGGTACACGTGTTGAATCAATGCGTTTGCCTGATCGTTATCGGTCTTCATGGCGGTTGCATCCCACTTCAAGGTTGTTCCGGTTGGGAGGCATTGAACCACGCAGCCGAGCAGCAAGGTTTCAGTTAGGGGGCCAGCATAGCTGAAGTTTGATTTTGCTTTCGACGGATCGTTCGACTTTATTGCGTCGAACCACTCGTTGTAGTGTCCTGGAGATCGAGGAAGGTGTTTGGCTGGGCGAGGAAATGTTTTCATGTCTGCTTCTGGGAAGATGCGTGGGGCGCTGCCATGACTCGCATGCATCATGCTGTACTTACTGCCGAAATAGATGACGCCGTTACCTCCAAGTTTACGCTCTGATTCGAGCGCCTCGGGGCGTGGCGGAGAAAATTTTCCGTCGAACCATTTCAGCGTGACGGCGGGTTGATCGCCGCGGGCGGCGAAGGTGTATTCAATTTCGGACGAGCGAGGGAATGTTTCTTTTTCACTGCCCGGAGTGTTGCGTTGGACACGATTGATTGTCACGGTCAGCGGCGCGCCGAGGTTCAGTCCCCATACGGGGTGGTCGATGATATGAGCGCCCATGTCTCCGACTGCACCGGCGCCAAAGTCGAGCCAGCCCCGCCATTTAAAGGGGGCGTAACCTGCGTTGTAAGGTCGCGTGGGAGCGGTGCCAATCCAGACGTCCCAGTCGAGCGACTCGGGTACGGGTTGCCCTGGAAGGCGGAGGAGGTCTTGTGGCCATATTGGGCGGTTGGACCAGGTGTGGACGTCCTTAATTTCCCCGAGAGCGGGGAGCCATTCGTTCGTTAGACGTGCGCCCTCGGCGGCATGCCCTTGGTTTCCCATCTGAGTGCAGACCTTGTATTGTTTCGCCGCAGTTGCTAGCGCGCGTGCTTCTGAGACTGTGCGTGTGAGAGGCTTTTCGACATAGACGTGTTTGCCGAGTTTGATTGCGCTCATTGCCGCGATGGCATGTGTATGATCGGGTGTAGAGACCACGACGGCGTCGAGGTTCTCCGACTCCTTGTCGAGCATTTGTCGCCAATCTTGATAGAGCTTTGCCTTCGGATTTTTCAGCGCGTGTTTGGCGTACCGACTCGTGTCGACATCACAGTAAGCGTATTCATTCTGGGTTCGGCAGCCGTTGATATTGGCGTTGCCGCGTCCACCGCAACCGATGAATGCAATATTTAGTTTTTCGCTAGGAACTGTTTGCCCTGCGGCGCCGAGGACATGACCTGGGACGATGTTGAAGAGGGCGAGCGCGGACCCAGAGGTTCCGAGAAACTTGCGTCGCGAAAGGGGGATTCGTTTCATCATAAGTCCTTGTTTGCGTGTTAAGCCCTCGCGGTGACAGAGCTATTTGTCAGGATCGTGTATCATAGTGCCAAGCGATCGGTGAAGCAACGGAGAATGCTTGGCGTTGCGCACTATGACGTCCGCGTGGCGGCTATCACCGATCCACCGAGGCAAGCGACTCAGGGTGTCGAGGTGGGGGTCGAGTCGGCGGCTGGCGTCTCCGTAGCGCCCTTGGGCGCTGCATCGGTGGTGGGGGCCGGTGATGGCTCGGAGCTGGGATCTAGTGTCGTCGCTTGAGAGGTGTTTGTTTGTGTCAGTGCAGGCAGCGTGTCCGCTAGTGTGGACGAGTACTGAGGTTTTGGGATGCGCTTATCGAGCCCTTTGGTGGAAATATCTTCGGGAGAGAGAACATCGTCGGCTGTACCGAGAACACCGTCGGGGCCGGAGGACTTCAGGATCGCCTTCTTGTTAACCACGTTATAGTGGTACGTATGATACCAGGGGTCTGCATAGATTACTTGAGGGTGCACATAAGGGCCCTTCCAGCTTAGGACGAGCGGTTCCTCGACCAGCGCTCGAAGACCTTCCCTGGGTGTCGGATAGCGCTTTACGTCCTCTTTGAATAATTCGAGAGCGGTGCGATAGATGCGGAGATGTTCGGTTGCGCGAAGGAGTTTGCCGTCGGGGCGGTTGCGGCCTTCGGCCAACAACGCTTCGCGGGTTTTATTGGGTGCCTTGGACATTTGACCCAAAACCAATGCGGCTATGACAAAGACGAACATCAATACGCCGATTGCCAATTGTCGCTTATTGTTTCCTGAAGCACCGGCTCCACCCGTCGGGCCGAATCGAGCTTTGCGTTCTGCCTCGGAGGTTTTGTTCCGAATCTTCTTCTGTTTGTAGGACGGGCGTAGTGTGCGCGGGATGTTGACGTATTTACCGCAGCTTGGGCACACGCACTTTTCTTGTGGCGCGAACGTTGTTTTGCAAAACGGACATTTGAATTCCATGCGTAGTTTCCCAGTTTGCGGCCTGCCCGATTTCAGAGGCAGTGATTTAAGGGTTCAGGTTTTCCAGGGTCATCGAGTCGAGGTTTAGGCGTCTGTAATAACAATTACGCGGCTCACCCCCCTGATTCTTAGTGTGGCAGATGTTTCCGCGACGAGGGCGGACCCTGTAGACGAGGGAGTTCTGCTCACAGTTGACCAGAATCTCGAGCAATTCGAAGGTTTCGCCTGAGGTTGCGCCTTTTTCCCATAATTCGTTACGGGACGTGCTCCAGAAGACTGCATTCCCTGTTTGCACGCTAGCGTTGAGCGCCTTTTCATTGGCATAGGCGATCAGGATAATCTCCTGAGTGTCCGCATTCTGGACCGCAACCGGGATGACGTCTGAGCAGGCCTGAGCGACTTTGGCGAGTTTGCTGAAGTCGAGTTGAAGGTCGTCTCCTTCTTCTAGTTTAGTAGTCACGAGGTCCGTCCTGTCGGTGGCTGGATGTTTCGGGTGTTTGCGAGGTGCGGAAGCGCTGCCTCATGAGTAGGGCTCCGACGCAGATTCCGGCCATAAAGAGGCCGAGAAGTGTAAGGCCTTCGGGTGCAGTCATATGAGCTAAGGTCATGTCTCGTATTCCTTGTTCATTGAAGTGGTTAAGCAGTGGGAACATACTAGCGTTTTCTGTGGGGGTCTTGTCAAGTCTGTGGATCTATTTGGCTCATAGATCGCGTGGTGTCTGAGCGACTCAACCGTCGGGCTGGTGAAGGCAAATAACTTTTACATGACGGGTATTTAACGTATGGTGATGGGAGGTACCATTATGATAAGTATACGACATGCAACGAGTGCTGATTCGGCGGCCGCGAGGTCTCTGGTCCAGACCATTCTGGTAGGCGAGTTCGGATCCCCGAGCAGCCGGTCCTCGTTTCAGGATTTAGAGGATGTGACCGACGCCTATGGGGGCGCGCGCGACCTTTTTCTGGTGGCTGAAAAAGACGGTGACATTATCGGAACGATTGCCATCAAAGAGGACTCTCAAGAGACCGCCTTGCTGCGACGCATTTTTATCCACAAAGATCACCGCGGCAAGGGTTATGGTGACACGCTACTGAGTGAAGCGCTAGAGTTTTGCGCGGGACAGGGGTACGAGTCCGTGATATTTCGAGGGACGGATCGCATGAAAACAGCAATTAAACTCTGTGCGACCCGCGGCTTCGAAGAAGACGACGTCGCCTGCTTGGGTGACCTCACCATGGTTATCATGTCGAAAGAGCTCTAGCCTGAGTGAGGTCCTGTGTTCGTCAGGCAGGACGCGCACGGGTCTAAGCTTGCGCATCCGTGGGGCTGCCTCTATCATCTTTCGAACCTTTTGATTCGGGAGATCAACGTGAACATACATCCTTTTAAGGCCTTAATTCCAGGGCCGGGTTTGACTCAAAAAGTCGCCTCCGTCCCCTATGACGTGGTGGATACCGCCGAAGCGGCCGCGCTAGCCGAGGGAAACCCTCAGAGCTTTTTACACATTGTGCGACCCGAAATCGATTTGCCGGAAGATACCGTGATGTACTCGGATGCTGTGTATGAGAAGGCGACTGAAAATTTTTCGCGCTTTCAGCAGGAGGGGACCTTGGTGCGGGATACTGAGACCTGCTTGTATGTGTATCGTCAGATCATGGACGGGCACGTTCAGCGTGGCATTGTCGGAGGGTGCGAGGTCAATGACTACGAGGTGCGGATCTTAACCCACGAGAAAACGCGGCCGGATAAGGAGAATGATCGTTGCCGACACGTGCGTGATTTGAGTGCACATACGGGACCGGTTTTTTTAGCTTATGCGGACAGCCCTGTAGTGGATGCGTGTATTGCTGACGTTGAAGCGGGCTCGCCGATGTTCGACTTCACGGCAGACGACGGCATACAGCACACCGGCTGGAGAGTGTCGGATACTGCCGGCTTGGTTGCTGCGATGGGTGAGGTTGAGCGCGCGTATGTTGCGGATGGTCATCATCGTTCTGCGAGTGCCGTGCGGGTGGGCGCTGAGCGTCGTGCCGCAGACGCCAATGCGAATGGTTCTGCTGAGTATGAACGATTTATGACGGTATTGTTTCCCGCAAGCCAACTCAAGGTTCTCGCATACAACAGGAGTGTCCATGACTTAAATGGATTGGATAACGAGGGGTTCCTTAATGCGGTCCGTGAGGTGATGACCGTGAGTGAAGTGAGTGATCCCGTTCCAAGCGAGCAAGGCCAGATCTGCATGTACGTAGCAGGATGTTGGTACGTGTTGACCTGGGATGCGGACGAGGGAGCTGATCCTGTGGCAGCCTTGGATGTCAGTGTCTTGCAGAGCCGCGTGCTCGGGCCGATCCTTGGGGTTGAGGATCCGCGCACGAGCAATCGAATCGATTTCGTCGGAGGTATTCGAGGTACGGGGGAATTGGAGTCGCGGGTGCAATCAGGCCGTGGCGCCGTCGCGTTTTCGTTATTCCCAACATCGATGAAGCAGCTTATGACCGTGGCGGACGCGGGGATGATGATGCCGCCGAAGAGTACTTGGTTTGAGCCAAAACTGCGCTCAGGATTGTTTGTACACACGTTCTAACGAAGGAGTAAACATGAAGCGATGGATGGCAATGATGGGCCTGTTGGTGTTAACCGGCTGTGGGCCGACGATGAAAATATTTACGGATAACACGGAGCCCCTGCGGGAGTTCACGTTAGAGGGTAAGGGTGACGGCCGTGTACTGGTGATCTCCCTTGATGGAGTCATCTCGAATCAGGGTTCTGCAACCCTTCTGCGTCAGTTTCCTAGTCCCGTGCAAGAAGTGGTGTCGCAGCTAGATCTTGCTGCGAGCGATCCGCGCGTGAAAGCGGTGATCCTAAAGGTGAATTCGCCGGGCGGAACCGTGACCGCCAGTGATATCCTTTATAAAGAGCTGTTGGACTTTAAAAAGAAGAGTCGTGCGAAACTTGTGGTCGTGATGATGGATGTTGCCGCCTCTGGAGGGTATTACGTCTCGCTTCCGGCTGATCACATTGTTGCGCATCCCACGACAATCACGGGCTCGATCGGAGTGATTTTCTCGCGCTTGAATATGGCTGAAGGAATGGAGAAGCTAGGCGTCGGGGTCGTTGTGAACAAGTCGGGCAAGGATAAGGATATGGGGTCGCCCTTTCGTCCATCTACCGCGTCGGAGGATAAACTCTTTCAAGGGCTTACGGATGACATGGCCGTTCGCTTTAAGACGCTTGTTCAGACGCATCGGCGGTTGAGTGACGAACAAATGAAAGACGTGGGGACTGCTCGCGTTGTCTTGGCTGACGAAGCATTGAAGATGGGCTTGATTGACGAGGTTGGGTATATCGATGATGCTGCGGCCAAGGCGCGCTCGATGGCCGGCCTTGGGGCGTCGTCGCGACTGGTGGTTTACCGGCGGTCAAATTATAAGAACGATAACGTCTATAATTCTGCGGTGAACCGTGCGACAGCTTCTTCTGGCGCGATGTTATCGGGAATGCCTGGGCTCGAGGGCCTTCCTCAGCTCCGAACAGGATTCTATTATCTCTGGACAGGGGCCGGCGCGAACTAGCTGGTTGCCCCAAAACCCACGCCAATAGCTAGACTCTTGGCTTGCTGGTGTTGATCAGCCCGTGCTAATATTCCGCTTCCGCTGGGTTTCACTCGGCGGAGTTCAACAACTGGTAACAGGGGTGACATGGGGCAAGACGGAACATCGGGGAAAGCTAAGCAGATCAAGATTGGCTCCGGCGGTAGCAGCCCCAGACAACGTCGCGCGCTCGCCAAGATCAGTGGGAAGAAGGGTGGCAGCGCTCGTGCTGCCAGGCGGAAAGCTCCTGCGAGCTCGGGGGGAACGAGCCGATCATTCACGATCAATAAAGCAGGTCGCGAGTCATCGAAGCGCGAACGCTTTTTCTCGAAGCGCTACAAATTGGGGCGTGCCCTGGGTAAGGGCGGGATGGGGAATGTGTATTTGGCCACGGACACGGTTCTCAACATTGAAGTCGCTCTTAAAATTCTTCCTGGCAGTCTTCTGAAGAATAAGGAAGCTGCGGACCGCTTTAAGAAGGAAGCGTTGACGGTGATGAAGCTGAATCATGAGCACATCATGGGCTTGCACACGCTAGAGGTCGAAAAGAACAAGATGTTTCTTATCATGGAATACGTCGATGGATGTACACTTGGCGCCGTGTTAGAGGATTCCCCACAGCTCGCGTTGAGCGCGGTCGTGGATGTCGCAGCCTGCTGCGCGCTAGCATTGGACTACGCACACGACCGAGGTGTGCTACACAAAGATTTGAAGCCGGACAATATCATGCTAACCACGGATTCGGTCATCAAAATTATCGATTTCGGAACTGCTTTTCATATGGATGATGAGAAAGAGGAAGGGATCGTCGAGGGGACGACGCCCTATATGAGTCCCGAACAAATCCGAGGGAAAGATCTGGATGCACGGACAGATGTGTACTCTTTTGCAATGGTGTTGTACGAGTGTTTGATGGGTGTTGCAGCCTACCCATACGATGTGACGCCACGGCAGGTGTTGGACCATGTGCCAGCTCCCATGAGTGGGGTCGACGAAGGCGTGGCCGAGGTGGTTATGCGGGCACTGTCCTCCGAACGTGAGGATCGTTATCCGAGCGTGGGTGACTTGAGTGTCGCGCTAAGCGCCGCCGCTTCAGGGGTAGAGGATGTCGAGCCGCAAGCGTCTGATGACGCTGACGACATGGATGAAAACACCGATGGGCGTGACGACGCCGAGTAAGACCGGCGGGCCACGTTGTTTCGTGTGCGACCCTAAGCTCTTGTGTCGCTTCCTTTAACTACGACCCGTTCCTGTTCAGATTGCGATTCTGTGGCACGGGCTTGTTGCCGTCCGTTGACTGAGCCTGTCAGGTTGAGACGGCGTCGATGAACTCTGACGCGAACTGAGTGATAGTGGGGTGTCGGTCTGAACGATTCGCCGACAAGGCCTTGTTTAGAACGCCTAGTATCGAGTCGGGTAAACCGTCTAATTCGTCTGGCGCCAGCCCGAGTATTTCTTCTTGGCTGGCCTCTTCCGGGAAGGGAAGTATGCCTCTGAGTAGTTCGTAGATGATAATGGCTAGGGAGTAGATGTCGGTGCGCTCATCGACTGTGCTCCCGATTTTTTGTTCTGGGCTCATGTAGGCAGGGGTGCCAGCGATCTGCTCGGTCTGGGGTTGCGCATCTACCAGACACGCGATTCCGAAGTCGATAATTTTTAATACACCGTCTTCTGCCAAGAGGAGGTTGTCGAGTTTGAGATCTTTGTGAATCACACCGTGACGATGGGCGTAAGAGAGAGAGTCTGCACAAACGCGTATGACTGGGATGACGGTCTCGAGAGGGAAGCATCCGTCTTCGTATAGTACATCGCGAAGCGTGCAGCCATCCACGTACTCCATCACAATGAAATAGTTCGGCCCGTGCTTCTGCAAGTTGTGAAGGCGGACGATGTGGCGATGAGAGAGCTGCATAGCGATGCGCGCCTCTTCCTTCAATGTTTTGATCGCGCCGGGGCGGGTGGTGAATTCTGGAGAGAGCATTTTAATGGCGACGGAGAGATTGAGGAGCGTGTCGTCTGCTCTATAGACCACTCCGGTTCCGCCCTCGCCGATTTGTTCTTGTAGGACATAGCGGTCGCCCAGCTTCGTGCCGGTTGCAATAGGCACAGTTATTTTGGTTTCTGCCTCAGAAGGACTGACTGCCCTGATCGACCTAGTGGGCGCGTTTGCCGCGTTGTTGCGACGGCGCGCAATATCTGTCAGAGCGTCTTCCGCTTGATCCAACTTGTTAAATCGCGCAAGCGCTTCGAGCACATTGGTGACAAACTCTTCGGGCTGCCACGGTTTCTGGATACACTTCCAGATCCCACCTTCATTGACCGCGCGAATAGTGCCTTCGATGTCTGACGCGCCCGTGACGAGTATCGATACGATCTGAGGATTGTTCGCACGTGCCGCTGCGAGGACGTCGTTGCCGGTCGCATTGTCTAAGTTTAGATCACAGAGGAGGACCGAAAACTTGTAGGTATTAAGCAGGTGAATCGCTTCTGACGCCGAGGTTGTGGGGATGAGCTTGGCATCGATGTCTTGTAGGGTATGGATAATGGCTTGGAGAACGATTTCTTCGTCGTCGACAATGAGGATAGAGGGGGTCTCGGCCATGCTCCCAAGTGAGCCATCAGTGGGGCCTACGGTCAAGTGCCAATGTCCAGCTTGTGGCAACTCGTTGATCGCAAAAGTGTTTTCACAGGTTATTTCGTCTGATCCTATGGGTCGTCTCCTTTAGCCGAATGAGTTTGGTCATCGTGGCCGAACACGATCTATAGTAGGTGGCCTTGGTGGCTGTTTCAACGGGTGAACGTGATCAAGTCGAGTCTCGAATGATTCCGAGCTGATAGCGGAGGTCCTTGAGTTCGGACTGCCAGAAGCTGTCGGACCCCCAGTCTGGAAAATTGGACTGGAAGCGGTAATCCTCTTTCTGCGTGCTGCACCACGCGAGAAAATACAGGATGCGCATCAGGCGCAGCGATTCGATCATGTGCAGGCTGGACGAATCAAATTCACAAAACTGTTCGTACCCTTCGAGGATGAGGCTTAGTTCTCTGCGGGCGCGATTGGTGTGGTCGGGCAGAAGCATCCAAAGATCTTGAACGGGTGGGCCCATGGCCATGTCATCGAAGTCGATCACCATGATTCCTTCATCGGGGCGATCGAGAATGTTGCCAGCATGACAATCGCCGTGTACACGAATCATGTCGCAATTTTCAAAGGCAGGGCGTATTTGATCCATGATGTCGTCGCATAAGTCTTCGAACTCCGATACATGACGTTGACTGACGAAGCCGCCATCGATCAGGTGGTCCATGTGACCCTCGGTCGAGGTGTCTGGGGTGAGCGTGATGCGGGCGGGTGCGGTCTCTCTAGCGCCGACGACGTGGATGCGTCCGAGAACGCGCCCCAGCCGGCGCCAGTCTTCTGGCTCGTTGAACTCCATGCCGCGTCCGTAGCGTCGGGGGAAGACAGCGAAATGGATTCCGTCCGTCTCACCGAGAGTCGTGCCGTTGTTGAGAAGCATGGGGGCGATGACGGGAATGTCTTCGGCGGCACAGGCGAGGACGTAGCGGTGTTCGTCTTCAAGAGCGGCTTTCGACCAGCGGCCAGGGCGATAGAATTTCGCGATCAGGTGGGTATCATCCTCGGCTTGGACCTCGTAGACGCGATTGATGTAGCTGGTCATGGGGTTTGCCATGCCGGTCAAACGTACATCGGTTGCCGTTTCGATCGCGTCGATAAAGTTTGCTGGGCTCAGGTTGTCGAAGGACGGGGTGTCTGTCATGTTTCAGCGCCGATAAAAGAGGTGATAATGAGCATCGAGCCCATTGCGATTAGGAAGAGGTAAACATAGCGCTGATAGGAGGCGGTTGACCACTGTTTAGCGACCCATTGCCCGACAAAAAGAGCTATTAACGCAACAGGCAACGTCCAGCTTAGTTGCAGGAAGAGTGGCGCCGTGAACGAGCCACCGATCCCGAGAACGGCGAGGATGAGCGGTCCGGTTACGAGGAAGAAGGCTTGTAGCGTTGCACGGAACTCCTTTGGGGACCAGCCACGTAGTGTTCCGAATATCACAATGGGCGGACCGTTCATTCCGAAGGCCCCACCGAGGATTCCGCCTGCAAATCCCCACGCGTAGAGGCTTTTGTCGGTTTTTAGTTTCCAGCCGTCCTTGTAAATGAGTCGAAAGATGGCGAAGCCTGCGACGGTGAGGCCGAGGACAATCCGAAGGCTTGATTGGTAGGGTCCGTTAAGAAAGAGCATGCCCGGGTAGAGGCCGAGTGTGCAGGCGATAGCAAAGTGCTTCGCATTCGTGAAGCGAACATCTTTCCACTGTTGCGCTGTTAGAATGGCCGATATGACGACCGACATACAGGCGATCAAGGGAACAGCATGATCGAGAGGGTACATCAGGCAAAGCAAGGGCAGTGCGATCATCGAATCGCCAAAGCCAATCGCTGAGCGAACGAATGACGAAACGAACATGACCCCACATGCGAGTATGGCGGCATGAAGAGGGTCCATTACGGCGCTACTTTACTTGGGGATGAAAGATGTTTGCGGCGTGATGGTCAGAATGGTTTCCGCCACTAACTTCGCGGCACCTTCCAAATCGTCGTACGAGCAGGTTTCGACCATCGTATGCATATAACGGTTCGGGAGGCTCACTAGGGCGGTGGCGACACCGCTGCCTGCGACCTGTATGGCGTTGGCATCGGTGCCTGTTGGGCGCGGTTCAGCACTAAATTGTGTCTTAATTTTCTTCTTCTTCGCTGCGGTAGAAAGCAGCTTGGCCAAAGCGGGGTTGATATTTGGACCGCGGTGTAGGATAGGGCCCTCGCCGAGTGTCACTTCTCCGACTTGCCGCTTATCAATGCCGGGGGTATCGGAGGCAAAGCCAACGTCGATAGCGATGCCTACCTGAGGGGCGATCCCGGCTGCGCTCGTCATGGCGCCGCGAAGACCGACCTCTTCTTGTACCGTAGAAACTGAATAAACACCGACGTTGAGTTTCTTGCGTTTACTTAGAATCTTCATTACCTCGGATGCGACGAAGGCGCCCGTCTTGTTGTCGCAGCCTTTTGACGAGAAGAGGTTGTTGCGGAGTTCCATAAAATTCGGTGCATAAGAGATGGCGTCACCGACGGCGGTAACTTTGAGCGCGTCTTTGCGTGTGTCAGCGCCGATGTCGACCCAGAGGTCTTTGATGGGTGTGGACCTTTTTCGGTCTTCAGGTTCCATTAGGTGGATCGGTTTTTTCCCGATCACGCCATCGACCCATCCCTTGTCTCCGAGAACTTTGACTTGGGAGCCGGGCAGGACGCCGGGGTCGATTCCGCCGATGGGTGCGACGTGCAGATAACCGTCATCTGAAATGTGGGTGATGATAAATCCGATCTCGTCGCAATGACCTGCGAGCATGATTTTGAACTTAGCGGAGGGGTTCAGAATGGCGATGGCGTTGCCGTGTACATCGCGTTCGATCTTGTCAGCGTATTTACGGGTGCGTTTGACCCAGCAGGATTGCGCGCTCTCTTCGTAGCCGGAAGGTCCGCACTGAGCGAGGAGGTCTTTTAAAAATGTTTTCGATTCTTTGTCCATGATGGTGTGCCTTTCGTTTGGTGATAACTGCGAGGATACTACTCCTTGCTGGCGACGATGTCACTCGCGGAAATGCAGATCGACTTCTTCGTGTCTTTTCTCAGGTAGCGGGGTAATATGCGAGCGTTTTACATGGTGTGTTGATTGAATAGCTCTGAGGAGACGGACATGATTAAGGGTGTGTTGCTTGATTTAGACGGGACGGTTTACCGGGGGACCGAACAGGTGCCAGGAGCAGCAGCGTTCATTTCTGGCCTTGAGGAGCAGGGGGTTGCCTATCTGTACGTGACCAATCGCTCGAATCGGATGCCCGAGGAGGTCTGTGAGCAGCTGAGGGGATTTGGGTTGGCTTGCGAACCTGATCAAGTGGTGACGTCTGCACAGGCGACGGCCGCGTACCTAGAGGCTGGAACGAGCGCTTACATCATTGGTGAACAAGCATTGCAAGATGAATTGGAGAGGGCCGGCGTCACCATCACCGATGAGAATCCTGATGCGGTTGTGGTGAGTTTCGATCGTCAGTTGACCTATGACAAATTGCGCGTGGCCTCTCAATTGATCGTGAATGGCGCGACCTACATCGCCACGAATCCGGACAAGGGACTCAATACAGAAGCGGGCGTGTATCCGGGTACAGGATCTATTGTCGCGGCCGTGAGCACGGTTGTTGGCAAGGAGCCGATTATCATCGGAAAGCCTGAGCGGCGTATTATGGATTTGGCTCTGGAGCGAATGGATGTTGCGAGAGAGTCCGTGATTGCGGTGGGCGATAACTTGCTCACGGATATTCCGGCCGGTGAGAATGCCGGCATTCGATCTGCCTTTATCCTGACGGGGATCTCGACGCGAGAAGAGCTTGCGCATGCTCCCGTTCAGCCGACCTGGACAGTGGAAGGCTTCGAGGAGCTAGCGCAGGTGCTCGCAGCAGAAAATCAATCGGCCTGAAGGTACAGACCGGGTGATTAGTTCAGCGTTTTGACTGCATCGACGACTGCATCAGCAGTCAGGCCGAAATGCTCCCACACTTCATAGTGACCTTCGGCCGGTGCAACGCGTGGATCCGTAATACCGATTGAGTCGGTAGGGACTTTCGCTGATGCGAGGATACTGGCGAAACCGCGAAGTCCGATTTCTGGAGTAGCGATGATGCCATCCTCGATAGAGACCAATCCTTCTGGGTAGCTCTTTGCGAGATCAGCGATCGTGCCGTCTGCTAACGGTAGGCCGTTCACCACGTAGGCGTCTGTTGGGACGCCTGCTGTTGCGAGCGCGGCTACGGCTTGTTCAGCTAGAACGGCAGTTGCACCGACGGCGAGGATAGCGCGTTTGGCGCCGTCCGTTTTGCGGAAGGTCGTTAGAGCTTCCCATTCGCTATCTGCATCGTAGAGTGCGGCACCACTATCTTGTTGAGTTAGTACGGGTAGATTGTCGCGAGGGATGTTTACGAGATGTCCACCATACGCGGAAGCTGCATCGCGGATTGCGACGAAAGCGGAACGTGCATCGGCGGGAGTGTACATCCGGCGAAGGTAAGGGAGGTAGCCCATGCCGAGTGTGATCCAGTCTAGGCTCCAGCCTGAGAAGTGGTCGCGGCCGGTGCAGGCGCCAACGTGTGAGAGATGGAAGCAGGCGTTGAGGCCTTCATTCACACCGTTCAGGTTGCGCTGGTAGCGCCACATTTCACAGCCTTCGCGTGCGATGCCTTCGTAGAATGCAGCGAAGGTTGAAAAGCCGTTCAGTTGTGG
>CAXMRT010000256.1:0-4376 GCA_964196025.1 uncultured Gemmatimonadales bacterium | reverse complement strand
AAAGTCGGCGATCCGCGCATCCTTTGTCGCTGCGAGTTTGATCTCGAGTGCGCTGTGGGTTGCTACAGCCGCTTCGTAGGCAGCTTCTAGGCCGATGATGGCGCCAGCCGCTTTGACCTCGACCTGTCGAGCGAGCTCGTTGATCGCAGCCTCTTGCTCTACAACTCGCGGGTGTTGACGGCCGAGGCTTTTCAGCAAGCTCTCCATTTCTGTTTGTTGCTTAGTAAGTTCTAGGCGGATGGATGCGATGGAGCTATCACCGACAATGTAAGCGAGCGCGCTTAGAAGTGTTTCCTTGTCGCCGGACTCCTCGAGAGATTTAATTTTGTCGAGATGATGTTGCTGGGCCTGTAGTTCGATGAACGCTTCGATCCATGCAGATGCGAGAACGGCGTGGGTTTGTGCATCGAGAGAGTCGATCCGTTCAAAGAAGCGACTGTCGCCTTCGACGATGATGCCGCTTTTCTCGATCAGCGCTTGAACCTCGGCTGCTATGAGCGCGACATGTTTCTTCTCTTTTTGCCAAGCGTCGGACATGGCATCGACCACGTGCTGGGCTTCTTGTGTGGCAACTGCGTTTCTTTGTTTGTGGAAAACTTTTGCGATTTCGTTTGCGATCAGTGCAGTGAGTTCGGGGGCGCGATGTTCTGGATCGCTGAGGCGCATCTTGATTTCGATGAGCTTGGTGTCGCGGTATTGCCGCACCTTCATACTACGTTGAACGGTTTCGTACATGACCTGCATGGGGTCATCGGTGGGCTTGAGCAGCAGTCTTTCGCTGAAGGCATCTAGGAGGTTCAAGTTTTGAATCACTTCGTAGATGACGCGCCGTGATTGGATGATTTCGTATTGGGTGGGCAGGAAGTATGGATCGTAGGGAAGGAACACTTCCTGGCCGAGGGATCGGCGGCTTTTTTGGCGTTCAATCTTTATCTTTGTAGAGGCTTCATAGGTCTTGGGCATCGTATAGGTCAGGCCGACGCCGGTCATCACGACGAGCAAGAGTACGGAGATAATGATCTCCTTGCGCGACTGAATAACGCGCCAGTAGTCCAAGAAGTGTATGAACTGTGAGCCTTGTTCCATTTAGAATACCTTTTGCCTCCTAGACACCACAAAACCGGCGTGACGCCGGCATCGTAAGGGAAAAAGAGGTCTCTTCAGGACTACGTTAGAATCGGAGAAACCAGGATAGGCTGCCTGCGTTGCGATCGTATGATTCATCAACATCCGATTCGGTTTCTTCAATCTGATACGACAGGCTGATGTATTGGTTCTCTTGAACCGTCCATGAGACTTCGCCTCGAAAGACGAGAGTTGTTTCATCTCCTTCACGATCCTTGACGAAGGCTTCGTCGGGAGTGTCTAGAGGGACAGAATCAGCGTCGTATGAGCCGTTGCGGTATTGTGCAAGGAGGTTTGCGCGGAACTTGCGACTGTACACCTTGTCTGCGCGGAGGGTGAAGCCCGTGTAGTCCTGGGACGAGAACGGGAAGGCGTCCGCTTCCCGTGTTTCGGCGTAGAACGAGCCTGTCAGGCGGAGATCATCCGCGACGTTGTAAGACCCCACAGCCGTGAAGTAGGGGGAGTCGGAATCCTCGACATTGTCGTCATCGTAATCCACGTCGCGGATACCTGCGCGGATGGTGGCGTGCATGCGCTTGGTGAAGTCGTGCTCATAACCCACGCCGTAGGCGATGGAGCCGAAGCCGCGATCGATGTTGAAATCGGTGTCGTAGTCCACCGCTTGAACGGTGATATCCACCAAGAGGTGTTGTTTAGGGCTGAGCGCGTGCCAGTAGCCGGCGTTGAAGTCGAGGATCTCTTCATTGGATCGATTTGCCGTCGTGTCATCCTCGTAGTCCTTGAGGCGGTGCCGTGCGCCGATTCGGATCTGATGGAGACGAACGACATCAATGTGGGCGCTACCGTAGAGATTGTTGTAAACGAAGCTGCCATCCTGGCGCAATGTGTCGCCCTCGCTGGTGATGGATGGGTCGTCTGTATAGTTAAAATGTTCTGTGAACACGAGACGCAGGCGGCGAGAAACCTTACGGTTAATGTCGATGCCGAGATCGTGATGCCATTCAGAGTCGTTCTGAAGGTCGGCTGGCTCAGTCCGAAAGCGGTACCCCGGAGCCCAGTAGAGGTCGGTCCGAGAGTCTTCCTTCGCTTCGAGGTGGTAGCCAATTTTTGGAGATACGCGGAAATCAATGTTGTCTACAGCCAGTTCATCAGGGCGAGAATCTCGGTTATCGGTGAAGTGAGCGCCGACCGTGACAGAGAGTTCGAGTGGCTCGACTTCCTGTGCGTGGGTGTTTGCCAACCCAGAGAGTGCAATGATCGAGATTGCGGTAAATGCCTTGACGGTAGTGCCCATAGTTTACTCCTGTCTTTCGTTCTCTCTGGCTGTAAGACTTGGGCCCTTATTGTGTAGGCTCCCAAAACGTGTCTTCGTGACCCTGTGCACCCCTAGTGACAGGCTCTACAGCCAGCTCCATATCGTTCGGTAAATAAGCGCGGCAATCATGCGGAATCAGAGGCCTTGCGTCAATGAAAAACCCCTCTAGAATCGAGGGTATTCGATGAATATGGGGGGGGGTCGGCTGAGTATCCGCTTTCCTTGATCAGGCAGCTCTGCTAGCCTTTTTCACTTTGTGACTCTTCAAAATGGATGGGGTAGGCTATGAGCCAATCGAACTCGAACTCGTATAAGCTGACGACGGAGCAGCAGACAGACCTTGAGGCTGTTCTGAGGGCGGGAAACTACAAGCCCTGCCAGGTACCTCACACACGCATCGCCGTACAAGGGCCAGATTGCCGGATTAACCTGTATAACAGTGGAAAACTGTTGATCCAGGGTAAAGGTGGGGCGGATTTCATCATGTTTGTCCTCGAGCCAGAAGTGCTTAAGGATGCGGCGTTTATAGACGAGAAAGTGGTAGAGGCGGAAGCCTTTACGCCTCATATGGGGGTGGATGAGAGTGGTAAGGGCGATTTTTTTGGTCCTCTCGTCGTCAGCGCAGCCTACCTAGACGATGCTCTAGTGAAGCCGATGCAGGATTTGGGCGTGCGGGACAGCAAAGCGATCACGAGCGACAAAAAGGCGTTGGCGATGGGTAGCGCTATTAAGAAGATTTTAGGTCATCGCTACAGCGTGGTGGCGATCGGCCCGAAAAAATACAACGAGTTGTATGCGCGCAGCCGAAATTTGAACCGTTTATTGGCGTGGGCCCATGCGACTGCGATCGAGGATTTGTTGAAAGCGGTTCCGGAGTGCCCTCGCGCTTTGTCTGACAAATTCGGGCATTCGTCCCTGATTGAGCGGGAATTGAAGCGCCGGGAGCGGGGCCAGCACATCGAGCTGGAGCAGAAAACCAAGGCCGAATCCGATTTGGCGGTGGCGGCCGCTTCGATCATCGCGCGTTCGGAGTTCCTTACGAGGTTGAAGGCTTTGGGTGACCGATTTGATGTGGAGCTGGCTAAGGGCGCGTCTTCGAAGGTCTTAGACGTAGGACAGAGCTTGGTGGATAAAGAGGGGCCGAAGGTGTTATTGGAAACGGCGAAGTGTCACTTTAAGACCACCGACAAGGTTTTGGCGCGATTGGGTAAAGATCGCATGGAACTCGGACCCGATGGCGCGGCGACCTCGCGAGCCTATGAACGCTGATGCGCCGGGCGCTGACGGCGCCTTGGTGGTGGTGACGGTCGAGACGACTGAAGCCTTGATGGCTATTCTTGAAGAAGTCTTGCCGGTCCAGGGGCTTTTCCCCGCGTGCTGGATTGATGACGAAAAAGATCATGGCCATGTCCAGTTTTTCGCCGACACGCTTGATGAAGCCGGGCAAATTCAAGCGCAAGTGGAGTCCGTTTTGGCTGAATTTGCAGGCGAGACACCTTGGACGTTGCGCATGGGTGACTGCCCTCGAGAAGACTGGGCTGAAAGTTGGAAGGCGTATTTTAAAGCCGAACGTGTTTCAGAGCATGTGGTCATTATGCCCTCGTGGGATCCGGTCGAGGGCGAAGCTGGGGATTGTTTGATTCGAATCGACCCCGGCATGAGTTTCGGTACCGGCCAGCACGGAACCACGCGAGCGTGTATTCAACTGCTTGATGGGCTGACCGATACACACGCAGACGCTAGCCTCCTTGATGTGGGGTGTGGGTCGGGAATTCTCTCGATTGCCGGAGTGATGCTCGGGTACACGCGAGTGACTGCGATCGATCTGGATCCATTATGTGTCAGTATCAGCAGTGAAAATGCCTGCATCAACGGCGTAAATGAGAAAATCGAGTGTTATGAAGGCGATTTGGCAGACCTGCATGTCGAGCCGTATGCTGTGGTGGTCGCCAATGTGCTTGCGCCTGTGTTGATT
>CAXMRT010000255.1:0-6567 GCA_964196025.1 uncultured Gemmatimonadales bacterium | reverse complement strand
CGCCATAGCAATTTCATGTCATCAGAAAAACCCGCTAACTCACCGTGCAAGGTGTCCCCATTAAAGAAGCGGATGACGTCGTGTTGGGTGGATGATTCGGTGTGCTGACTAAGTGCGAGGAATGGCGATGTTGTGATTAGACCAGAAATCAACCATAAGAGTGGGATGCGCATAATAGTAAATTACATCATATCGTCGAAGAGCATTGTAGACAAGTATCGTTCGCCAGAATCCGGAAGGATTACTACGATGGTTTCACCTGTCACGCCAGCTTCTTGAGCGTAGCGGTTTGCTACAGCTACGGCCGCACCGCAGGATATTCCCGATAGGATGCCTTCCTTCTGGGACAGCATCCGAGAGTAGTCAAGAGCCTCTTCATCAGAAACTAATTCCACTCGATCAACGAGCGAGATATCGAGATTTTCGGGGATGAAGCCTGCGCCGATACCTTGAATCATGTGAGGCCCGGGCTGAAGCTCTTCGTTTGCTAGCTTTTGAGAAATGACAGGGCTGTTGGTCGGCTCGACCGCGATGGTGGTAATGGCTTTCCCTTGGGTCTCTTTGATATAGCGGCTGATCCCGGTAATGGTTCCGCCTGTTCCTACTCCTGAAATCAGGACATCAATCGTGCCATCAGTGTCGTTCCATATTTCGGGACCCGTGGTTTTGAAGTGGATTTCGGGGTTTGCCGGGTTCTTGAATTGGTGGGGCATGAAATAGCGCTCTGGATCTGAGTCTGCGAGCTCTTGGGCTTTGGAGATGGAGCCGAGCATTCCGCTAGGACCGTCGGTGAGGATAAGCGTCGCTCCCAAGGCTTTGAGGACTTTACGACGCTCAAAGCTCATGGTTTCAGGCATGGTTAGAGTGACGGGGTAGCCGCGTGCCGCCCCGACATAGGCGAGGGCAATGCCGGTATTTCCGCTAGTGGGCTCGATGATCTCCATTCCGGGCTTGAGCTTACCAGACTTCTCCGCGTCCCAGACCATGTTCGCGCCGATCCGACATTTAACGGAGTAGGCGGGATTTCTCCCCTCGATTTTGGCAAGAACGATATTGTCGCCCGCGTTCACGACCTGATTTAGGCGTACCAACGGGGTGTTCCCGATGGACATTGAGTTATCTTCGTAAATTCGCATATCTCTCCGTTTAGTTTCCGTCCAGATCACACACCGCAGCGTCGCCATCTACCAATTCGGTGATTGTGGGGTTGGACCCGCAAAGCGCGCAGGACTCGCGGCGTTTAACTTTGATGGTTCGAAAATTCATCTCAAGGGCATCATAAGTCAAGAGGCGGTTCGTTAAGAGTTTGCCTTCGCCAAGGATGTATTTGATCGCTTCTGTAGCCTGGATGGTGCCAACGACACCAGCAAGCACGCCGAGGACGCCAGCCTGAGAGCAGGAGGGGATGGAGTTTGGTGGCGGTGGGGTATGAAAGAGGCATCTGTAGCAGGCGGACTCATTGGGTACTACGGTGATCGCTTGACCCTGAAATCGAAGGATACCCGCGTGAGAGTAAGCTGTTTTTGCGAAATGGCACGCGTCTGCCACCAAGAACTTGGCAGCGAAATTGTCAGTGCCGTCGATCACAAAGTCGTAGTCAGCGAGAATGTCGGCAGCATTATCAGCGTCCAGCAGTGCTTGATAGGTTCTGACGGTTACATCAGGGTTGATCGCTTCAAACGTTTCTCGAGCTGAGTTAACCTTAGGTTCGCCAAGATCCGCAGTGGTGTGAACCACCTGACGCTGGAGGTTGCTGAGGTCCACCACGTCACCATCGATGATGCCAATGGTGCCAATGCCTGCTGCCGCAAGATACAGCCCCGCTGGCGACCCAAGGCCGCCGGCGCCGACTAGCAGCACTCGGGAGTTGAGTAACTTGAGCTGACCTTGCAGCCCCACCTCTCTGAGAATGATGTGTCGAGAGTACCGTTCAATTTGCTCTTCAGTTAAGTCCATCGTATTCTTCCGCTTAGGCGCTTTTCCCGCCGCCCATAAAATAAAGAAACTCGACAGCATCATTTTCTTTTAGAGCTGTGCTTTCGAACGCTTCGCGATCGAGAATTTCACCGTTGAGTTCAACCGAGACCATCTCCGGCATCTTGACTTCCTTGAGTGTCAACAGCGCAAGGACGTTTGTGCCCTCTGGTGCCTCTGTATCATCTCCGTTTACTTTTAAGTTCATCTGTACCCTTTCTTATAAGGCGGTTAGGCTCTGTTCAAAATCTGCAACAATATCATCGGGATACTCCAGTCCAACGGACACTCGTACGAGGTCGTCTGGCGCGCCCATGGCTAAGCGGTCTTCCTCGCTGAACTCGCGACAGAAGGTCGTCGCTGGGTGCGTGACCAGCGTCTTAGCATCACCTAGATTGGCGAGGATTTGGGCGTGTTTCAAGTTATTAATCAATGCGATGGCGCGCTCTTTCGTTCCCAAACGAACCGCAAGGAGTGCGCCGTAGCGGCCGCCGAACTGCTCGGTCGCGATGGTGTGATCGGAGTGTGAGCTCAAACCTGCGTATACCACGGAGTCGGTTTCTGTGTGATTCTCTAGAAATGTCGCGAGCGTAACCGCTGACGTGCACTGTCGATCCATCCGAACACCCAATGACTCAAGGCCAATGGACATCAGGAAGGCGTTGAAAGGGGAGAAGCAAGCGCCGGTATCTCTGAAGACTTTGGAGCGAAGGTAGGAGAGGAAGGCGAAATGTCGGACCCGCTCATGATGTTCCTTGATGTGGGGATAGCGATCCGAAGACCAGTCAAATGTCCCGCAGTCGATGACAATGCCTCCGATTGCGTTACCGTGGCCGTTGATATATTTTGATGTCGAGTGGATGACAATGTCTGCGCCGAACTCTTTGGGTTGTACGATGAGTGGGGTTAGAGTGTTGTCAACGACGAGAACAATGCCGTGTTTTTTGGCGACATCCGCAATGGCCTGGATATCTGGCACATTGAGTTTTGGGTTGCCCATGGTTTCGATGAAGATAGCTCGAGTGTTGTCGGCAATAGCCGCCTCGAATGCGGCTGGATCCGATGGGTTAACAAACGTTGTTTGGATATTCAAACGGGTTAGTGTGTCCTGGAAGAGCGCGTAGGTGCCTCCAAATATTGTGGCGCTGCTGATGATGTGGTCGCCGGCACCGGCCAGCGTAAGGATGGTCGTGGTGATGGCTGCCATTCCTGAGGCACAGGAAACGGCGCCGATTCCCGACTCTAGTCCTGTGAGCCGTTGTTCAAATTGGTGGAGGGTAGGGTTGTTGATTCGGGTGTAAAGAAATCCTCCTGATCGGCCGGCGAACACATCCTCAAGCTCTTCAGCTGTCTCGTAAGCAAATGCTGAACTTTGATAGATGGGTAGGGTCGTCGCACCCGTTTGAGGGTCCGGTGCATACCCGCCCAGAATCAGCCGAGTTTCAATATGTAGATCTTTATCGCTCATTAGGGTTCTCCTAAAGGTAATATTCCATCACTTGTTGCTTCTTAAGAACGTCGCAGATCGCGTCAACGGCCTCATTGACAGGTGTGTCTGCTGTCAATCGGAGACCAATTTCATCGCTTTCATAGGCGAAATCACTCACGTTCACCACGAGTATATCATTGGGCTCATTCAACTGTCGCAGTATTTTTATGTCATATTCATCAATACCAGCGATGGAGCTGATGAAGATTTGGCCAGAATCGGTGAGGATGCGGGCTAATTCGCCGAGGCGACGGATGATATCTTCTCGGTTGAGTTGCTGTTCCGAGCGCATCGCATTCATCATATGCGCCATTCCGAGGTAATATGACTTAAAGTTGCGATAGAAAAGTTTTTTCTCCAGTGCTGTTCCCAACTCCGTTTTGTAGTTGGTTTCGCTACCGATAATGAGAATGAATTTCGATCCATGACGGTAGGATGCTCCACGTTCGGCGGCAGAGATCTCGCTCTTGTGCCACGCGGCTTCACGCTCGCTAATGTAGTCCTTGAGCGTGGATGCATCGTCGCTGACGGATTCTAGGATGATGCCTGCACCGGCAATTTCAAAATTATCCACGATAACAAGACGGCCGGTTGACTCGATTTCGCTGACTAAGTCAAAGGCAATTGGTTTGGGTACCTCTAGAATACATTCGGCGACATCGTGGCGGTCGATCTGTTTTTTGTGCGTGGCCGTAGAAAGTTCGGATGCGTCTAGTACGTGTACGATATCCACCAGCTTGACGGGTGCCCGGGCGGCACCGAGTTTGAGCTTATAGGATGTGTTCATCAACATGGGCGCGTGCCCCATCCAAAAGAGGTTGGCTTTGAATCGTGTGCTGACTTGGGGTGGGGGCTCGTCGTCGCGAACCATGAGTTCGCCACGCTGGATATAAATTTCGGTGTCCAGAGTGAATCCGTTGGATTGCCCGGCGTGCGCCTGTGTCATTGGGTCAGCGTTGAAGCATTCAATTGATTTTATTTTGGAGGTTTTTCCCGAGGGCAGAAAGCGGACCCCATCTCCAATATGGACAGTGCCAGTATCGATAGATCCCGCCACGATTCGACGATCGTCGCCTTCGGCCGTGAATTTGTAAATGTCCTGTACGGGCATGCGGAAGGGCCGCTCGGTGGGTTCGGCGGACTTGTTAAAGTCATCGACTTGTGCGAGCACGTGGTGACCTGTGTACCAGGGCATCTCTATCGACGCTTCGGTAATGTTCTCGCCCTCGAATGCACTAATAGGGATAAAGCTAGTGGGCTCCACGCCCAAGCGTCCAAGAAAGGCAGTGTAGTCCTGAACGATGGAGTCAAAACGTTCTTGGCTGTAGTCGACCAAGTCCATCTTGTTTACAAGAATGGAGACTTGTTTGATGCCAAGCATCGAGACCATGTATCCATGGCGCTTCGAGTTTTCTTTAATGCCTTCATTGGCATCAATCACCAGAAATGCTGCTTCCGCTCGCGATGCTCCGGTGATCATGTTTTTCAAGAACTCAATATGCCCAGGGGCATCAATGATAATGTAATGACGCTTCTTGGTGTTGAAAAAACAACGGGCTGTGTCAATCGTGATGCCTTGGGCCTGCTCGTTTTTTAAAGCATCCATCAGAAAGGCATACTCAAAAGGGCGGGCGTTGCTTTTGCACATGGCCCTGACTTGTTCGAGTTTGCCGTCTGGCAGTGACCCCGTGTCGGCCATCAGTCGGCCAATAACGGTGCTCTTGCCATGATCGACGTGGCCCACGATCACGATGCTCATTTGATCTTTTGGAGAGTGGTCCGACATATTACATGTATCCGTCGCGACGCAGGGTTTCAAGTCCGCCGCCGTCTTCTTTATCTTGTGCACGACCGGAGCGTTCTGCGACATTCGCGAACTTTCCGCTTTTTAATTCATCGATAATATCCTGTGTTGTTGTCGCCGTAGAGTCGACTGGAGTGGTGCAGGGTTGGCATCCGAGCGACCGATAGCGCTTTCCTTCTCCTCGATCAAAATAGAGCCCTGTGATCGGGATGTCCTCGCGCTGGATGTACTCCCAGATATTCAGTTCAGTCCAATCGAGGAGGGGGTGGATCCGCAGATGTGTGCCGGGCGCGAAGTCTGTTTTGTATTGTCCCCAAAGTTCTGGAGGTTGGTCATCTACATCCCAATCGTTCTGTTTATCCCGCGGGGAAAAGTAACGTTCTTTAGATCGACTGCCTTCTTCGTCTGCGCGAACGCCGACAATCACGCCAGTGTAGGGCTCTGCATTCGTGTCCACGACGTACTCTTGTTTGTCATGATCCATCCGAAAACGAGTCCATTCACCTGAGAGAGTGTGCTTGAGCGCTTCACTTTTAAGCGCTTTGCAGCAATCGATTCGATTGATGGCGCCATCAGGGTAGGTCTGTTTATTTTTGAGTGCTTCGGTGTTTTGGCCATAGACCATGTTCAGTTTCCATTTTAGAGCCAACTTGTCACGATACTCGATCATTTCAGGGATCTTGTAGTGCGTGTCAATGTGGACCAAGGGAATAGGGACGTGTCCGAAAAATGCTTTGCGGGCTAGCCAGAGTAGGACGGTGCTGTCTTTGCCGATGGACCACAGCATGACAAGGCTGCCAAACTCTCGGTAGGCTTCGCGAAGGATATGAATACTCGTCGCTTCAAGTTTATCTAAATGATCAGTGTGTGACATTGCGTTCCTTACTAGCTATTAGCTGGGAGGTGCGAGGTGTAGTCCGCACTCTTTATTTTCGGGATCTTCCCACCACCAGCGCCCAGTGCGCGGATGAGAACCCTTTCGTACAGCGCGGGTACACGGTGCGCATCCGATGGAGGGGAAATCTTTGTCGTGCAAACGGTTGTAAGGGAGTTCTTCGGATTTTATAAAATCCCACAGTTGTTCTTCGCTCCAGTTTGCGAGCGGGTTAAGCTTAAGAATACCTTGATGTCCCTGATCAATAGACACGTGGTCCAGCTCTGTTCGAGTGACGCTTTGATCTCGGCGTTGACCAGTGATCCATCCGTCCAGAGAGGAAAGGGCTCTATTCAAGGGTTCTACTTTTCGGATTCCGCAGCATTCATGTCGGTCATCGACGTTATTGCGGAAGGAATACAAACC
>CAXMRT010000254.1:0-15422 GCA_964196025.1 uncultured Gemmatimonadales bacterium | reverse complement strand
ACCGCATCATGATCAACCCAGAAGACTGGGACCCAGCCGACGCTCTGCTCACGGAGGGCCAGGCATACCTCTCAACACGCACGGACATCCGCGTCCCTAATGACCTGCGACAGTTCGAAAACCGGCTCCAACTATTCGGCTTGTAGGTGAAAATGAAATAGTGCCAAATACTGCTACGGCTTTTGCTACGAGGTAGTGTGTGGAATCGTGTTGCAAGCGGTCAAAAGTGATCGTTTTTCCTAATAAATAAGGGTTTTTAGGCCGTTTTGATTAACTCGTAATGAGCAGGTCGTCCGTTCGAATCGGATCGTTGGCTCCATTTCACCGCCCGCTTTTATCTTCGGTAGGGACGAATCGCCGAGGCGTCCACCATCTGTCGCTTCTCCCCACCATTCAAACAAAAAATCCCCGCTCGGGCGGGGTGCGCGGCAGGGCGGGGCGGGTTCCCCATCAACCTAATCCCCCATCAATCCCGCAACCCAAGTCATTAGTGCCCATTCGTGTTCATTCGTGGTTCCCCACCACACAACCCACCACTGAGAAACTCGACAACGGCCACAGGCGCAACGCAGTAGTCAGAGTATTGGATGAAGGAAGACTAGACGAGCGCGATTCGCTGTATAGCAGCGCAATGCGCTCAATCTAATGACGAGTCTTTAGGTTTGAAACACCGGCGTTCGTCAGGCAGAGTCGCCGCATGACTTCATGCACAGGTAATTCTGACTCAACTGCGGGACCCATCGTTTTTCAAACCGGATTCCGGATCTTTTTTCTTGGCGCAAGCGTTCACGCGGCTTTGGCAACGATAGTCTGGATGGCCCTCTATACCTTCGGCGTTCCCGCAAAATCCCAACTTCCCGCGCAGGCATGGCATGCGCATGAAATGATCTATGGATTCGCCACCGCTGTGATTGCCGGCTTTCTTCTCACCGCGGTGACCAATTGGACGAAAAGGCCGACACTGAGTGGCAACCCGCTAGCAGCCCTGTTTTGTTGCTGGGCCCTTGCTCGCATGCTTCATCTATGCCCCGGCCCCCTAGCTCTCGCGTCGGCCGCTTGCCTGGACACGGTCTTTTTAGTCGGGATATTCTTCGGCATTACACGCCCCATCGTTGCCAGCCGACAATGGCGTCAGGCCCCGATTGTGATATCCTTGGCCCTATTGATCGCTGGCCACACCTTCTTTTATCTCGGGGCATACGGCATCATGCAAGACGGTCTCCGACTAGGAACGTACCTAGGGCTATATATGGTTCTAAACCTCATCCTCACCGTTGGACGCCGTGTGGTTCCCTTTTTTACCAGTCGCGGAACATCCCCCCCCAGCACCCTTCGAAACCACCCTGTTGTCGACACGCTCTGCACCAGCACATACGTCCTCTTTGTTCTCAGCGATCTTTTCGCGCCCGCCCACCCCCTTGTCCCAATATCCGCAGCTGCGCTAGCCATTTTCCATGCGATACGACTTCAAGGCTGGTGGACACCTGCTATTCTACAGAAACCATTGCTATGGATTCTTCACCTCGGCTGGTCCTTCATTATTCTCGGCTTCTGCCTCAAAGTACTCAGCCACACTCATGGCCTACTGCCCTACTATGGGCTACACGCGTTTAGCTATGGCGGTGTCGGCATCTTCTGCCTAGGCATGATTGCTCGCGTGTCACTCGGACACAGTGGCCGCAATGTCGATGTGCTACCCAAAGGAGCAATCCTCATGTTCCCTATCCTAATTGCCGGTGCAATCATCCGCATAGTTGCCCCCATAGTTGATGTCGCACATTATCGCCTATGGATGGGACTGAGCCAAGTAGCGTGGATAACGGCATTCAGCCTGCTCACCTGTCTTTACTGGATGATCTGGATCAGCCCTCGGGCCGATGGCCAACCCGGCTAACACCCGAGCGTCACACTTCTAAGCTCAGGGAAAAAATCCCTACAAAACATCGTGCACGGAAGGACGTCGGAGTATGAATGCCGGCAGACCCAGAGGGTCAACCGGTGGTTCGCAAGCCAGATGCGATCGCCTGTACATTGCGACGCAAGGCCTCTGCGAGTTCGTCCGTGGGGTTGGTCGTTGAAGCCGCGCTGCGACGGTTCAACAGTTCCAGCTGGATCATATTGAGGATATCCAGATAAACGCTCCGGGAATCGATGATTCGGTGCAGCCAAGGAATCTTCTCAACAAGCCGTTTCTGTCGTTTAATTGCCAGAACAGCTTGGAGAGAGGCGCTGAATTCATCCTCTAGCTTTTCAAGAAACGGTTTCGCTTTTTCCTGATCCTCTGCGCGTTGCAAATAACGCAGGGCAATGTCGATGTTACACTGAGCCAACGCGAGTTCCGCATTGTCGATCACTGCGCGGAACCAGGGCCATGTGTCATAAAGGTCCGCCACACGCTGTTGGTCTGCTTCATCAAGATCCCGATAGGCGCTTCCCAGCCCATAGAACGCGTTGATAGGCATGCGTAGTTGCGTCCAAGCGAAGGTAAAAGGAATGGCACGTAGATCGTCTAGTGAGGAATTCTTTTTCCTGCGGCTCGGTCGAGACCCAATCTGAAGTTGCTCAATCAAACTCAGGACCGTGCATTCTGTCAGGATCTCATCGAATCCCGGTGTTTCGATCAGCGCCCGGTAGGCCTGCATCGAGCTTTCCGCCATGCGGCCCGCCAAAGCTTCTGTTTCGGCAGGCATCCGATCCTCATGCGGAACACCCTGAATCAGTGTGGCCCACATGATTTGTTGCAGATGCCGGATAGCAATGGATTCATCATCATAGCGCGCCGAAATAACTTCGCCTTGCTCCGTTAGGCGCAGCCGGCCATTGAGCGATTCTCTCGGCAACGAACGAATCGCACGCCCAGCCGGACCACCGCCACGACCGATAGCACCCCCACGTCCGTGGAAGAGGGTCAGATGGGCATCATGTTTTGCAGTCTCTTCCGCCAAATTTCTCTGAGCGGTATACAAGGCCCAGTTAGAGGCCAGATATCCACCGTCTTTGGCAGAGTCGGAATATCCCAGCATGCTGACGATTTCATAGCCGCCGGGTTTGACATAGGAAGAGAACAGGTCTGACTCCAACAAGGCCGAGAGTATACCAGGGCATGCCTTCAGATCGTCGATGGTCTCGAACAAAGGCGAGACTGGAATGTCGACCGGCTCCTCAAACCCTGCGCGATGGGCCGCCACCTTCATCAGCCACACCGCGGCCAGTACGTCGCTGGCGCTCTGTGTCATGCTGATAATAAACCAGCCCAGTGCAGCCATGTCGCCGGAACGGCCGGCGCGCTGAAGCAGCGTGAGTGTGTCGAGTATGTCGGCTTCATTGGAACCCAGTCGCTCAGCCGGAATAGAACGAGCCAGAAGAGAGTCCGCATTGTGCAAGGCTGTGCACCGCTCGGCTTCGTTCATGTCCATGAAACTTCCTGCCTGATCAGTCTCCCGGAGAATCTGATCAACGGCGGAACGAATGGTCTTTGAATTGGATCGGATATCCAGTCGAAGCAAATGGAGTCCAAAAATATCAACCCTGTGCCTCCAGTTAAGGAGTTCACCGGTGGCCAGCTCCGCGAAGCCGGCATGGTTCAACGCATCGATGATTCGGTCAATATCAACCCGTAAGGCGTCGGCATCAGGATAGGCCATCGGGTGCATGCCCTGATGAGGCAGGGTTTGTGAGTGCTTTAAACGGCGATCCATAATCGTAAGCCACTGCACAAGCCACTCATTCGGGTGGAGCGGCGCCACATGCTCTTCAAGTGCCGGCCAGCGAATGCGCGCTTGCTCGATGGCCATAATCAGCGATTCGGGCCAATCGGTGCTGTCCGTCGCGACGGTCAGATTCTCCTTAAGCGACGCACAGGTCGAGCGATGTAGATGGATGGCTTCACTACGCAGACGTTCGAGTGTCGCATGGGTGGTCTCGCAAGTGACAAAGGGATTTCCGTCACGATCCCCGCCGATCCAGTTCCCGAACTGCAACGGGCGGCTCAAGGCACTCCGCTCCTCATCACTGACACAAGAGGCACGAAGACGTTCCACGATAATCGGTGCGGCCCGCCAAAGTGTACGCACCGAATAGATAGCCCGGTCGAGCTCCTCCATAACGGTCGGCTTCCGAGGCGACACCGTCTCCGTCGACCATAGCGTGAGCAGACCGGCACGCATCTTGTCGAGAAGCGCGCGTCGTTCGGATTTCAGAAGATGGGTTTTATCCAGTCCATAGAGGTCGTCGCGCATCCGCGCTAATATGCGTCGAATGGTACGTCGTTTGGCTTCGGTAGGATGTGCAGTAAAAACCGGTTCTATTTTAAATGTACGGATCAGTGCGAGAAAGTCCTCTTTGGGCATGTTCGCCCGCAGTTCCGCCACCGCATGTTGAATGGTCTCTTTTTCCGTGCCCCGATCTTCTCGTTGACCGAGGATACGTACCCGGTGCCGGTCCTCAGCGATATTAGATAAGTTGAAGCGCGTGCCAATGGCGCGGGTCAGCGTGACGAGTTCGCTGGTTTCGAGCCCAGCCAGGAGTTTCTCCACATCCGTTCCTGACTCGCAGTTTCCTTCACGCCATTGTCCCGTCAGCTCTTTGAGATGTACGAGATGTGCCCAGAGGCCTTCACCACAGCGCTCCCGGATCAAGCGGCGGTGCAACCAGCGGAGGAGACGGAGATCGCGCTGCAAGAGACGATCCTTACCGTAAACGAGTTTTTCAGTATGTTCTGTCATTGGGTTCAACTTTTGGGTTTGCGTGAGATCCTGTTCCGGCTCCATGGAAGGCAGGCCGAACACTATATGAATTTAGACAGGTGTTTTGCAATCAATAGTTACTGGAGAGCTGTTTGCTGAACGCAAGGGCCTTAGTGATCGACTACTTAGCGACAAATGTGGCAGCGTTTTGGAACATACGTAGCCACGGACCTTCTTCGTCGAAAAGACCGTCAGGGGCATACGAAGCCTGCACCCCTCTGAACGCCCGTTCCGGATGCGGCATCATAATGGTGACGCGCCCATCCATACTCGCTACGGAGGTAAGTCCCCCAGCAGAACCGTTTGGATTAAACGGGTAGCGTTCGGTTGGCTGCCCGTGGTTATCGACGTAACGCAAGGACACCAAACCATTCTCAACCAGCGCAGCAGGGTCTCCTGTCTGATCAAAGTTCGCAAAGCCCTCACCGTGCGCCACCGGAATCCCAATTCGCGAGCCCTGCATGCCATCCAGCAAGACCGACCTTGACTCCACCACCTCGACGGTCACATATCGCGCTTCAAACTGCTCTGAGCGGTTTCGGGTAAAATGTGGCCACGCATCCGCACCCGGAATGATGTCCTTCAACTGCGAGACCATCTGACACCCATTACACACACCCAGAGTAAAGGTGTCGGGCCTAGCAAAGTAGGCGGTAAACATATCCAGAAGCCGATCATTGTACAAAACCGATTTGGCCCAGCCAGATCCCGCCCCCAAAACATCGCCATAAGAAAATCCGCCACACGCAACCAATCCTTGCATGATCGAGAGATCCACCCGACCTTCAAGCAAATCGGTCATATGAACATCCACACAATCAAAACCAGCCCGGTCAAAGGCGGCCGCCATCTCAACCTGACCATTGATACCCTGCTCACGCAACACGGCTAAGCGAGGCCGACGTTCCGCAATATGGAAGGGCGCCTTCGGGTCATAGGTCAGGGAGAACTGCATCCCAGGGTCCGTTGCATCCTGCGATGCCTCATACTCCTCACGTGCACAGTCGGGGTTATCCCGTAAGGCCTGCATGCGGTAGGTCAACTCAGACCACTTGCCTACAAGATCCGAAACACTCTCTTCGACGCACACCTCGCCACCAACAGAAATTTTCAGAACGGGCTCAGACGTCACGCCGCCGAGAGACTGAACGCTGTCACCCAAACCAGCGTCACGGGCCGATTCCAACACAGCCGCTAAGTCACCCTCGCGTACTTGCAGCACCGCACCCAGCTCCTCAGAGAACAAGGCCGCCAAGACACCCGCTGGAGTCGACGCGAGTTCGACGGTCAAGCCCACTCGACCCGCGATACACATCTCGGCCAAGGTCACGACTACCCCACCATCCGATCGATCGTGGTATGCCAATAACCGCTCGTTTTCAATCAAGCTCTGCAACCAAGCAAAAGCCGATTTAAAAAGTCCGGCATCATCCAAATCGGGACACTCGTCGCCCAGTTGGTTATACACCTGCGCCAAGGCTGATCCGCCCAAGCGATTCTTTCCAGCACCCAAATCAAGCAACAGTAAAACCGATCCTTCATCCGCCCTCAATTGCGGCGTGACCGTTTTCCTCACATCTTTAACGGAGGAGAAGGAGCTCACAATCAAGCTGAGCGGCGCCACCATCAACGCATCCTCACCTTCCGAGGTCTGCCACACAGTGCGCATCGACAAAGAGTCCTTGCCTACCGGGATCGCGATACCCAACTCCGGGCACAATTCACGACCGACCGCCTCAACGGTGTCATACAACTTCGCGTCTTCACCCGCTTCACCACACGCACACATCCAGTTAGCCGACAATTTCACGTTTCCTATGGCACCCACATTGGCCGACGCAATATTTAGTAAGGCTTCACCAATCGCCATTCGACCCGAAGATGGTGCCGAAATCATCGCAAGCGTTGTCCGCTCACCCATGGCCATCGCTTCACCGGTCGTCGCCCGCAAGGTCGTGCTGGTCACAGCTACATCTGCAACTGGCACCTGATAAGGTCCCACAAACTGGTCGCGCGTCACCATTCCCGTGATACTGCGGTCGGTGATGGCGATCAAAAACGTTTTGTCCGCCACGGCCGGCAAATGCAAGACGCGGTCCAAGCCCTCAGCGACAGACACAGAGTCGAGCGCTAACGGAATAAGCGCATCTTCATCGCGCGTTACATCACGCAGCAACTTCGGTGTCTTACCCAAAATCACCTGCAGTTCTATGTCGATCGGCGTGGTTCCAAAATGATCATCCACCAAACTCAGATGTCCATCACCGGTCGCATCGCCAATATGCGCTGCCGGACAACGCTCACGCGCACACAGGGCAAGAAACCCCTCCAAGTCAATCGGATCAACAGCCAACACATAACGCTCTTGCGCTTCACAACACCAAATCTCCATGGGACTCATGGATATCTCTTCGTTATGAATACGCCGCAAATAAAACCGTCCACCGGTTTCTGCCACTAACTCGGGACAGGCATTCGACAAGCCGCCAGCACCCACATCATGGATACTCAAAATGGGGTTCTTGCCACCAAGCGCAATACAGGCATCAATCACTTCCTGACACCGACGCTCCATCTCAGCATTCTCGCGCTGCACAGAATTGAAATCCAAGTCCAAGGCATTCGCACCCGTGTCCATTGACGATGCAGCACCCCCCCCAACACCAATCCGCATCGCTGGGCCTCCAAGCTGTAAAATAGCTGACCCTTCCGGAATCGGCTTCTTCAAGCCATGCTCGCGCTTGATGTTGCCCATACCGCCGGCAACCATGATCGGCTTATGATATCCGCGATACCGGCCCGCAACGACGTCTTCGTAGGTCTTGAAAATGCCACATAGCTGGGGCCGACCGAACTCGTTGCCAAATGAGGCTCCGCCTATCGGGCCTTCGATCATGATATCCAAAGGACTCGCCAAGCGATCCGGAAACTCCACACGCTCCGGCTCCCACGGCATTTCAAACCCGGGTACCCGTAAGTTCGACACCATAAACGCAGATAACCCAGCTTTGGTCTTACTCCCTGTCCCCGTTGACCCTTCATCACGAATCTCACCACCGACACCCGTCGCTGCGCCAGCATAAGGGCTAATCGCCGTCGGGTGATTGTGCGTTTCAACTTTTAAGATGATGTCGATGTCACCTGCCGAGTGTCCGTAATGATGATCACCACGATTCACTTCATACCAATCGCCCGGAAACCCTTCGATAATGCCACAGTTGTCCGAGTAAGCTAACAACACCCCGCCCGGATGCCGGTCATGCGTATGACGAATCATGCCAAACAAACTGTCAGATTTCTTATCGCCATCCACAATCCAGTCCGCACCAAAAATTTTGTGACGACAGTGTTCGGAGTTCACCTGGGCGAACATCAACAGCTCAACGTCCGTGGGGTTCCGGTCGATGCGCGTATAGTTCTCAACCAAATACTCAATCTCATCGTCACTCAAGGCCAAGCCCCAGTCGACATTCGCCTTGGTCAGCGCGGGAGCACCACCCGTCAACACGTCTACTTCTTTGTAGGGCGCAGGGTCCTGTGTCTCGAAGATGTCATCCATCTGCACATACACACCTTCTGTCATTCGGTCATGAACAACGGAGAGAACCGAACCGGCAGTTTCAGGAGTCAAAACCTCTCCCGCCTCCGTAACGAGCTCATACATAACACCGCGCTCCACCCGACGAATCTCGGATAGGCCGCAATTATGAAAGATGTCACTCGCCTTGCTCGACCACGGCGAAATGGTCCCCTTTCGAGGTGAGACCATAAAGCCCTCAATCTCGGCACCATCCAAAACACCTGTCCCATCTAACAGCGCGAAAGCCTGGTCTCGCATACTACCCGCGAGACCGTTTTCGGTGTCTAAGAAATAAACGTAGGAAGATCGGACTTCTGCGACCGCCGGGGCGCCCCGTTGCTCACGAATCCGCGTCAACAAGGCCTCTACTCGAAACTCAGAAAGCGCGGCTTGCCCGCGCAACATCACCAACATCGTCTTTCAGCTCCCTTGACTCAGCGACCCTTACGAGTCGCCAGCATTACGAATTTTCGGATCAGGTTGTTGATTATACACCCGCGACCCCGGTGGCACCGAATGGATCAACCATACGTTACCCCCAATTTCTGTTCCCTCACCAATTGTCGTGTCCCCACCCAAAATCGTCGCACCGGCATAGATGGTGACCTGATCCCCAACATTCGGGTGACGCTTGATACCCTTGACGAGATTTCCATCATCGTCTTTTTCAAAACTCAAGGCTCCGAGAGTCACCCCTTGGTAGAGCTTAACCCCTTCACCAATCTCGCAGGTTTCGCCCACAACCACACCTGTTCCATGATCAATGAAAAATCCTCGACCAATCTGAGCACCCGGATGAATATCAATACCGGTGCGCGAATGCGCCCACTCACTCATGATCCGCCCAATCAACGGCACCTGCGCTTCATACAACACATGCGCAATCCGATACGTTGCAATCGCTAACATGCACGGGTAACTGACGACAACCTCTCGCGTCGACTTCGCCGCCGGGTCTCCTTCATAAGCCGCGATGATATCGTCCTGAAGCAACTCATAGACTCCCGCCAAACCGTCTAGCAGATGCTCCATCGCTTCACGCGCACGCCGACTGCACTCACATCCGTCTGGGCACCCTGTCGCCTCACAGGTATAGCGGAAAGCCACGTCGACCTGCGTCATCAAGCATCCAGCAATCTTGGGTAAGGACGACGACAGATCAACCGCAGCCCCCTCAGCCAGACACCCAGGCATCAGGACTTGGATCAAACGCTCCAACACCCCGATCACGGCAGACTGATCCGGCAGCGTGACATCATCGTCCACCCCCGCACCCAACTTGGACAGTCCGTCGACGGCACGACTCACCGCTGAATCTAACCATTCTTGATGTTCTGAAGGGGTGCTCACAACCCGATTACTCCCGCGAAAATTTTACAAACACCCGATCAGCCCCGAGGTTACGGCGACCTAAACCGAGCAATAAAGCGCCGAAACCCGTGTCAGCGGCGCATTGAATATCGAGAACCTTAACACCATCCTCCTGACATAACATCACAAAATCCTGAAGGGTCGACAGGTGGATATTGGGCGTATCATACCACTCATGTGGCAGAGAGGGTGATCGCGGCATACGCCCCCCGCCTAAGAGCTGGAGACGGTTCTTCAGGCTGCCAAAATTAGGAAAGCTGACGATCCCAATTTTCGCGACACGCAATATCTCCTGCAACACGAAGCGCGGACGCCGCACGACCTGTAAGGTCTCGGCCATCACCACATAATCGAACGCCCCATCTGGGATGAGAGAAAGACCCGTATCCAAGTCCTGCTGAAGAACGTCTTGCCTATTTCCAATCACCGATATCACATGCGCGAGATCAATATCCACACCCAACACCCGTGCCTCAGATCGCGCGGACACATTGGTCATCAAGGCGCCATCACCACAACCCAAATCCAACACGGAAGAACCCGCCTCAAGCATATCCGCCATGATGGTCACGTCTTGGGTCGCCTGTTCAGAAAGTAATCGTGCCTGCGGGCTCGGCTCCACCTGACGAGTCGCGGGCACACGCGTGCCGGCTTCAAGAAAAGTTTTCACCACTTCCGACAAATTCTGAATATCGACCAAAAAAGCATCATGGCCATGCGGCGCTTCAAGCATACAATACGAGACGCGCTTCCCGATCCGAACCAAACTCTCAGCCACCTCGATAGACTGACGCGGGGTAAACAACCAATCTTCACTCAAGGCAACAACCAAGAAGCGAGCCTGGGAACGCTCAAACGCCGCGTCCAAACTCCCGTAGCGATCCGCCAAGTCATACGAATCCATGGCATGCGTGATATGCAAATACGAATTCGCGTCAAAACGATCAACAAATTTCTCGCCCTGATAACGAAGATAACTCTCCACCTCAAAGACCGTAGAGAATCGGGCCGCATCAACCGGCTCCTCTTTCTTAACCCGCCCAAACTTGGACGTCATGATCTCTGGCGACAAATACGTGATATGCCCAATGCGACGCGCCTGCGCCAAGCCCACTTCTGGACGCACCTCTTCAACTTGGTAATTACCGTCACGAAACTCAGGATCCCTCATAATCGCATCGCGCCCCACAATGTCAAAAGCGAGCGCTTGTGCCGACAAGCTCGCCGCCGACGCGATACACACGCAGCGGTCAACACTCTCAGGAAAGCGGATACTCCACTCCAATACCTGCATGCCCCCCAAAGAGCCCCCAACAACAGCGGCTAAGTGGCGTACACCCAGCTGATCAAGCAAGCGCTTTTGCACATCCACCATGTCGCCCACGGTGATAAGCGGAAAGTCCGCTCCGTACGGGCGCCCTGTCGCGGGATTTTCTGAGGAAGGTCCGGTCGTGCCGTTGCAGCCGCCCAGAATATTTGCACACACGACAAAGAACTGATTGGTATCAATCCCCTTGCCAGGCCCGACCATCTCTTCCCACCAGCCCGGCTTGGCATCAGACACATCATGAACACCCGCCACATGGGCATCCCCAGTCAGCGCATGACAGATAAAAATGGCATTATCTTTAGATTCAGACAAAGCCCCATAGGTCTCGAAGGCCACATCAACGGCCGACAAGGCCTCACCGCACTCCAGCACCAGCCCGCCTTCCGGCAACTCCAGCGCTTGCTGCTGCGGGACCACTACCCCAATACTCTGTTCATCAGTCGTCACGTTTCCACCTATCAAAAGTCGTATTCTATCGAGCTCAGCTCACCTTGCAACAAGAACTCATTCCACCCGCTCAGCCTGAATGAGTCCCAGCAAGCGTTTAACCGCTTCCGCCGGTACATCCGCCTGCGTCACCGCCGTAACCAAGGCAATCGTTTCCGCACCCGCAGCGACAAGCCCCGGAATATGGCATTCCTTGATCCCACCCATCACGGTAAAAGGCACCGTCGCCAGCGCCCCAAGCATCTTCAGGCCCTCAAGCCCCAAGTACTCATCCTGCCAATCCTTTGTTTCCGTTGGGAAAAGCGGACCAATATTGACCGTTGTGGCTCCGGCCGCCTCCGCGGCTCTCAGCTCTGATTCGTCATGAATCGAGACGCCAATGATCAAATCCGGCCCCCTCTCACGAGCCTCCGCAACCCCCATATCGTCCTGACCCAAATGAACCCCGTCCGCTCCCACCTCGACCGCCACATCCACGTGGTCGTTAATGATCAATATCGCACCCACCGCCGCCGTCAGCCGACGACTCTCCCGCGCCAGCTCTATAAAGGAGTCGCGAGCCATCTCTTTCTCGCGCAGCTGAATGAGGCGACCCCCACCCTTCAACACTCCCGCGACAATCTCCGTGGTCGACCGGCCAGCCGACATGTCTTCCGACGTGACGACATACAAGCCAGCGGCCCGAAAACGCGCCAATCTATCCTCTAAATGCATCCCGCACGCTATCACGTCCCCAAGTCCGAAATCAACCGCTAGTCCGCCGTATGACACACTTTTACGCCGGATAATCCGGCCATCCCGGTCGATTTTGAACCTTGAACTCTAGCGCTTGAACGATACACTCCCACACATGACAACCGACCTCACACAGCTCCTCAGCGCGGCCACTGAAATCGCAAGAGCTGGCGGCGACCACACCTTGCAGTATTTCAACACGGATCTGGAGGTCTCGTCGAAGTCGGATAACACCCCCGTCACCATCGCCGACAAGGAAGCAGAACAACTCATGCGCGATCAGATTGAGGCGCGTTTCCCGAGCCACGGCATCCTCGGCGAGGAACTCGGCGCTATCCGAGAAGACGCATCCGTTCAATGGATCCTCGACCCCATCGACGGCACACTCTCGTTCATTCATGGCGTTCCACTCTACACAACGCTCATTGGCATCCTCATAGATAAGGTCCCTCAGGTAGGCGTCATCTACGCCCCCGCTCAGCAAGAATGCTGCGCAGCCGCCACCGGACTCGGCGCAACCCTCAACGGCACGCCCTGCTCGGTCCGATCCTGCGACTCACTGTCCAAGGCAACGTTCCTGACCACCGACACCGGCCATATCAAGGAATTCGGCTTCCAAGCCGGCTACGACGAACTTTGCAAACAGACACCCACACACCGAACCTGGGGCGATGCCTATGGCCACATGCTCGTCGCCACCGGTAGAGCCGACCTCATGTTCGACCCCATCCTTAATATATGGGACGCGGCCGCTCTCCTTCCTGTGATTCAAGAAGCCGGCGGAGTGTTCAGCGATGCCGCGGGCAACGCTCGCATCGATACCGGAAGCGCGGTGTCCTGCGGTCCAAGCATCCACGCTGAAGTCATCCAAACACTGGCCACTCAGGACGCCTAACACGCGACACGCACCGATCACGAAAGGGATCCCCACGCGATGCATCTAGCCCTCCGCGCAGCCAAGGACGTTACCTTCACGATCATCGCAATTAGCTCTGCCCCTCTCGGCTACCTCGCATGCCTCCTGCTCTTCACGGCCGAGTCCACTCGCGGACACCTCTTCGGCCTCGCCGTCATCCTCGGCTTTCTCACCTTCTTCACCTTTTGGGGATCGACACTCGCATCCGCCACAAAAATCCGTGCCCGACGTAGAGCCCTCATTCTGGGCGCGACTAGTTTGGCCCTACTCGTCCTCAACCTCACCCTTCGGCCACCGACTCCACCCCCAGAAACCCCCGGCGTCCCCTACTCGGTCTACCTTCCGAATCACCCTCCGCACCCACTATCCCTCTCTGTATTCGTCCCAGAGGTTGACCAGCTGAAACTAGGGATAGGCATCATTCCGTCCTTTGACCCCCTTATCAGCGACGCCAAAGGCGACCGCGTCGCCGCCCTGTTCTCAGACGTCAGTCAGGACATGCGCAGTGACTCCAACTTCGTGGCCCTCCGAACGGTTCTGGATTCCGTGTACGTAGATATGGCCGGCGGTGACTTCGATCTGGGACATATGTACGTCTATCTTCCGGAAACTGAGTCGACAGAACCCCTGCCCGTGTTCATCTTTCTTCACGGAGCAATGGGGAACTTCAAAAGCTATCTCTGGGTCTGGAAGGAACTCGCCGACACGACAAAGATGGCGATCGTGGCGCCCTCCTGGGGCGTCGGAAACTGGAGCCGTACCGAAAGCACCTTTGTCATCGAACGCACTCTCGACTACTGCGACTCCCACCCGCGCCTAGACTCCTCACGCGTCACGCTAGCCGGCTTGAGCAATGGAGGCATGGGTGTCTCTCATGCAGCCCACGCATTTCCAGACCGGATACAGTCGCTAGTCTATCTCTCGCCTGTGATTAAGCCTGGCGACATAACGCCCAGACTCTTGACTGCGTGGGCGAATCGACCGGTGCTCCTGATTCACGGAACCAAGGATCTCCGTATCCCACTCCCCTATCTCACTCAACCCGTCTCCGACATGCGCGCTGCCAACATTCGCGTCACTGAACGCTATGTGGACGACGAGGACCACTTCCTACTCTTCTCCCAATCCGACCTTGTGCGAGAGGAGATCAAGAAATGGCTGCCCTAATGTCAGCCCAGGCTGTTGTCTTCGACAAGGACGGGTTACTCATCGATTCCGAAAAAGTCTCCCATCGCGCATGGCAACTGGCGATGACACAGCTGGACCTCACCATGACTCAAGAGATCTACCTCTCCTTGCTCGGCCGGTCAGGGGCCGACGTCGAGGTCACGCTCACCACTGTTTACGGAGCGAGCCACAGTGGAGCAGAAATCCGCGCCGTTCATGATGCCCACTTTCGCCACATCGAAACCACCGAAGGGATCCCCGTCAAACCGGGCGCCCTTGAACTACTCACCTCTCTGCGCAATCACAACATCCCCATGGCAGTGGCAACCTCCAGCGAGGCACCGCATGCAATTGACCAAATGAACGCATGTTCGATTCTCGACTTCTTTGGCGCGGTTGTCACAGGAAATGAAATTCAAAACGGAAAACCCAATCCAGACATCTATCAAGAAGCCGCCAAGCGACTCGACCAACCCGCCTCACTCTGCCTGGCTCTCGAGGATTCAGACCCCGGCGTGCTTGCCGCTAGTCGAGCAGGCATGCGAGTCATTCACGTGCCTGATATGGCAACCCCAGCCGTTGAAATTGAGAGTCTCGCCTGGCAAACCTGCCCCTCCTTGCTAGATGCGCATCCCTATGTCCATCAGGCCCTTGCGCTCCCGCCCGACGGCTAGATCCCCCTCGACACTTTTCACGGTTTCTGCTAGCCTCGGCGACATGAATCAAATCCCACCACCCCCTCCGTCAAGCACTCCGCCGCCCGTCTATCAACTCGTGCAAGAGCCCAAAAAGGGGATGTCTTCTGGCATGCGCATTCTGTTCATCCTCTTAGCCGTCGGATTTTTCGGCAGTTTCATGATGAACGTCAGCATGAGTGCAGCACTCTTCGGTGAGCCCGCCGACGTCAAAAATGGAATCGACCAGTTTCCAGACTTCAAGGAAACGTGGTCCTACGGAACAGGCGGCGAGAAGATCGCCCATATCACACTTCAAGGCCCCATCATGCGCCAAGGCGAAAGCGGTCTTTTTGGGTCATCCGTTGACCCCATCGAAAGCGTCATCCAACAAGTTCGCGCGGCGCAGAACGATGACGGGATCAAAGGCATCTTGTTCGAAGTCAACTCACCCGGC
>CAXMRT010000253.1:0-6083 GCA_964196025.1 uncultured Gemmatimonadales bacterium | reverse complement strand
GCACATGCGTATCAGCGACAATCATTTAACGTCTCCCATGCTAGCATAACAGGACTGAAGCCCCCTCTTGAACACATCATAACTATACGTCGACTCGAGGAGTCCACGCCCTCTCCCTTCAAGTCTTTTCCGAGCGTCCGCATCCCCCACCATCCGCGTGATTGCGGTCGAATACGATTCGGGATCTGCGGAGGCCAATACAGCGATGTCATCGTTGAGGATCAAGCGATTGGCCTTAAGGTCTGTCGCGACTATTGCGCGACCCGCTTTGAGATAGTCCAGTAGTTTCAAGGGCGTGTTCGACCCGGAAATTCTAGGGGACAACAAAATATCGGCTGCACGCAAATAGTTCGGCAATTTATCAGGCGACACGAAACCCACAAAATCAACTCGCCCTAGCAGGCCGATCTCCGTCAACCACGCCCGTCGCGCAGCAACTTCATCTGGGCTCCCACCGATGATCACCAAGCGTGCCTGAGGACAACACTCCAGACTCAAACGCATCGAATCAAACAAAAGGTCAATCCCTTGATACCCCGCAAACGACCCCACATACAACACCAACACCTCATCCTCTGATTGCGTCAACTCCCCACGCACTCGAGCCACATCCACCTCGTTGGGTTCGGTCATTGACGATGGGATGTCCGAAATCACGACCGCGGTACCACTCGGGTTAATCGCGTTAGCTTGGTCTACCAACGCGGGGCCGGTCCCGATAACGACATCCGCATGTCGAATGGTCCAGGCTTCCACCTTGGCATACAGCGACATCACCACGTTGCGCGCCCCGCCGCCTCGGTACGACGCGGGGTCCGAATGCTTCTCAAACACCAGCTTGCAGCGGGCCAAGCCAGAGAGCACACAGGCCACTGCACCGGCATCTTCCACACCATGGATTGAGTGATAGCGGTTGCACATAATCAGGCCAAAACCTCGAAACAGCAGGATCACATCAAACATCAACTTAGACAGGGACGGCCCGATGGCAATCGACTTTCGAAACAGAAGGTTCGGGACCCGAATGATCCGTACGCCGGGGATCTCAACATCCTCCCCGATCGGAAGCGTCAAAAAATCGATCTCGTAGCCACTCTCTCCCAAGGCCCGCAAATCAAAACCCAAACGAATAGGAGATCCCCGCCATTCAAAAAACGGCTGTGAGGCTATAAACAATATTTTTGGTTTTTGACTAGTCATGAGACCTCTGCAGACCCTCTGCCACCTTCTAATTGCCTTACTATGCCCCTTCTGCTACATTTCGACAATTTCCAAATGGGCGAGATTTACGAATGACACACTCCGAGCCACAAGCGGTCCCTCCGTATCCGGAAACAGCGGATATTGAGACCTCTAATGACGACTATGCAACCCGCTTTACCGGTGTGTCTGGACAGTGGTTGCTAGAGGTCCAAGAGCGACTGACACTCCCACTCATCGATCGAGCCCAGGGGATACGCGTACTTGATGTCGGCGGCGGTCACGGCCAACTGGCCATCCCTTTATGTCGCGAGGGTTACGAAGTCACGGTACTCAGCAGCGATGACTCCTGCCGCAAACGCATCGCCGAAATCGTCGACTCTGGGGCCTGCACCTTCGTGACCGGAAGCGTCATCCAACTCCCCTTTGAGGATAACTCCTTCGATACGGTCATTTCGTTTCGGATGCTGACTCACTGCGAACGCTGGTCGGAGCTCGTCACCGAACTCTGCCGAGTGGCTAAGCACGCGGTTATCGTCGACTATCCCACCAGTCAAAGCCTGAATGCCATTGCCCCCTTATTCTTCGAAGCGAAGAAAAAGGTAGAGGTGAACACGCGCACATGGAAACTCTTCAAGCACCACGAGGTGCTCGATGCGTTCTCAGCTGAGGGTTTCCGGAAAAACAAGCGTCGCGGCCAATTCTTTTTGCCCATGGTTTTACACCGCATGCTGAAATGCAAACCCATATCGACATTTGCCGAGGGGATCTGTAAGATGCTCGGTTTTACAGCCCTATGGGGAAGTCCAGTGATTATTCGAATGACGCCGAACGACCCACCGAACAGCTAAGTCAGGAGCAGCATCTAAATGAAAGTACTCGTCACTGGTGGAACCGGATTTACTGGAAGTCACCTAGTTCTTCGACTGCTATCCCTTGGCCATGAGGTCAGTGTTCTCGATAACCAAAAGGGCATCGCCTACGAAGAGCTGGAGTCGAAAGGCGCCACGATCACGGTCGGCAGCATGACCGATCGCCCTTTGCTCGAGTCTCTGATTCCCGGCCACGAAGTCATTTTTCATCTCGCAGCCGCGTTCCGTCTCGTGAATCTTCCGAAATCCGTGTACTACGAAACGAACGTCACGGCTATGCGCTGGCTGCTAGAGATCGCGAAAGCGGCAGAGGTCAGAAAAATTGTCTACTGTTCGACCCAAGGCGTTCACGGGAATGTGGACAATCCCCCCGGCAACGAAGACACTCCCATTGAGCCCGAAGATTACTACCAACAGACCAAGTGGGAAGGCGAGCAAGTCGCCCAAGAGTTTATTAAGGATGGGATGGACATCACGACCCTGCGTCCCACCGCGATCTATGGGCCCGGAGACCCTGCCCGTTTCCGCATGCTCTTCCAGCGCGTTTACAAAGGCTTCTTCCCTTTCTTCGGACCCGGCAAAGCACTTTATCACCCCCTCTATATCGATAACTTTATCGACGCCTTCATCCTTGCGATGGATAAACCAGAAGGCAGCGGCAAGGTCTACCTGATCGCAGATGCCGATTATCACCACATCAAAGACATTGTCCTGATGATCAAAGACATCATGAAGAAGGACGATCTGAGGATCACGCATTTTCCTTTCTGGACCATCTACGTGCTCTCAACCATCGTCGAGATTTTGTGCAAGCCGTTCCCAATCGAGCCGCCTCTATTCCGCCGGAGAGCGGACTTGTTTCGCCAGAACCGAGCCTTCAAGATTGATAAGGCCCGCGACGATCTGGGCTACGATCCACAAGTGGATCTACGCACGGGGCTCACTCGCACCTTCGAATGGTATCGAGATAACGGATACCTTAAGTAGAACACCAATAGTTGGAACTTAGCTATGTGCGGTATTACGGGATTCAATTGGAACGATCCGGAGCTCATCCAAAAGATGACCACGGTGATCACCCACCGCGGCCCCGACCAAGAAGGAACGTGGTCCGCTGAAGGTATCTCACTCGGGCACCGCCGTCTCAGCATTATTGATCTGAGCGAAGACGGCCGCCAGCCCATGTGCAACGAGGATGGCAGCGTCCAACTCGCCTTCAATGGCGAGATCTACAATTTCAAAGAGCTTCGCTCCGAACTGACCGCTAAAGGCCACATTTTTAAAAGCGAGTCGGACTCCGAGGTCATCGTCCATGCCTACGAAGAATATGGCATGGAATGCTTGGACAAGCTGCAAGGCATGTTCGCCTTCGCCATCTGGGACACCAAACGCCGACGCCTGCTACTGGCCCGCGACCGCATTGGAATCAAACCCCTCTATTACTATCAAAAAGACGACAAGCTGATCTTCGCATCCGAGATCAAAGCGATTCTCGAACACCCCGACGTTCCACGTAAAGTCAACCAACAGGCACTCTACGATTATCTCGGCTTCGAGTTCGTACCGGCCCCCGAAACCATGTTCGCCAGTATTCGCAAACTCAAAGCCGGTGAATATCTGCTCTATGAAAAAGGAGAGGCACGCGTGTCGACCTGGTGGGACATGACCTTCCGGCCCACGCTCACCGAACCGCGGGAACGGGTTGTCGAAGAGGAACGCGACCTTCTCGACCGTTCCGTTAAAAGCCATCTCGTCAGCGACGTCCCTCTTGGCGTTTTCCTCTCGGGCGGCCTTGATTCCAGCGCACTCGTCGCCATGATGCGCAAACACATCTCCGGACGCATCCAAACATTCACCATCGGTTATAAGGATAAATCGTTCAGCGAAGTGGAGTATGCCGAGCAGGTCGCCAAGTATCTGGATACCGACCACAAGGTACTCACCATCGAAACCATGGATCAGGCAAGTGTTGAGAAGTCGCTCTGGCATCTAGACGAACCGATGACCGACCTCTCCGCGATCCCTTTGATGTTCGTCTGTGAAGAAGCGCGCAAGCACGTCACGGTCTGTTTGAGCGGCGAAGGTGGCGACGAAAGTTTCGCCGGATACGATCGCTTTAAGGCGAGCAAGCTCGACCGCATGTACAGCATCATCCCTGGACCCCTTCGAAAATCTATTATTTCCCCGCTCGTCGGCAAGCTCCCTGACCAAGCCCAAAAGAAAGGCGCGATCAATATGCTGAAGCGCTTTATCGAGGGGTCAGACTTGCCAAAAGAAGCCGAACACCTTCGCTGGCAGTATTTCTCGAATGCCGATCAGGATGCAGCGCTCTATCAATCGGGCTTCAAGTCCGCCGTCAACATGGACCCTTTCTATCGGATCCGCGAAACGATGAAGACCTGCGACGCACAAGACATTGTGAACCGCGAAATCTACTTAGACATGCGATTTATGATGACAGACAGCGTCCTCATGAAGGTCGACAAAATGAGTATGGCCAACTCCCTTGAAGTACGCGTTCCCCTGCTCGATCACGAATTTATCGAGTATATCGCCCGCATCCGCGGCGACTGGAAGCTTCAAGGGACCGAAACAAAGGCCATCCTGCGGTCCGCCCTAGACGGCATGTTGCCCCCAAACATCGTCCGACGCGGCAAACAAGGCTATAGCCTACCGGTAAAGCAACTCTTGAGAGACGATCTGAAAGACTATATGATCGGCCTGCTGAACGAATCATCGATTATTAAGCACACAATGAATATGGACTACGTGAACACGCTCATTCAGGATCATCTGGATATGAAACGTAACAACAACCATATCCTCTGGGCCCTGATGAACGTCGCCATTTGGCAAAATCGATTCAATGTGACCATTTAGACGGACAGACACATGAGCAACGAGACGGAACAAGTAAAGGTCAAGGATCTGGCACGCGACCCAAAGACCTCGGGCTTCGCGAAATACCGAATGCTCTGCTACGGCACTCAGTCGATCCCATCGATTATCTACAGCGAAATCCTAACGCTCCTCCTCTGCGGCCTGCCTGGCGCCCTAGGCCTCCTTCTCCGGCAAACCTTTTATCCCACACTTTTCACCAATATCGGTCACAAGACCTACTTCGGTCGCAACCTAACTCTGCGGCACGCGCACAAAATTTCCGTGGGTAGTAATGTCGTGTTTGACGAAAACTGCATGATCGACGCGAAGGGCGACTCGAACCGCGGCATCATCATTGAGGACGACGTGTTCATTGGGCGCAACACCATCATCTATTGCAAGGGCGGCGACATCACTATCAAAAAAGGAACCAACATTTCCGCCAACTGCGAGATCTTTTCGTCCAACGACCTGACCATCGGCCCCGGCACAATGATCGGGGCGTACAGCTATTTTCTCAGCGGCGGCGAATACGATGCGTCATCACCCGTGCCCTATGCCGAGCAGAGCGGCATGGAGACAAGCGGCCCGCTTGCGATCGGCAGCAACTGTTGGTTTGGCGCACGTGTCACTGTTTTGGATGCAGCCAATGTCGGCGATAATTGCGTGATCGGCGCGGGAGCCGTCGTCAACAAGCCGATCCCTGAGAACAGCATCGCGGTCGGCGTTCCCGCCAAAGTTATCAAGAGCGTTTAAGCCCCCATGGCTCTACACAAGAAAACCATCTTCTGGCTACTCCGACTGGGACTCGGCCTCATCATTATCTATATGGTTTTCGGGCGTCAAGAGGTTCTCAACGGCGTGTGGGAAGAGCTGCAGCACGTCAACATCCTCCCTGTTTTGGGTTTTCTCGGCATCATGTTCATCAACACCATGCTCAGCTCATATAAATGGCAGACCCTGCTGGAAGCGGACGGCATTCACGTCCCCTATCGCGTTCTCTTGAGTACGTATCTTAGCGGAACCTTTTTCAACATGTTCCTTCCATCCAGCATCGGGGGAGATGTCTATCGCATCGCCCACATCGGTCGCTACAGCTCAAAACGCACCAACTCAGCGGCCTCCGTATTT
>CAXMRT010000252.1:0-3508 GCA_964196025.1 uncultured Gemmatimonadales bacterium | reverse complement strand
AGATTCGTTGCTGTCGGAGATGGCCGGAATCCAGATGTCGTCGCCATACAGGTCGCGCATGACGTTCATATAGGTGTTGTCGGCGAGCGCATTCTGGGTAATCAGGAAGACGTCGGATCGGACGCCGGCGGAATAGATCATGTAGGTGGGGACAAAACGGCCGGGATCGGTGCCACCGAAAAATATGGCGTTAGTGGTCATCTCAGGCGGGTATTCTGGGTTGGGGAGGGGTTCTTCCTCAGGAATTAGCTCTTCCGAAATTCCGTTGGCACCTCGGATGCCGTAGTAGCCGAACTGCCAGCCGAAATCATGCCCGTTTTGAGCGGGGCTGCCGACGAGCTCTGTCATGCGATTGTATTCGGTATTGTTTTTGATGGCGCGGTGTAGCGGAGGGGTCACCGCGCCGATCGCCAGAAGCGATGCTACACATGCGCCAAAGAAGCGTGGGTTATTGATCGACATCCGGGCGGCGACACGGGTGAGGGCAATACTGGTTGCGGCGAAGGTCACAATAAATCCGTACCCGACCCAGATGGTATAGATGCCGTGAGAGGAGATGAATTTTACGCGTTGGATGAAGTAGTCTTGGATGTCGAATTTCAAATTGGCCAGTGCGATCAGAAGGGCGCTCATGACGAGGAAGCCGGAGACTGTTGTCATGAGCCAGTGCTGGACGTGTGAAGAGAAGTCCATGTTCAGTTTTAATTTTATGTCTTCAAGGAAATATTCGAGGGTCATCATGATGAAGGGGATCAGCATCATCGAGATCAGGACAAGTCTGACGGAGCCTGGCGTGTCGCCATCCTTGCATATCTGGAAGGCGATGAACTCAAATAGGCAGCACGTGATCGCGAGTCCAATGAGTGTCAGGGCGCTCGTGCAGGACTCAATGAATGTCGATTCATCGTCGGAAATTCGTTTAAAGAGCGAGAAACAGAGGTCTTTTGTTAGCACAAGGATTCCTAGGCCTGCGATGCCCATGACGGCGACGAGGAGTCCGGTGTAGAGGCTTTGGAGCAACAGAGCTTGTTCCGGAATGGGCAGGCGTGGATCGTCGAGGGCTTCTCCGCCAATCAGTCTTGTTGCAGAGACGAGGATTATAGCCGGAACGGTTAGGGCCAGGGCGGGGTAGATCAATCGGAATCGTGTTTTCCCGACTCGGACAGACCAAGCGGCAAAGGGGAGGACGGCTAGCACCGCGAGAGGGATACTGAATGTATTTCGTACATCCTTCAGGTAGACGCCTATTTGGCGGATGTAGTTGTAGGTGCCCATGTTGGCCATCTCGATGCGTTCGTATTGTCCGCGAGAGGTTGCATGGATGAACCCTTCGAAGGTGCGAGGGTAGCCCCAGTTCATGGGAGGGTTTTGCTCAGACGAGATGGGCATGAATAGATAGAATGCGAAGCCGAGTTCTCCGAGCAGAATGGCGATGGCCGCGGTCCGACCTTTGGGTGCGAAGAGATAGATGCTGATCAGAATCGCGAAGTTGACAAACATGATAGCCGCAAATTTTGTGCTGGTGGGGTGGGGGAGCGTAAAGTGAGGGCTTGGCTTAATGACGCACATGATGAGGTAGAAGAAGGGGACTGCGGCGACGCCTATACTTAGCGTGAGCTTCTGGTCTCTAAGTGCGATAGCGACACCTAGGGCGAGGCCAATGAAGAGGAGCACTTGGTAGTTCGTCAGTCCGAGGCCGAACATGAAGAGTGTGACGTAGAGGAGCTTGTCGGTCGGGTGCCATGTCCACATATAGAGCAGTAGGAGAATCAGGACCAAAAAGAACGCGTTGAGGCTGTAGACTTCGACGATGACGGACTGTGACCACATCGTGGAGCTGAAGGCGAATGCGAGGCTGGCTGTGACGCCGGCGGTCCAGCTAATCACATTGCGAGCGGCTTCAGGAATCTCGCCACGGGTATCGAAAAAATGGAGTAGGTGATGACCTGATTTGCGAATCAGTAGAGCTGCCGTGCCTGCCGTGAGGGCCCCGAAGACGACGGAGACAAGTCCCACTGCCCACGCTGGGTTCGACCAGCCCCTATAGGGAACAAAGGAGAATATTTCCGTGAAAATCCAGCAAATCACGGTCCAGATCGGATAGCCAGGAGGATGGGGTACGCCGAGGTAGTCGGCAGCGACGGCGAGTTCACCTGAGTCCTCGAGGGTCACAGTCGGTGCCATGGTCATGAAATAGCCGATAAAGGCGGCTAGAGTGGCGACCAAGAAGGCGGACCAGTCGATGCGATCGAAATATCGACCCGTGAACTCAGGCAGGGCTGAGAGAGCGGGGCCGGTTGGTTCTGGTTCTTGCGGCTCAGGTGTTGGTTCTTCGGTCATAAGTTGAGGAATTTAGCATATAGAAGGGTTTGGGAGCAAGCGATTGCACGGTTTGAGGAGCCTTGTTTTCTCATAAGATGCGCGCCATGTCTCTATATGGGTGGCGAAAGGAGCCCAGAGGGTTCAAAGGAAGAAGATGCAAAGAACCGTTATGCCATAGCCCGCGAGGCAAATGAGAATGGGGATGTCGGTGAGGACGATCCGTTCTGGGCGGCCGCCTTTCTCGCAGCGATAAACAAGGTGCAGGTAGCGGCTGACGCCGGCGATAACGAAAGGGATGGTGAGGGCGAGCGCCTGGCTGCCGAACTTTGCGACGGTGTCGGGCCAAACCGTGTAGATGCCGTAGCAGACGACGGTTGTTGCTGCGACAGCGGCTATAAGGATGTTGAGGACCTGCATGGGATAGAGGTCGAGTGTTGGCCGGTGTGAGTCTTGCATGGCGGCGGATTCAATCTTCTCGTGTCGTCGCTTGCACAGTGCGAGAAAGAGTGCGAGGAGGAAGGTGCAGAGTAGGAGCCAGCCGGAGACGGCAACCTCGATGGCATGACCACCGGCCTGGGCGCGAAGAACAAAGCCGGTGGCCAGGACGATGACGTCGACAAAGGCGATGTTTTTCAACACCAGCGTGTAGAAGAGTTGTAGTGTGATGTAGGCGCCAAGAGTGAGGGCGAGGTATTCGTTGATGCAGAAGCCAAGGGCGAGACCGAGGGCGAGTAGTGTGATGCAGATGACGCGCGCTTTCGCTGGGGTTACGGCCCCTGATGCGATTGGGCGATTTTTTTTCTTTGGGTGGCGTCTATCGAGCGGGGCGTCGCGAAGGTCGTTGAGGATATAGACGCCGCTCGAGACGAGGCAGAAGCAGGCTGTTGCGGCGAGTGCGCTCCAGAACAGGCTGAGCGAGATAGCTTGGTTTCTATCACCTATAGCGAAGAGGAACGCGGCTAAGACGAGAGCGTTTTTTGTCCATTGATTGGGTCGAAGAAGTGCGAGTGTGGGGGGCACGTTATGCCTGGTTTGGGGTGGGTGTTTTGCGTGGCCGCCGGCGGAAACCATTACAAATGGCCAGTTTAGGGACCATGTATAGCGCCTCGCGAACGATGCGGGAATTCATTTTGGAGTAGCCGGCGCGGCGGTCTTCAAAGGTGATAGGCACTTCGGTGATGCGAAA
>CAXMRT010000251.1:0-3347 GCA_964196025.1 uncultured Gemmatimonadales bacterium | reverse complement strand
GAAGACAGTCAAGAATACGACCATTCAACGGGTGGCAGAAAACGGATTCGGCATTGTGCCGATGCCCTATGAGGCAAAAGCAACGGAGGGCAACCCGTTTGTCATCACCAAAGAGACCGTCATTGTCGGCCGAGCTGCCGCAACCAAAAATTGCGCAACCTATTTACAGCAGCGGCTGCGTAAAAGCAGTGGCCTCACCCTCAGGAGAAGAGGGACTACAAAAGGAGCATCCATTGTTTTGATGGTCTCCGATTACGCCATCGCATTCAGTGAAAACGACGCCTATCGTCTCGAAAGTAGCGCCGACAAAATCACCATTTCCGCGAAGACCGAACGGGGTCTTTTCTATGGCGTGCAGTCGCTACTCCAACTGCTGCCACCCGCCGTCTACGGTGACAAGCCCCAGGCAGGACTTGAACTAAAAGTTCCAGCCCTCCTCATCAACGATAAGCCGTCCATAGACCGTATGCGCGGCCTGCATGTGGATATTTCCCGCCATTTCCGCACGAAAGAGGACTTGCTTAAGATCATCGACAGCATGGCGATGCACAAGCTCAACACGATGCACCTCCATGCGACCGACGTTCAGGGCTGGCGGATTGAGATCAAGGCTTACCCCAAACTGACAACAGTCGGCGCGATCGGTAACAAAACGGATTCTAAAGCGCCTGCCACATTCCTGACGCAGGAAGAGGTCAAGGAGATCGTCGCTTACGGCAACAGCCGTTATGTCTCGATTTTCCCCGAGATTGACATGCCCGGTCATATGGGTGCGGCCATCCGGGCCTATCCTGAATTGAATCATCCAAAAGACGTGATCAATAAGCAGTTCGCAATTCGCGGCGATGCCATGGGGCGCGACTTCGCCAAAAAAGTGTTGCGCGAAATCAACGACCTGTTTGACTCCGAGTACATTCACATCGGCTTTGATGAGGTGAATCTCGGAGCCAAAGCGAAGCTCTACACGGAAGCCGAGTTAATCGACTTTGCCACAGACATTACGACCTTTATCAAAAAGGACCTAAAAAAGACGCCGATTGTATGGGACGACATCTTTATGCACGGACTCGATGACAAAGAGACGGTGGTGCAGTGGTGGCGATACGGTAAAAACTACTGGTGGAAGAGAATGAAAAGCACGGTCGATGAAGAACTGAACCTGAGGCAGCAGCCCTTTATCCTGTCTCCCGCTCACTGGACCTATTTCGATATGGGGAATACAAGGGGCGGATGGGCTAAACCGCTTTCGCCGGCTGAAGTCTACAACTGGGATCCCTTTGGCGATATGTTCGGCAAGACCGAACACACACGCGAACTGGCGATCGGCGCGATTGCCTGCACCTGGAGTGAAAAAATTTCGACGATGCAGGTGTTCGGCGACCGCACCTATCCGCGTCTGGCTAGCTTTTCCGAGCGCATCTGGCGCGGAGGAAAACTGGAAGCCCCGAACATTCTGAGCTGGCCTGACTACCGTGACCAGGTGCTCATCCCCTTCCAGTTAAAGCGCTACGATGCCCTCGGCTTGCATTACTGGAGCAAAGATAACTCCAAACTGCTGCTGGACCTGCCAAACAATCGCAAGCAAATTGAAAAGTCAGCCCCAAAACGAGGCAGAGCCAAAGCTTCTAAATAAAGAAAAAACACCTCGCTCAAAAAGCAAATTCGTAGCATTAACCCGCAGAAGAGAACTGTTCAAAACCTTTCACTGGAGCTGAGTGGACGACCGGCGACCCTTGCGGTGCTAGTTTCCAGTCATCCTTTAAATACAAACATATGAAAAAAATAATTCGCACACTCACTACTATCGGAATGCTGTCCGCTGTTGGAACGGCGTTTGTCACACCCTTGCACGCAGAACCCCAAACGCTCAGCGAAACGCCCAGCGAAGAATCCACCGTAAGGGTCATGACTTACAATGCCTGTCGTGGCGGTACGTATCAGGGGCAACCATTGTCCCAATCGGCCAAGATGATCCAGATGGCACAGGCAGACATCGTTGGTCTGCAGGAGATCGGTGAGAATGTCCCGAAGCTGGCGAAATTGCTGGGTTGGAATCACTACGGTCCCTTCTTGACGCGTTATGAAATTGTCGAGGAGATACAAGGCACTTCTAAAAGGCCGTCTCACGGCATGAAGGTTAAACTGCCTTCGGGCCAGGAAGCCTACGTCTTCAACCTGCACTTGCCCCACGGTCCGTTTCAGTCCTACCAGCTATTAGGTCTTACTGCCGGCTACAGAGTGTATCCCAAAATCAAAACCGAAGCCGAGGCGATTGCCGGTGCAAAAAAGACGCGCGGAAGATTCCTCGCAAGACTTTTCAAGCAGATACGTGCTCTCTCCGATAAAGAGGCTCCCGTTTTCGTGGTGGGCGACTTCAACGAACCGTCACACCTGGACTGGACCGAAGCAACAGCCAAAGCCGGTCGCCACCCCATGAAAGTGGAATTTCCCAACTCTTTGACGATGGCCAAAGCAGGGTTTACCGATGCCTATCGCACGGTCTATCCCGACGAGATGAAGAGACCGGGGTTCACTTGGACGCCTCTCAAGAAAGCCGATGACCCCAAAATCCACCATGATCGCATTGATTATGTTTACTTCAAAGGCAAAGGCCTCAAAGTGACCGACGCAAAGGTCATCGGAGAAAACGAAGCGAACGCGGACATCGTCGTTGCCCCCTACCCCTCTGACCACCGCGCAGTTGTTGCCACCTTTACGCTAGCCAATCAAGCAGACTCAAAGAAGACGAATACAGGCGATGACAAATAGCCGCGCCTAAAGAACGACCTTAATGAAAAAGAAAACAGATGAAAACAAATAACAAAATGGTTTTTCTTGCCGTCAACGCAATGCTTGCCTCGTGCGCAATAACGATCGCATGGGCCGACCCTAAGAAGGGGGATAAGGAATCCACTGTGAGGGTCATGTCTTACAATATCTATCGTGGGGGAGAGATGCGTGGACAAAAATTATCGCAAACCGCCAAGGTCATTCAGGAAGCTAAGGCGGATATTGTCGGCATTCAGGAACCAAGGAGCCCAAAAGGATTTACTACGGAGAAATTGGCCAACCTACTGGGTTGGAATCACTCTGCGAATACGAGAAAAGGGATCATCTTAACGCCTTATGAAATTGTCGAGAACCTCGACGGTGGCATCAAAGTCAAACTACCTACGGGCCAGGAAGCCTATGTATTCAGCCTGCACTTGCCATCAAATCCCTATCAACCCTACCAGCTTATGGGCATCCAACCAAAGTGGCATAAACACAAGGATACGCCCTTCATCAAGACCGAAGCCGAAGCGATTGAAGCAGCCCAAAAGGCCCGTGGAGGGGAAATCTCAGCG
>CAXMRT010000250.1:0-4063 GCA_964196025.1 uncultured Gemmatimonadales bacterium | reverse complement strand
GATTTTATCCTGAATCTGGCCGAAGAAGGAATCTTTGGTAGCTTTAGCCTAGAGCTTCGGCCGACCGACTTTCTCGCGATGACGCTCTACACGACTCCGTCTGTCCGAATCGATTACATTGATGCGCGCGGATTGATTGATGAACATGGTGGCGAACGCTATGACCGTTTCGAGAATCAGACAGGCCTTCGTGGAGACTGGTTGGTGGTCAAGGGCCAGAACGTGACCTTTGGCCTTGAACGTGAGGATGTCAAACCCTTCGATGACGAATTTGCCGATCAAGAGCGCGTCTCATATAACAGCAACCTAGGCTGGCAGAAATTGATCGACCCATTCGGCGTGATCGGGATCGATCTAGATTACATTCAGAATGAGTACACGAAATCCGATCGACCCGAATCTGAATCGATATCCCTCAGCGCCTTCACGCAGTTGGACTTGACGGACTTGACCTATATCGCTGCCCGCTTGGGCGCGACAGAGGGGAATCTCCCAAGCGGGGGATCAACGTCAGCCTTGGAGGAGGATGTCACAACCGGTTTTGGCGCGCTGACATTTAGATCGGAACTGAACAAATTGTGGTCCCATTCCGCCGGGCTCAGTCGAGATTTAAAGACTGGTTACAACACTCCCTTTGAGTTGATCGATGTGATCAGTTATCACATTACCCGCAGCGGAGATTTCTTAGTGACGTCCTGGTATATCAATCAGTCGCAAGTCGACCCCAAGTCGGAAGACTTTAGTAAGTATCTGGATCGCACGATTGGCTTTGTTGGGTCGTTTCCTTTGAAAAAGGATCTGTACGCGAATTTTTCGCTCACATATTCGGAGCGGGATAATGAAAGTTTCGCTACTGAGACCGTGGTTGCAACCAGTCCCGAGTTGACCAGTGACTACGAGACCGTGGTCGCTAGTATCGGTGCCTCGTATCAATTTTATGAAAACTTGAGTTTTAGTACGGGCATCGCCCATGCTGATCGAAGTAGTGATAATGAGGATCTGGACTTTGATCGGACCACCTTTCGTGCCATGTTTACCTATTCGCACCAATTCTGATCGCTAACCCCGGAGGACCCCCCTTTTGCGCTCAGGGAAGAGACTTGTCGCTGTAGCACTGTTCGCCCTTCTTGTTGTCTGGATGGTGTTGCATTTTAACACGCGTTTAGCCGGCGGCTCGGGTGGATTGATACGAGTCCTTTTATCGGTTCTCTTTCCGGTGTTGATTGTCTTCCGACCGAAGCGAGATGCGGTCGACGAGTCACCTCCGCGTTTTTCTGCCTTAATCGCCATTGTGGGAACCGTTCTCCTGATCTCCGGCGGACTTTGGTACGAGGTTCGGCTTTTTGAGTGGGGTGGCCTCCTGATGCTCATGTATGCGGGGCTCACCTGGCTCCTGCCGGCGACCTACCGGAAAGACATTCTGCTCGGTCTCTTTTTGTTCTACTTCATTCATCCGATGCCGTCGCACATTTATGACCCGCTGCAACTCTCAATGCGCGGATGGTCGGTCGGGGGTGCAGAGTGGCTCTTGCAGGCATCCAATGTTCGTGTTTGGGCCGACCAGTTTGCGCTCTATACCGGTAACTGGACCTTCGATATTCCGGCTGCCTGTAGTGGTATGAAAACGGGTGTGACCGTGATGCTCGTGGCGATAGGGGTGGGTATTCTCTACCGTTTGCGATGGTGGGGTGTGATCGTGTTCGCCTTTATCGGACTCGTTCAGGTTCTCGTTTTGAACATTCTTCGTATTTCGGTGATGGTGGCGATGGCCGATCAGTTTGACTACCAGGTCGCGCGAACCTTTCTGCACGATACGCTTAGCATCTTCCTCATTATCTCCGTCATTCTCGTCCAAGCCGAAATCATGCTCTGGCAGCGCTGGAGCCGTGCTCGCGAAAATCATCAGGAGGCGGTGGAAACTGGCGATGAAGAACCCGCTGATGTGGCCACCATCTTCCCCCGATTTTGGCGTATTGTGTTTGCGTGGTGGTGGCTGGCAGTGGGGGTCGGGGGTCTTGTTGGTGGGGCCGCGTATTTGCAGTACAAACATCGCCCTGCGCATCAAGCTGAAATGATTTGGGGCGTTGCCGAAAGTCTCATTGACTACGATCTGCCGCGTGCGGAAGCCGCACTATTGGCCGCCTTGGAGCAAAACGGGACCGACAGCCGTTATCAATTGGCCTACATTCGAGTGTTGCTGTTGCGCGGTAAGAACCAAGACGCGCTGGACGCGATTAATAGCTTTGATCTGTCAGACGTCGACTTTGAACACCGTGTCGTTTTTGAATCCTGGGCCTTGGTTGCCGTGGGCAGACTCGACGATGCCATGGCACTGGTCGGTCAGTTGCCCGCGACAAGTCGCGAGAACCCCGGCATCGCCATGGTGATTGCGGAGTTCAGCGCCGTTCATGATGACCCAGACGCGGTCGCTCAGAGTATTGTGAGAGCGAGCCTTCTACCTATGGTGCAAGCTCGGGTGCGCAAGTTGTTTCCCTATCTGGCTAGTCGACAGAAGTGGGCTGCCATCGCGGATTCGGATAACGGTAGTGTGCATACGGACTCAGGCATTGCGGCACTCTCCGTGCGCGCCCATTTGGCGGTTCGCCGATTTGCACAGGCTGCGGCGATTTTGCGCACGGGCGTGGAAGCGTGGCCGGAGGAGCCGACCTTTCTAAAGTATGTTTTCCGCTTGGCCGTACAAGGAGGCGACCCGGATTGGGATCTGCTATTCGCGCGCATGTATCGTGAACGTTTGCCGGGCTTGTCGACGGAGGCACTGGTTGATTACCTCGATACCTTGGGGCTGTTAAAACGTCCCGAACTACTCTGGGCCACTTACGACATGCTTGAGTCACGGGATGCACAGCACCCCGCACTGGCGTTTACGATGGCTACGGCTGGTGCGGACTGGAGTGAGTTTAAAATGCATGTGTTGGGATTGAAATCCGCTTCCGCCTTGGATGTGATCGATATTTCGACCTTCGAAACCGCGTCCGCAGGCATCTGGCCTTTTCGCTCCGTCTGGAGGACGGGCAGTGCGAGTGATGTTAGACGTCATGTCTCGAAGAGTGAGCGACTCATCTTGCTGCGCCAGTGCTTAAATGAGTTGGACGCCCGCGAGACCGCTAAGACAAATGGGTTCGTGTACGAAGCGTTACGTTTGCGCGTTCTAGAGGAGTTGGGTCAGACCGGCCCTGCGCGTGAGTGGTTGACCCTGCTTAAAACCCGGTACAGTGATAAGGTCGACCGGCTTCTCTTTCTGGAAGCCGGACTTCTCGTACGTGCCAAGCAGTGGGACCTCGCCTACGAACGGATCCGAGAGTTTGAGGAGCTGGTCCCTTACCCGACGCTGTCGCTACGGGTCAAATTGATCAACTCCCTGATGCATCTGGGGCAGGGGAGTTACGCCCTGACTCTGTGTCGGGATACTCGGTCCGTACTGGGCGACCTGCCGGAATTGCTGGCCTTAGAGTCGGGCATCTGGGATGTCTACGGCTTCCCAGAGGAGGCCTTGCATCAGCTTATGAAAAATCGAGCGGGGCGGTCATCTGCCGCGAGAGTAGACCTGCTCTATAAAACGGGCCGCTTGTTTGAGGGCCGTTCACTGGCAATGGCTCTCGGAGCAACAGAAGATATTTTGCCAAAGACGCAGCGCCAAACGCTTACCCCGTATCCCGCTGAGCTCGTGTTCCGCTTTGCGCGCGAGTCCGAGGCGGAGAAGTCCTCGACAAACACCCTGCACACCTTGAGTACCTATGCCCGTTCTCAGAGTCCCTTTATTAAACAATTGGCCGATTTGGAGTTGGCCTTTCGCGCTGACGATAGCCTGCCGATGGACGTGCTTGCATGGGAGGCTGTCGGAAGGGACGCGCGGGAGCAGGCGGTCTCGGTGGGCCGTTACTGCGTTCTTTTGATGGGGCGTGACCGAGATGCTGATGCACGCATTGCTTGCAAGCGCGCTCTGGAACTGGACCCCATGAGTTTAATGATGTGGCGTTTGTGTATCGCTTTGCAGCCGGCGGACCCCAGTGTTATCGCACGTGCGCGTTCGCATTTCCCCAGC
>CAXMRT010000249.1:0-5089 GCA_964196025.1 uncultured Gemmatimonadales bacterium | reverse complement strand
GATATTCTGCCTAGTTCCCACGCTCATCGCGCTTGCCGGCGTCATGTCCCTAAGCACCATCTCTGAGCGTCTACACATTTATCGACGCTGGATTGCTGCCACTGCTCTCTTCGCCTGCGTATTAGCTGCTGCAGAATATCGAAGCCAGTATTCCCCGACTCTCAGCGGGGTCGCGCTGTCACAGGAAGGCTACAAGGCGGTTCAGGAGGATGCGCTCGCAGCCGGCGAAGATCCGCGGGTTGTCATTCTACCGCTCTGGCCGGGTGACTCGCATTACGGCTCTGTGTATATGCACTACTGTTCTCTTTATCGAATCCGCATGATCAATGGATATACGCCATTCCCTAGCGCGGACTACGTCGACAATGTAGTCAAACCTCTGTCCTCAATGAATCAAGGCTGGGTCACCGATGAACAACTGGATCAGCTCGTGAACCGTCACAAGATCCGCTACATCATCCTGCATGAAGACCTCTTCCCCGAACAAGTCAGCCCTTTCCCTGTCACCTTCACGCTCGAACGTCTACGATCACATCCCCGACTGGAGCTCCTAAAGCAGTCTGAACGGATTTGGACCTTCAAGATTCTGGATGCACCCTCCGCGACCACCGCCGCCACCCCTGACTGGACGCTACTCATGGCCGCCCGGAATTGGCAGGCCGAGCATGCGCATCGCACAAACGTCACCCACGTCTCGCAGTCGTCGGAGACCGCAACCGGCGGCGACGGCTATATCCGGCTCACGCCCGAGAGCTTTGTGGAAACCCGCGCAACGCAGATCTCGCCAACCCCAGGTCTCCGCTACATGGTTCGGCTACGCGGTAAGGGCACGATCGCTGCAACGCTCATTCACCCTCGGGGAAGCGTTGATCTTCCGTCAATCTCCGTGGACACGACAGAGTGGATATGGGCACCCGTCCCCATCGCCTCTATCACCAATTACACGCGGATGCACCTTCGACTCGCACCCACTGAGGGGCAGGTCGACATCGATCAGCTGCTATTGCATGGCGGCACGTGGTCCCCGCCCGCTCTTGGCGAGACCCTCACTCTCGACGCCCCACTCTTCTTCCACGGCGGCTACACGGACCCCGAGCAGAATGCGATTCAGCTTCTGCCCGAGCAGGACGCCGACAGCATCATCATCTATGGACCCAAGCTCCCGCTCGACCCCGGAACCTATGAGCTGGAAGTCCTCTACGACGTGCCTGAAGGAACACCGGCCGATGCCGTCATTGCATTCTATGATGTCCGCTGGGTCGATCATATCCTCAACAACCCGGTTGACATCACGGCAAGCAACACGCCCGTGTACACCTTCACGCAGTCTAACAACCTACCCATCACTATATGTTTCGTATACACACGACAGGCAGCTATGACGGTAAAGGGATTTGCCCTCAAAAGGACAAAATGAATCGTCCCCTTCTCTTGATCGTTGGCGCCCTGTCACTTTTGACCGCAGGTGGGTGTGCAAAGCCGCCGTCAGCCCCAACCGTGTTCCCCACAACCGAATGGGAGACGGTCACCCCTACCGAAGCTGGCTTTGACACCAACAAGCTGCATGCCTTTCATGAGTTTGTCGGCGGTCATGGGGTTCTTATCCGATATGGAAAGAGCGTGCAGGAGTGGGGCAAATTCAGTGATCTAGCCGATGTCGCGTCCGCAGTCAAACCTCTCTATGCCCATCTGACCTATCACGCCGTTCAAACAAAGTTGATCCCCAGCCTAGACAGCTTGATACTCGATTTCCAGCCGGGCCTGAGCGAAATCAACATCGACTTCGAGAAGCAAGATACCACCATGACGTGGCGTCACCTCATCAATCAAACCGCCTGCTACGGTGTTCAAGAGTTCCCCGGCGACGCCTTTGATTACAGCGACTTCCAAACAGCGCTGCTGGTCGACACCTTATTGGATAAGGTCTACAAACAGCCCTTTCAGCTCGCGGACACCAATGTTTTAAACCCCATGGTATGGAGTCCTTTGCAATGCCAGGACTCACCGACAGTTTTCGGTCGCAACTCTCATCCTGGACGTCTACGAATCTCCGCCCGCGACTTCGCACGCTTCGGTCTTCTTTATCTCAACAACGGAAACTGGGATGGAAAACAACTACTACCCGAAAGCGTCATCCATAAAGCGATCACCTCTCCACACCCCGCGTCACTCCCTCGCACCACCCAAATTTTGAATCAGCGTCTGCCCGGACAGCGCAGCATTGGATCCGGCCCCAATCAGGAAGCGCATATTGAAAGCTATAGCTACATGTGGTGGATCAACAAGCGCCGAAAGAATGGCACCCGTGTGTTTCCGGATGCCCCGCCCGACACGTTTTGCGCAATTGGACACGGCCACAAAACAGTCCTAGCCATCATTCCCAGCAAACAGATCGTGGTCTGTTGGCTGGGAGGCATCCCATCGATTAACGCGCGGCACTTCCACGACGAAGGCAGAAAACACGTGAACACTGCGCTCAAGCTGCTTCTCGACGCCACTTCCGACTAATCGCCTCAGGGCGCCACAGTCATGAACTGACGAATCACGAGGTACGTCAGTGCCGACGACGCGACTGCCCATGAGCAAAATCTCGGGGAGGTATGATCCATCATCCACTTCGCGGCAAACACCACGGGGATCGCCAGCACCCACATCCAGCATCGCGCAACTTCCATCCGCAAGGGCAATGGACCGAACAAGATCGGCAGTAAATAGAGTCCTAGTACGACGCTTGCGAACAGGATTTGTGGTGAGAGAGGCCTCTTACAAAGTCCACTCCGGATAGCGACGAAAGCAGCAACCGCCGGCACAGCACCCATCAGCAAGAAAAGATCCATTTGCCCGCCGACCCAGGCCATCGCACCTCGATAGTTATCCGAAAGCACGGTGTACCACGTCTCCACAAACTGACTAGACAAGTGATACATCTCAAGATAATCGAGCCGAAAACGAATCATAATATAGCCTGACAGCACGGTCATCAGGGCCAAAGGAAAGCAGGTTCGAAGACCAAATTCGACCCACGACCACCCCTGTCTCTTTTTCATCAGGAATAGAAACACCACCAAAATACTCGTCACGATGCACCAACTGTAGCTCAAAAAGACCAGGCACATGAAGCACACCCCACAGACGCTCATTGCCCACCATGGACGTTCCTCCGTAGTACCGATGCGCCAAATCAGACCGAGTGCCGCGACAAAGAATACCGTATAGACTATGTCTTGCGAGAAGGTTGTATAGGCCAGTGACGTCGGCATCGTCATCCATAAAGCTGCCGCCAAAAGCCCCACCTTTACCGAACCAAACATGGTTCGTCCAAGCAAGTAGACAAGCAACACGATCCACGCCCCTACCGCAGCCATGGCAATGGTCAGATCCTGTCGCATCGCCGGCAGCCTGATGGATTCCCATGTGTGAGTCGTGTGTCCGGCCGAGGATGCTATCAACCCCAGACTCAGTGAGGCTAGCGGCGGATGAGACTGCGCATGAATGGTTCGGCTCAAAAATTTCCCGCGTTGGTATTTAACGAACCGCTCCATATATTCTGTTGTCGAGTTCATCAGAGGCAGCGTGTACAGCATCGAGGAGTGCGGCTGCCACGCTCCGATTAGCGACGATCGATGGGTCGGCGATTCGGATATCCCTCCTTGAGGCGTCGAGCCAATCGACAGCGCCAGCACAACAAAACCCGCACAACAAACAAACACCCGAGTCATCCACACCTCCGGTGATGACCGTTTTCTCTCTGACAGTGCGATATAGACCATTAGGCTCAACAAGAAAATCGTGATCAGCGCGACAGAGCCCCATGCCCAAAGAAAGGGAGAGCCCGCTAAAACCTCCAGCCACTGCGTGAGGCTAGCCTTCTCATCCCATAGATTGGCGAAGAAGGGGAAGGTCCGGCGATTGTTAAAGCCCGAGTCCCAGTTCAAACGAAAGACGATACTCAGCACCGCCCAAGCACCCCAAGGTCGGAGCAACCAAAGTCCCAATGACGGATCAGCAGACTGTTGGGCTCGCCGCCCTCCCAAGCGCGACAAGACTTCCGCCGAAATCCAGCCAATGAGGATCACCACTGGAACGATGCCTATGCGCCACTCACTCATCCGTCTCTGTTCCTCGCCATTCGTACACCGTAATCGTTGGGTTCGAGAACTCAAGCCGACGGTCTTCAAAAACCGCGACAATTTTATAGTGTTTCTCCAGACCCTGATAAAACGCGACATGCGCTTCGTTATAACGGGGATCCAGTGGATCAAAATACCGGCCGTACGCCAAGCTGCTAGAAATCAAGTGCGTGAACTCACCTCCCTCGATCGGCACACGAACTCGCTCGGCGCACAGATAACGCTGACGTTCCTCACCGACTCCTTCGAGTCCGACTCCGTTAACATAGCGCTCACGAACCAGACGGTCACCGGGTTGCAAGTTCGTCCTGCACCAAGCGGCCGCGACCTCCCGCGTATCTGGACGCTCTAGGGCGCTACTATCCTGCCATGCCTGAATGCCCGACCAGGCTGCATATCCCGCGAGACAGGTGCCTAGCACGCGTGCCACGTTTCGGTACCGTTGGGTCCCAAACCAATGGTGACAGGCTGCCACAGTCACGATCATCATGAAGGGGATCACAGAAAGCATGTCGTTGCTACGCATCAACTCACGTGCAGAGACCAGCGTCGCAAGCATTAGCCCTATATAAAGGACCGCGACCCCATACATCGCGCGCTGCAGGCGGGGTAAAGAGCTCCTGCATGCTGCTATTGATGCCCAGACCAGACCGGGCGCAAACAGCCATAGGCCTGTACGCAGGCTGAAACGTCCTATCCACTGGATGTTTTGAGAAATTTGATCAGATAGGGTCAGATCCGTCCCCAACACATGCTTTTGCCACGCCATGAACTCGCCAATATGCTCCACGAAGTAGGCAGGGTGATAATTTGAAATATAACAGGTCAACTTGAGTCCGATCACACCGCCAAGTATTCCACAGCCCAGAGTCAGCAAGCCCCACTTCCATTTTCGATCCACGACAAGGGCCATCCATGCCGCGATCACGAACAGCCCCGCAAACAGGGCTTGGTATTTG
>CAXMRT010000248.1:0-26449 GCA_964196025.1 uncultured Gemmatimonadales bacterium | reverse complement strand
CGCCGCGAAATGGCGGGCATGAAACCAAAAAAGCCGGCCAAGGCAGAAATCTTCTACTACGCACGCACACCCTATAAAAAAGGCCTCCTAAAGGCTGATGCCGTCAAACCCCTCGGCGTGCAGTATGAAAGCTTCGAAGACATGGGTCTGCCCTACATCGAAGTCGTACACCCGGCTACCAAGAAAGAAAAAGAGTGGGTACAAAAAGTCTACAACCTGACCCCACTCATGCAACACCCCACCCGAGGACGCTTCGACCTAGTCATCGAAATGTGTACCTCCCCCCTACAAATTGCACGCATGATGCTGCCCCCGTCGGACCCCGGCGAAGTGGACGCATTCCTAGAACGTAAGCTGCCCAAGACACAAGAAAAGAATCGACGCTGCGAAGGTCGCTATGTCATGCCCCCAGCCAGCAAGAAAGAAATGGCCGACTTCATGAAGGCACCACTCGGTGGCACCGGCGGCTTGATGGCACCGGGTACAAAGATGACCCTCACCTCGATCACGGGTGGCGACGAAGTCTACCCCAACTTCCCCGCCGCTAAGTTCTGCTGGGCATCAACCCTCAACAACACTGACTTCGCAGGCGTTGTCAATTATGATGAGTTTCATTCACGTGTCGGACTCCTGAGCATGGCACTTGTCTGCAAAAAGAAGGGTCTTAAAAACTGGCCTGCCCGAGTGCAAGAACGCGTCATCACAGACCCCGACGAGATGCTGGGAGAAGGCATGTACGAAATCAAGAAGTCCGTCTCCGGCCGCGCGGCGATTATCATGAATCCGATGGATAAAATCGAAGCCGCACTGAAAGCCGCTCGCAAGCACTACAGTTGACCGTATGCTAACCGTCTTATCACCTGCAAAAACGCTCGATCTTGAGACACCCGCCTTTAGCACACACACCCAGCCAGAGTTCCTCAAAAACGCACAGCAGCTTAACACTGAACTCCGAGGCTACTCGGTCACACAACTCCAGACTCTAATGGGCTTAAGCGAAAAACTCGCCACACTAAACGTCGATCGAAACCAAGCGTGGAAACCACCCTTCACGGCCAAAAATGCACGGTCGGCCATCCGAGCCTTTCAAGGCGAGGTCTATGTGCGCCTTGACGCAAAAACCTTCACTCAGGCGGATCTCGCTTTCGCACAAGATCATCTACGGATTCTCTCCGGTCTATACGGACTCCTGCGGCCTCTGGATCTCATGCAAGCCTATCGATTGGAAATGGGCACGTCTCTCAAGACCGACGCTGGAAAAGGCCTGTACGCCTTCTGGGGCGACTCCATTACACAGAGTCTAAACAACTCCCTCGCAGGCGAAAAGAAACCTGTGGTGATCAACCTCGCCTCGAACGAATACTCTAAAGCGATCACTCGCAAGACACTGAACGCCGAACTCATCACCCCGGTATTCAAAGAGAAAAAAGGCGATGGCTACAAAGTGATCGCCATTCTTGCCAAGCGCGCACGCGGCCTGATGGCTCGGCACATCATCAAGAAAAAGCTAAAGACCCCCACGGGACTGAAAAAGTTCTCGGCCGACGGCTACGCCTACCAGCCCAACCTGTCGACAGAGACAGAGTGGGTCTTCACACGGGATTAAGCACACAGCTTCAATCTAGGCGAACCGTAAAGCCGGCGCGGCCAGACAAACCCTCAACCTTTACCCAAAACAAGTTTCCGCTGTTTTCCAACATCTCCTGCTCAGCCGAACTCATTCGCTCTGGATCTGCGCCGCTCAACCCTTCGCGCGTGGTCGTGAACACGAGGACGTCCCCCGCCCACCCTGCACTAGTAATCATGAAGGCGGGGATGTCGATCTGCGTCACAATCTCGCCGGTCTCCACATCCACTATATGCGCCGCAGCACCGTTGAACTCGGTGACAACGAAAAATTCGCGGCCCTGTGAATCAAACGCCATTACGCCGCCGTCCGCAACCACCGGACACTGACTGCGCTGCCGCGTCACCACTGGAGTCATCGACGTCAACACATGACGCTCTCCCAGAGATCCGTCATCCATATAATGACGGTAACGCCAAATCTCACTCGATTCCGTGATGCCCGCATCTTCATCATCGTGCGTATCGACTTTGCCTGACTTGGAATCCACATAAACTAAATAGCGATACTCGCGACCCGATTCGTCGGTCTTAAGGTCCGTCCAATCAAACCCGTTCGACACCTTCACGTTCTCAATCATCGGCTGAAACCCCGATTCGCGGTCCACGCGTCCCCACGCACCCAACGGTGTTTCACAATCGTAAGCCATCGTCCCCACATAGACCTCGCCATCATACCCCGCGCGACAGTCGTTCAAACGCACATCAGGATTCGATTCGATCACGGCACCCCACGCGTCAGACAGCAACTCGCCCGCTTTCCCAGTGCTCAGGTTCAAGGTCTCTAGGCGACGCTCCTTTGCGACAACGACGATGTCGGGATCGCTCGTCGGCATGACCGCGCCAACCGGCTCGTCAAAGGCAACCGTATGAACGGTCAGATCCAAGCCGTCCTCCGACAAGGCCCCTTCCGGCAACTCTACCCACTGTACACAACCCGCACTTCGCGCTTCTGGCGTGGCATGAATCTGAACCCACACAAAGCGATTGCCCACTTGTACGGGACTTTCAAAGTGATAGCCCTCAGGTCCGGATTTCAACAAAGGGTGTGCAGTTAATCGATTCATTTTTTCTTCCTCGTCTTTGGGTCGGAGCTAACACCGGATGCTGCTAGAAAATCGGCCATTCTCTCGGAATAATTCCCCGCCGCTTTTGCAACAGCCAAGCCTTCTGTATAGGCGTTTGGGTCTCCGTCGATCCAATCAATGATGTTCAATATCTTCAGGGTCGCATGCGAGCCGTTCTTGAGCAGCTCGTTAAACACCTGCTGCGCCTCGTCTCCCTTCCCGAATTGATGCAAGGTATACGCCGCCATCACACGCACATGATCCGACTCATCAGCGTTTGCCAACTTCAACACTCGCTCCAACGCGCCCTTCCCCGCATCCTTAAGGAGAAACACACCCACGATTCCCCAATACCGAACCCCGGAATCGGAGTGCTCTAACATCGTGAGCAGCTTGGGCAGATCGGCTTCAGTGGCAGCCAAGGCGACCTCTGATGCATCTAAATAGCTCTCGAGGTCGTATTTTGTCGCATCTCTCACCAAGTCAAACAGCGTCACCTTGTGAGTCTTTGCACGCTCCACCATTTCGCTCTCCGGCAACAGGGCGGCGTCATAATGCGCCACCTGCCAGTCCCGTAATTTGGCGCGCATCTGAACGAGCACTTTTTCGGTCTCGGGCGTACCCGCCAGATTCACCACGTTGTCCGGATCCTTGGTGGTGTCATACAACTCTTCTGCCACCTTCGTCCCAAACCAACGTCCCGTAACCGCATCCGTCTTACCCGCTTTGTGATGAGCCGCCCACGCCCGCGTTGCTTCCATCCTCCACAAATAGCTCAAGTGCTGCCCAGCCGGTGCATACGGCATGTAGTTTCGGATGTAGAGATACTGCTTATTACGTATCGCCCGTTGATTGTCCACACGCTCATCCATGCGAGCTCTATAGCTGATATGCCACTCGCGCTCGGGGTCCGCCTCTTTCCCCAAGATCACCTGCCCCTGCATCACACCCACATCGTGAACACCCGCTAGACTCATCCACGTTCGCGTCATATCTATAAAACTCACTAACCGATCCACCTTCGTGCCCGGTTTTTCAGCCGGCCACAAATGTTTGAAGCGTTTGGGGATCCGAAGAATGAATGGACAGTGAGTCCCGCTGTTATACAGAAAACGCTTACTACGCGCTAACACCCCGCCGTGATCCGAGTTGTAGATAACAATCGTCGAGTCTTCCAAGCCCTGCGCCTTGAGGGCCGCTAGCGCCTGCCCAATCTGGTTATCCATCTTCTTCACCGCATCATGATAGTGCGCATAATTTTGCCGGATCACGGGAATATCAGGGTGATAGGCCGCGAGACGAGTGTCAGCTGGTTTATGCGTCGTCTTATCGACTGCTCCAAACGCTTTGCTCTCATGAGAACTCGTGTGATTCAGGACAGCGAAAAACGGCTGCTTCGCTTTCAGAACCCGCCAGTCAACCTTCCCCGCATCCCACGCACTCGAGTCTTTTCGACCCCCAATATTGTAATCAGTCTTGCGCTGATTCACCGTATAATATCCACGCGCCTTCAACAGGTCCGGGTAGTACGGAATCCGATCATGTGGGATGTCATAACGACTACGCATAGGATGAGTCCCCATCGATAAGGCATGGACACCCGTGATCCACGTACTCCGCGATGGCGCACACACCGGCGCGTTTGCATAGCAGTGCATATACTGAAAGCCCTCAGCCGCAAGCGCATCAATGTTTGGCGTGTCGGCATGTGGATTACCATAACAGCCCACCCAATTGACATTGTTGTCTTCGCTGGTCAGCCAGAGAATGTTCGGTTTGTTCTCCGCTAAAACGTGAACCGACAGAGTCAGCGTTAACAGGAAAATCCCCACATGCAATCGTCTCATAGGACACCCTTTGTTTATCGTTCAAGAGTCGACACTTCAGCACAAAGCCCAGCTCTAACGCAAGGTTAACTCGTGGGGCAAATTTGCCCACGCCCAGAGACACTCATTGTCTCGCTATACCCGATAATGCGGACTAGACTCCTGCGCCATGAGTTTACATGAGTTCTCCTTCGATGCCTCTACCATCGCCATTCCAACGGATGTCGTTGCCTTGATGACGGAAGTCGACACCCGCATCGATGCCTATCTGTCTCAGGACATCAAAAAACGAGCCCCTCGCTACGTCCCCAGCAATGCAGACGAAGCCTATCAAGCATTCGCTCTGATCCAGCGCGATGGACTCGCTGAAGGCACGCGGTTTTGCGAATGGGGCAGCGGCTTCGGGATGATCACCGCGCTCGCGGCCGCGCTAGGCTTCGACGCCACAGGCATCGAGATTGTAGACGCCCTCCACCGGGAATCGGTATCGCTCGCCAACGATCTCGGTATCTCAGCCACATTCGTCTGTGAAAACTTTATACCGAATGGATTCGAATATTCAGAAAATGGAACCGGAGAAGCCGGCGCGCTGACGAACAGCGCCCTCCTGCCCTCACAGGAACAAGATCGGGAGGCGTATTTCGAAAACGACTACCCAATCGAAGAGTTCGACATTATTTTTTGCTACCCCTGGCCCGGAGAAGCCGCCCTGGTCGAAGATCTCTTCGATGCAACCGCGAGCGACGGCACACTCCTTGTGACCTACTGCGAGACGGATCGGATCCGCATTCGTCTAAAGGAATAGCTCGTCGGTCGACTTACTTCGCGGCGGGACGCTCTGTGTTCGGAGTTTTGCTTTTCACGCCACCCTTCGGCACATCTAACTTCGCCGTCCAGACAATCGCGTTCAAGACCGTCTTTCGAAAGTCATCGTTTTCCCAGTTTTTGTGGTAATGCCCTCCGGTAAACCCAAAGCCTCTGCCGCCGTTATCGCGCTCGAACGCCCACGCCACATGCTGAGGCACACCCGCTGCCACCGCCTTGCGTACCGCTGGGTTGCCGCTATGTGCGCCATCTTTACGCTTCATCGTCGCCTCGGGTGCGATCGCAGTCAGGATGGGCGTCACGCCCTTCATCTCCGGTGCAAAACGCATATGAAAGTACCACTCGTCATTCACCGCAAAAGGCTTCACGCCATTGGCGATGGGATGATCAGGGAATGTCTTGAATTCCGCCGTCCAATGCGGGTTCACCGACCAGTGCGGCTCGAAGTAGCCCCCCATATACTCAATAAACTTTTCTCCGGTCTTGGGTCCTTTGGTCGTTTCAACGCCATAATGAAGGCACACTAAGCCGACACCCTTCGCGGCTAAGGTGTCGTAGAATTCAACATGCGGATTCAAAACATGCCTTCCCCCGCCGTCACAAAAAATGACCACCGTTTTCGCACCTTCGAAAACAGCATTATCTTTCGGCCAACCTCCAGCCACCGTCACCGTTTCGACATCCAAACCGCTGGCCTTGAGCGCAGCCGCAAGCAAGATATTTCCCCGAGTATGCTCGTGAGCCACCGGCCCGTGACTATCTTTGCCTGCCACAAATACAATCTTGGTGGTCTCGGCAACAAGCGCTCCAGTCATCAGCATGCCCATCACTACCACGACCATTAATCGATAAATACCCATCATTTCGCTCCTTAAACTTGGTTTCATTTCTACAAAAAGCTCCCCAAACTATACGTAGGATACCGGTCGAACACAACAATTGGGTTCGCTCCGCACAATGTCCCGCCACGACCCACCCATGAGCATATTCAGCAGAAAAGCACTATGCCGCTGGCAATCACGAAAAGACTTGGGTATAACTCCACCCAGAAACCGTAAAGAAGGCCGGAACACGCATCGCAAACAACTCCTATGAAACAAAGCATCAAACTCGATACCGCCACCACCCCTGAAGGTGGTGAAATGACACTTTTCCAGCATGACACCGATTACTTCATTCGGATCAATGGCGAGGACCTGATGGGCAGCCGCCAACACGAATCCGAGCTGGAACTCGCTCGACTCGGCTGCGCGCATTTGGGCATGCGTCGCGAACCACGCATTCTCATCGGCGGTCTCGGCCTCGGGTTCACCCTGAGTGAAACACTTAAAATGCTCAGCCCGCAAGCCACCATCATCGTGGGAGAGCTCCTGAAGCCCATGATAGCCTGGAATCGTAAATATTTTGGCGAACTCAATGGACACCCCCTCGACGACCCCCGCGTGAAGGTAAAGACCGGCGATGTCATCTCCTTGATTGCCAAGTCAGAGAACCAGTTCGACGCCATCTTGCTAGACATCGACAACGGACCCAGCGCGATCAGCACCTCTGGTAACGACCGGCTATACGGCCCAGTCGGCATCGAGGCGTGCAAAAATGCTCTGCGCGAACGGGGCGTGCTCGCCGTCTGGTCCGTCGAAAGTTCCAAACCCTACGAAGATCGACTCCAAAAATGCGGTCTCCATGTTCGACGCCATCGCGTAGCCGCTTATCCTGGCAGCAAATCACTCTCCCGCTTCGTCTGGGTCGCGTCCGAGAACAAAGGATCCCTGCCTCCCGGCGGTGGCGAACTCCGAAACAAACGACGTAGCAAATCCAAAAAAGGAACGCAGAAGAAGTCCAGACGCTGAATGACCGAACGCGACGCACCCTAGGAATGCCCTCTCTCGGCCAAGCCCCCAAACAAAACAAACGGCCTAGTCTCGACTAAACACCGCCATTTCCCGCGCCAGCCGGTACTCGCTGCCCATCAACTCCAACAGCGGATTTTGTTGTCAGGTCTGCCGGACTTGATACAATAATGCCTTTTTCCGACAACTATTAACTCCACTGGAGATAGACAGACCATGATCGCAGGCATCTACGAAGGGTTACGCGCCAAGCACGAACACGTCCGCAAGCTACTCAAGCACCCCCTGACCCTCACTGAGAAGATCCTCTATTCACACCTCGAAACACTCCCTGACTCCGCATTGGAACGCGGCACGACCTATGCGGACCTCAAGCCCGATCGCGTTGCCATGCAGGATGCAACCGCCCAAATGGCGCTACTCCAGTTCATGCAGTCTGGGCGCAAACAAGTCTCAGTCCCCAGCACCGTCCACTGCGACCATCTGATCCGTGCCGAAGTCGGCGCCGATGATGACCTCAAACGCGCGAATACAGAAAATAAAGAAGTCTACGACTTTCTAAGCTCTGTCTCAGACAAGTACGGAATCGGTTTCTGGAAACCCGGCGCAGGCATCATTCACCAAGTGGTCCTCGAAAACTACGCCTTCCCAGGCGGAATGATGTTGGGCACAGACTCACACACGCCTAACGCCGGTGGACTCGGAATGATCGCTGTCGGTGTCGGTGGTGCAGATGCCGTCGACGTCATGGTCGGCATGCCATGGGAAGTCAAGTGGCCCAAACTCATCGGCGTCAAACTGACCGGCACACTCAACGGCTGGGCATCCGCGAAAGATATCATCCTAAAACTCGCCGGCATCCTCACTGTAAAAGGCGGCACAGGACACATTGTCGAATATTTTGGTGAAGGCGCAGACAACCTCCCCTGCACCGGCAAAGCCACGATCTGTAATATGGGTGCCGAGATTGGCGCCACTACCTCAGTATTCCCGTTTGATGAACACATGGCCAAATTTCTCGAAGTCAGCGATCGCGCCGACATCGCCGACCTGGCGCGCAAACACGCGGCAGAACTCCAAGCCGATCCAGAAGTTTTGGCTGACCCCGCCGCACACTACGATCAGGTGATTGAAATCAATCTCTCCGACCTTGAACCGCATCTGAACGGCCCGTTCACGCCCGACAAAGCGTGGCCCATTTCTAAGATGAAGGAAGCGGTGAAGTCCGAAGGCTATCCGGCTGAAGTCACCGCAGGCTTGATCGGCAGCTGTACCAACTCCAGCTATCAGGACATCGATCGCTCCACTAGCATCGTGCAGCAGGCCATCGACAAAAAAATCACCCCTAAGGCAACATTCATTATAACGCCCGGCTCAGAGCGTGTCCGCGCCACCATCGAAGCCGATGGCCAACTTGCAACACTCACCGAATTCGGCGGTCAGGTCCTCGCGAACGCCTGCGGCCCCTGCATCGGCATGTGGAACCGAACCGGTATGAAAGACGGAACACCGAACTCGATCGTGACCTCCTACAATCGAAATTTCGCGAAACGCAACGATGGCAACCCGAAAACCCACGCGTTCGTCGCCAGCCCAGAACTGACCACCGCCCTAGCCATCGCAGGCACTCTTACATTCAACCCGCTCACAGACACCCTCACCAACCGCGATGGCGAAGAAGTGATGCTAGCCCCCCCTACTGGCGCGGAACTACCAGAGGTGCTGGGTCAAGACCTACAAGGTTTCCAAGCGCCTAGCGAGAACGGCGAAAACGTGCAGGTCGTCATCGCAGAAGACAGCGAACGCCTGCAAGCATTGACTCCTTTCACCGAATGGAATGGCGAGGATCTCACAGACATGCCCGTGCTCCTCAAAGCAAAAGGGAAATGCACCACGGACCACATCTCCATGGCGGGGCCATGGCTCAAGTTTCGTGGGCACCTCGACAACATTTCAAACAACTGCTTTATCGGTGCGATCAACGCGTTCAACGACGACGTGGGCCAAGTCAAAAACCAAACAACAGGTGAGACAGGATCCATCCCAGACGTCGCACGCGCATACAAAGCAGCCGGCAAAGGATGGATCGTGATTGGCGATGAAAACTACGGCGAAGGCTCAAGCCGTGAACACGCCGCCATGGAACCTCGCCATCTCGGCGGACGAGCCGTCATCGTCCGCAGCTTCGCTCGCATCCACGAAACCAACTTGAAAAAGCAAGGCGTACTCGGCTTCACCTTCGCGGATCCCAGCGACTATGACAAGGTGCAGGAAGCCGACATCACCAGCATTCGCGGACTCACGACCTTCACGCCCGGCACACAGCTGGAACTCGTTTTGTCTCATTCCGACGGAACAGAAGATGTCTGCGCTCTGAACCACACTTATAATGATGCCCAAATCGCATGGTTCAAAGCGGGTAGCGCATTAAACTTGATCGCAGCAGACCAAGGCTAGCTTAAGCAAAGAGAGGTTAACGTGGACGAATTATACGGAAAGATCATCAGTTCAATCGGCGAAGATCTCTCTCGCGAGGGCCTGGCGAAAACGCCCCACCGCGCGGCTCGCGCCATGGAATACATGACAAAGGGTTACAACGAAGATATTAAGACCATCATCAATGGGGCCATCTTCGAAACAACGAACGAAGAAATGGTGATCGTCAAAGACATCGAGTTCTACTCACTCTGCGAGCACCACCTTTTACCATTCTTTGGGCAATGCCATGTCGGCTACCTTCCCAACGGGAAGATCATCGGCCTGTCGAAGATTGCTCGCATCGTTGATCTTTTTGCCCGCCGCCTGCAAGTGCAAGAGAACCTCACGCAACAGATTGCGGAGACCCTCAAAGACGAACTCGGCGCACTGGGTGTCGCCGTCGTGATCGAGGCGAAACATCTCTGCATGATGATGCGAGGCGTCGAAAAGCAAAATTCCGTTATGAAAACCTCGGCGATGATCGGCGCCTTCCGAGACCACCCCTCGACGCGCTCTGAATTCCTAAGCTTGATCAACTCCTGATGCACGCCGCATTCATTACTGGCGGCGCCCGTCGTATCGGCAAGCATATCACCCTCGCTCTCGCAGAGATGGGCTACGACATTGCCCTGCACTACAATCAATCGGAAGATCAAGCCTTCGCCCTTGCCGACGAGGTCCGAGCCCTTGACTGCTCCTGCGAACTCTTCCAAGCCGACCTATCCGATGTCAAACAAGTCGCGGGCCTTATGGATGGCGTGAAACACAGCTTTCCGGAACTGAACATTTTGATCAACAACGCCTCACTCTTTGAACCCGGCTCAATCGCTGAGACAAGCAACAAGTCGTGGGTCAACCACTTCTCAACCAACCTCCTCGCACCCTGCATCCTAACGCGCGATTTTGCGGAGGGCCTCGAAGAAGGCCTCGTGGTCAACCTACTCGATACGCATATCTCCCAAAACCGAACCACGCACGCGGCCTACCTTCTCGCGAAGAAAGGCTTGGCAGACTTTACAAAAATGGCTGCGAAAGAATACGCCCCCGGCATCCGCATCAATGGTATCGCCCCGGGCGCAATCCTACCACCGCCGCATGCCGATGCTGATCACATGGACCGCATCCTTGAACGCATACCCCTTAAACGCCAGGGCGACGTGGATCACATCACCGGTGCACTCGCCTTTTTGATCGAAAACGACTACCTGACCGGACAAATCATCTACGCAGACGGAGGGGAACAACTCTAATGGCCACCATTAATGTCGACAACTTACGCGCACGTACAATTCTCGGACTCAACGATGACGAGCGGATTAACAAACAAGACATCTTGATCAACTACTCGATGGATCTCGACATCTCCAAGGCGGCCGAGACCGACGACGTGCAATATACCGTGGACTACAAAACCATTAACAAGCGCGTCTTAGCCTATGTCGAAGACTCCACATTCCTCCTCGTTGAGACCCTGGTAACGGAACTGCTCAAGCTCCTGCTAGAGGATGAGCGGGTCGCAGCCGCATGGGTGCGCGTCGACAAACCTGCCGCCCTCCGCTTCGCCGACTCTGTTTCCGTCGAAGACAGCCTGACGCGGGCATGACGATCGCGGTTGTCGGAGTCGGGTCAAACATTGAGCCCGACCGGTTCATCCCACTAGCACGCGAAAAAATAGAACGCGCCGGTGATGTCCTCGGTGAGTCCACGTTCATCCATACACCCGCCATCAATCGCCCTGATCTAGCGGACTTCCGAAACGGATCTTGGCTCGTGAACACACCGCTTTCCAAAACCGTGTTCACCCATGAACTCAAAACGATCGAAGATGAATGCGCACGCGTTCGCTGTGAAGACAAGTTCGCCTCACGAACCCTCGACCTTGATCTCCTCGTGTGGGACGGAGAGATCGTCGACGACGACTATCACACGCGTAAATTTCTCAGAGACTCTGTAGAAGAACTAATCCCGGGTTTCGACAAATAGTCCCCCCGGCCAACAGGCCCAGATCTACTTCACCGGTTTAATCTCACCACTCTTCACGCGGTCAACATAGTCTTTCACGAGTGGCCGCAGTTTACCGGAGATCAACAAGAGACCAATGATGTTTGGGAACGCCATACTAAACAGCATCATATCCGCAAACCCGATCACATTCTTAAGACTCAAAACCGGCCCCGCGATAACAATAAATACGTACACCACGCGATACGGCATGATACCCGCCTTGCCAAACAAGTACTCCACCGAGCGCTCACCGTAATAGCTCCAAGAGATGAGCGTCGAATACGCAAAGATAACAACGGCGATCGTCAACAACCAAGGCACCCATTGGCCGAGGGTAGAAAAGGCGGTCGCCGTAATTTTGATTCCTTGCGGATCAGCAAACGCTGCGCCAGTTTCAGGATCAAGGTGCGCCCCCGTAATCAAAATGGCCAACGCAGTCATGGTGCACACAACAATCGTATCAATGAAGGGTCCTATCATCGCGACGGTTCCCTCGCGAATCGGCTCATCCGTCTTCGCTGCAGAATGGGCAATAGCCGCGGAACCTAAACCCGCTTCATTCGAAAATGCCGCACGCTTGGCCCCCATGATCAACACGCCCACGAAGCCGCCAAACATCGCCTGACCATTCAGCGCACAGGAGAATATCTCACTGAGCATAGTCGGAACCTTACCGATGTTTGTGCCGATGATTACCAAACACACTAAACAATAAAACCCACACATCAATGGAACCACCTTGCTGGTCACCACTCCGATACGCTTGATCCCACCAATAATCACGATCCCGGCAAAGAATGCCAACGTAATGCCGACACACAGGGCCGTCGCAAACCGAGCGCCCTCACTGATCTCACCCGCCTCGAACGCCGCCGTCCAGCCGAATTGGTCAGCAACCAGCGAATAGGTCTGATTGGCCTGAAACATGTTCCCGCCACCAAAGGCCGCCATAATCGTGAACACCGCAAACGACACGCCAAAAACTTTTCCCAGCCAAGCGACCGAAGGGTACCGCTCTTTTATACCCTCTTCCAGATAGACCATAGGCCCGCCCAATACGTGACCATCCGCATCAACCCGGCGATACAACTGAGCAAAGGAACAACTGACAAACTTCAAGCTCATGCCGAAAAAGGCGATGATCCACATCCAAAACACGGCGCCGGCACCCCCCATGCCAATCGCCACAGCCACGCCCGCAATATTCCCTAATCCGACTGTGGCCGACAATGCGGACGTCAGCGCTTGGAAATGCGAAATCTGGCCTTCGTCGCTCGGTCGATCGAACTTCCCGCGAATCACATCGATCGAATGCCGAAACATCCGGATATTAATAAAGCGAAACATAAGGGTGAACACCACCCCGCCACACATCAGCACCAACACAATAAAAGGGAACCCACCTTCTTTGCCAAGCTTTCCATCCGGCAAGGTCGAAAACCCATGCTTCTCCAGAACAGTGGCGGCCGCCTCGACCTCATCAACTTTAACGGAAATAAACGCCGATCCCTTGATCGCCTTGTCAGCCGTCGTCCAGGACGACAGACCCGCGTCAGCAAGAAGCAGCTTGATCGGGTGAGACGCTTGATCGGTATGCAGCACGACCTGTACCCGCGTTTGAAACATCGGAGCGCCCAGAAAGTATGTCCATAGGGGCTCGACGAGATATGTCCCGAACCACTCATCGATAGCTTCCTGTATTCCCACGGATTCCACCTCGGGAGCCACGTCGGCTGCTGGCGCTTCAAGCGGCTCAACGTCCGGTGCCGTCGACGACACACGCTCACCGCTCGGATCCGGAGCAACGGTGGATTCAATCACGTCTCCCGGCCCACTCGTCGCCTCTTGGGCAAACACAGGCTGAACAGTAATTAAGGCGAGCAAGGATAGGGCGGTCAAAGTCCGTACGATGGCTACACGCGTCATGTCTCTCTCCAAGTTAATCATCAAGATGAGGTCTTACAGCTCCGTCGCCCATTGTCAGCAATATAAAGGGTGAGACAAGAAGAAAGTGGGTGGCAGTTAGCCAAGGCCCCATGCTCACACTTCGAGCTTCGCCATTACCGCCGATTATGCCAAAGTGTCCCGATCAATCAGGAGCAATATGAAGATCTGTGTGGATATTCAGTCGGCCATCACCCAACGCGCAGGGATTGGTCGCTATACAAAACAATTGGTGGACCATCTTTCTGAGGTCCTGAACGAAGACGAGCTCGCGCTCTTCTATTTCGACTTCAAACGCCAAGGCCTGCCATTCGCTGCCCCGCACGCCACACAGCAAGTCTCTCGCCTGATGCCCGGACGACTCGCGCAAAAGCTCTGGAAAACCCTCCACTTCCCCCCATACGAGTGGTTCGCAGGCAAGGCGGATGTCCTCCACTTCCCCAACTTCATCATCCCCCCCTGCTCCAACTCCTCAAAGGCCGTCGTGTCTGTGCACGACATGAGCTACGAACGGTTCCCGCAATATACCGACGCGCTAAACCTCAAATACTTGCGCGCTGAAATGACGCGGACCTTCGAACGCAGCGACGCCATCCTCACCATTTCCCAGTTCAGTGCAGACGAAATCGCAGCATTGACATCCGTCGACCCATCACGCATCTTCCCCATTCATCTCGGAATCACGGACGCCTTCACACCGCCATCGCCGGAAGAACGATCGGCAACGCGCAGCCAACTCGGGCTAGATCGTCCGTACATAGCGATGGTCAGCACGCTGGAACCGAGAAAGAATTTTGACTTTTTGATAGAGGTATACGAGCGCATGACTGACTACGACGGCGATCTAGTAATCGCGGGCATGAAAGGCTGGAAATACGACACCATCCTTGATCGCGTCAAACACTCTCCTCGTGCGGCGAACATCCGCTATATTGATTACATCGATGACCAACACCTACCCTCACTCTACGCCGATGCCGACCTCTTCCTGTTTCCTTCGCATTACGAAGGTTTCGGATTCACACCCCTCGAGGCCATGGCCTGCGGCGCCGCGGTCGTCAGCTCTCCCGGCGGGTCGCTTCGCGAAGTTCTACGCGACGGCGCATGCGTCGAAGAGATTGACGATGCAGATCGCTGGTCAACCGCCTGCCTGCGACTCCTCAGCGACACCACCGAACGCAACGCACTGATTGAACGCGGAAAGAAAGTCGCCGCGAGCTACCGATGGGAAGAGACAGCTCGAAAAACAATGGCCGTCTATCGGCAGGTCGGCGCATGAGAATTGGAATCGATGCACGCTGGATCTTCCATCAGATATCCGGGATCGGTGCCTACACCCTCGCTTTAATCGAACATCTCGCAAAAATCGAGCAAGACGAGCATACCTTTATCCTGTTTTTCAACCACGACTCACTGCTCGAACGCACACTGGACCAAGCCGGCATCCGCGAACATCCGCGCGTCACATGCGTTCTCATTCCCTACGGAGTCCACTCACCGCTTTCTCAACTTCGCCTTCCAGGCGTCCTCAAACAGCAGAAGCTCGACATCTTTCACTCGACGAACTACATGATCCCCCTGCTCGCCTTCCCCAGCAAGCGGACAGGCAAGATCCGCTGCATCACCACCATCCACGACATGATCCCCATGCGCTTCCCGAATGCAGCGCCCAACTCAAAAAAAACCCGACTCTTTCCCCTATATAAGAAAATCATGCGCATGGTAGGCGCTCGTGCAGACCGAATCATCACCGATAGCAACGCCTCTCGCAGCGATATCATCGAGGGCCTTCGTATCCCAGAGGCTCACCAAGATAAAGTGCGCACCATCTATTGCGGGGTCGGCGAGGAATTCAACCCCGGCGACACGCCCGACGTCCTTGACTACTCAACAAACCGCACCCGCGTCATCCTCTACGTCGGCCGTGCGGACCCATACAAGAATCTCGTCGGACTGATACGCGCCTTCTCTCAAGCTCGCATGAACGCAACATGCGACATGAAGTTGATCATCGCTGGCGCCAAAGATGACCGTTACCCAGAGGCGGCCGACTTAGTCCGCGAACTCGACATCGAAGGCCATGTCTCTTGGACCGGATACATTCATCAAAACGACCTCGTCAAAGCCTATCGCGACGCCGATGCTCTCTGTCTACCCTCGCGCTGCGAGGGTTTCGGGCTTCCCGTCGTCGAAGCTATGGCATCTGGAACGCCCGTCATTTGCAGTAACGCGGGCTCCCTTCCAGAAGTCGCTGGCGACGCCGCGATTCTGTTTGATCCGGACGACATCGAGGCCCTCAGTTCCGGACTGGTCAATATCCTGACCGACCCGCACACCGCACGCAATCTAGTCGACCTCGGCTACAAGCAAGCCGCCACCTTTTCATGGACCCGCACGGCCGCCCAAACCATGGCGCTATACGAGGAACTCACCCCATGACCCCAGACGAAGCTCGCGCAAAATGGAAAGGCACCTCCGCGAACCTCTGCCACGACTGGCTCACGGGCATGCGCGGCGGAGAACGCTGCCTCGAACTCCTCTGCCAGATGTTTGAGGATGCCCGCATCTACACACTGATCCATAATGAGTCCGCGGTCAGCGACACCATCAATCAACACACGGTCGCCACGTCCCGACTCCAAGGCCTCCCTAACATCATGACCCGCTACCGCAATTTTCTGCCGTTCTTCCCTCGCGCCATCGAAAGCTTCACCCCGCGAGACGCAAACGTCCAGATCAGCACCAGCCATTGCGTTGCCAAAGGCCTGAAACCCGGACCCAACACACGACACCTATGCTACTGCTTCACGCCTATGCGCTACGCATGGACCTTCTATGAAGAGTACTTCGGCAGCAACCCCATCAAGGCCGTGGTGCTTAAGCCCATCCTTCATTGTCTGCGACGGTGGGACAAACGCACCTCCAAGCGCGTCGACCACTTCGTCGCCATCAGCAAACACGTCCAAACCCGCATCAAAGACTTTTACGACCGCGACTCCACCGTTATCTACCCCCCCGTCGATACCGACCGTCACCAACCCAACGGTCTGCCTCCCGAAGACTTCGACTTGATCGTGTCCGCGCTCGTTCCCTATAAGCGTATCGATTTGGCGATTCAGGCCTACGCCGATCTCGACCGGAAACTCAAGATTGTCGGCATCGGCGGTGAACTCGACTCCCTCAAAGCCATGGCAGGCCCGAATGTCGAATTCCTAGAGTGGCAGTCCGACGAGACCGTCCGAGACCTCTACCAGCGTTGTCACATGCTCATCTTTCCGGGCGAAGAAGATTTCGGCATCGTCCCCCTCGAAGCCCAGTCCTGTGGCCGGCCCGTCGTCGCTTACGGTCGCGGCGGGGCCCTCGAAACGATCGTGGCTGGCGAAACCGGCGTCTTTTTCGCCGAACAAACCCCCGACGCCCTGTCGTCAGCCATAACCAGTTGCGCATCAATGATTTGGGATCCTGCCCTTATTCGTAAAAACGCTGAACGCTTCGCAATTCCTCGGTTTATCGAGGAGATTTCGGGCGCAATCGAGACCCTCCTCGCCGACTCAGACTGAGACGCTCATCAATCAGACCTCTTTTTTCAATCAGAACCCTTGACATCAAACTGGGATTTCCGTATGTTTTGCGGGTTTTCTGCAGGCAGGAACTGAACACAATTCAGCTAAATATTTTGGGATTATAGAGTTATGGACGCATACGCAGTAATAGAAACAGGTGGCAAACAACTCCGCATCAACGCTGGCGATGTCGTCACCGTTGAACGTCTCGCTACCGAAGCGGGCAAGACCATCAAGATCGATCAAGTGCTCGCCGTCTCCGACGGTAAGACGCTCAACATCGGTAACCCGACTGTAAGCGGCGCAACCGTTTCTGCAGAGGTGGTTGAACACATCCGCGGTGAAAAACTTATTTCATTCAAGAAGAACCGTCGTAAAGGCTACAAGCGTAAGATGGGCCACCGTCAAGAACTGACAGTCCTCAAGATCGACTCCGTCGCAGCAAAAGCGAAGAAGACGACCAAGAAAGCTGCCGACAAAGCGAAAGCCGGAGAATAACTAATGTCCTCAAAAAAATCAGGTGGTTCCGCCAAGAACGGTCGCGACAGCGAATCCAAACGGCTCGGTGTTAAACGCCACGACGGACAACCCGTCCTCGCCGGCACAATCATTGTCCGCCAACGCGGTACAAAAGTACACCCAGGTCTGAATGTGAAACGCGGTGGCGACGACACCCTTTTTGCACTCTCAGACGGCGTGGTACGTTTCGAGAAGAGTGGGCGTCAAGTTCGTGTTGATGCGTGTCAGGTTGCATAAGGCTGGACCCACTGCGTCCACCCCTTCAACCCCAACCCCTTCCCTCTCATCCAAAACACACTGATTGAAGCTCCCAATAGGTCTTCCTTCACCGGACTATGAAAGCCCGCCGATTCATTGATAATGTCACCGCCTACGTTCGCGGGGGTCCCGGTGGCGACGGCTGCATCAGTTTTCGCCGCGAAAAATATGTTCCACGCGGCGGCCCAGACGGCGGTAACGGCGGACACGGCGGCAACGTCATCTTAAAAGCCTGCAAAGATGTCGACTCACTGATCAGTGTCTACTACTCCCCTCATCTACGCGCAGGGCGCGGCGTACACGGGAAGGGAAAGACACTGCACGGCAAAAAGGGCGAAGACAAGATCACCCTACTCCCGCTAGGCACTGAAATCTGGGATGGAGAGCAGACGGAGCTCCTCTGCGAACTGCTCGAGGACGGCCAAGAGTTCATCGCATCTAAAGGCGGTCTTGGCGGTCTCGGCAATCCCAACTGGGCGACAGCCACTCATCAAACACCGCGTGAGTTCACTCGCGGAGAAGACACGATCGAACGCACGCTGCGCCTTGAACTGAAAATTGCTGCAGACGTCGGGTTGGTCGGATTTCCAAATGCAGGAAAATCATCACTCCTCACCCGCATCTCACACGCCCACCCTAAGGTTGCGGCCTACGCATTCACCACACTCAACCCCATCATTGGAACCATCATCTTCGAAGACTACACCCGCCTACGTGTGGCCGACATCCCTGGCTTAATCGAAGGCGCCCACAAAGGCATCGGTCTCGGTCACGACTTCTTACGCCATATCGAGCGGTCGCGCCTTCTGATGTTTATCATTGATATGGCCGGCGTGGACGGTCGCGAACCGTGGGATGACTACGCGAAATTACTGACAGAGCTCAATGAGCACAACCCCGATCTACTGGAGCGCCCCTCATTGGTTGTGGCGAACAAAATGGACCTTCAAGCAGCGCAGGATAATCTCGCCGAGTTCCGCACGGAAACCGGAACCGACCCTATCTGCATCTCAGCTGAACTAGAAGAGGGAATCGAAGGCCTCAAAGAAGCCCTCGTTAAAATGGCCCACCAACACCGACTCGTATAAACGCCTCGTCCGACACGTCCACTTCCGAGGACGCGTCCTCATACTCCACACTGCGGTTTGCAAGCTTGCCGTACTCGACGCTAAGCTGCATCCCTCCGCGCATCTTACAACTCCCGCCTAGCGTGAGGCGAAAATCTTCAATCGTGATTTGTCCCCGTCCGGATTGATCGTCGCCCAGTGCATAATCCATATTCTCCCATGCGTAACCCGCCCAGAAGCTCCAATTATGATTCGTGTCGATCCGTAGCAAACTACGCGGGATCATCAAATCCAACGCCGTCTTATCGTTGATCGCCCAACGCACACCAAGGATCGGCATAATTTCGCGCTCAAAACCAGGACGCAGGTCAAGACCCGCTGTACCGCTGATAGACGACCCCAGTCCGGTCACCAACTGCAACGAAAAGGGGACCATCACTGCATCGCTACTAAAGTCGTCCAGGTCAAAATATAAGCCAGGCTTCACGTGTGTTTCCAAAACCAAACCGCTGCGAAACGTAAATAGGTTTTCAATGTCCAACACCACAGTGGCAAGCTGATCAGGCAAACCAATGCCGGCCGACCCCGAGAAGAACAGTCCGTGAATATTAAGGTCAAAATCAAAATCACCCATCGCCGTTTTTCGATTTTCACCCAACTCCCAGTGACCGCCGAACTCAACGGTATCGAAATCGTCGTTGCCCACACTCGAGTCCATCACCAAACCTAGATAGGCGTTATACGAAACATTTCCGCGCGGGGCGGCCGCCGGTTCAGGGGTTTTTTTGCGAATCTCCCAGTCCCATAAATCGGCCGAGACCATCGGCGCACAAAGGCTTGTCATGGCAACGCACGCCACCATTGTATTCAAACTCTTCATCTCTCAGCTCCTATTCCCACTGCTTCACACCACCTAGATGGCGACCACCATAAGCGGCCACCCAAGTACCGTCAATGAAATGGACGTACCCGAGAAATTTCGTTTTCGTCCAAAAACAACATGAGCAAGCGATCAATCCCTAGCGCAACACCACCACAGGCAGGTAAGCCATTCTGCAGGGCAGACATGAACGACTCGTCAATCGGGTACGCCGACTTCCCCAACGCCGCACGCTCCCGCGCACAGTCTTCAAATCGCTTCCGCTGCTCGTCCGCATCAGTGAGCTCGCTGTAAGCGTTCGCCAACTCCAAACCCCCAATATAGAGCTCCCAACGCTCCGCTAACAAAGGGTTGTCAGGCTTCAAACAAGCCAACGCAGCCGCCTGAGCGGGGTAATCCTTGAGCACCACAGGGTGAGTCCTCAAAAGCGCGGGCTCCACCTTTTCCACCAGATCGAGGTCAAATCGGTCCGCATCCCACGCTTTTACAGGGTCCCAACCCGCATGTTCGAGAAAGGCATCCGAAACGGTCACGAGCTCCCAGACGGGCAATAAATCGATCCGGCGCCCCTGCCAATCAAGATGTGCAGATCCGAGCAGCTCGTCCGCCAGAGACCCTATCAGGGCCTTTGTATCGGCTAAGATATCGATATATCCCGCCTCACTTCGGTACCACTCAAGCATTGTGAACTCCGGAGAATGGCGGTTTCCACACTCATTTTCCCGAAAACACGGCCCCAAATGATAAATTTTCGAGTATCCTGCAGCCAAAAGCCGTTTTAGGTGAAACTCGGGGGATGTGCGCAACCACTGATCTCCAGCGGATATCGCATCGATGTGCAACTCCAGCGCAGGCACCGGCACTCGAATCGGACAATCGACCTCGATATAGCCTCGACCGTCAAAAAAAGCGCGCACGGCCTGAAGCATCCGATGCCGGAACTCCAGAATCGAGCGCCTGGACGCTAGATCCGCGCCATCACAGGCCTCATCTGACGCGCTCGACATACTCCCCGGTCCGAGTGTCAATCTTGACAGTATCGCCTTCGTTCACGAACAGCTGCACCTGAATTTCGTAGTCACCCTCGATCTTCGCGGGCTTCATCACGTTCGTGGCCGTGTCACCCTTGGCACCAGGCTCTGTCTCTATGATCGTTTTGAAAACGAAGTTGGGAAGCGTGATACCAACCGGCCCCTCGTTGAAAAATAGGATATCCACTTCGAGATCCTCGGTCAGGAAATGACGGTCCTCACCAAGCAAATCGCTTTTCAGGGAGGCCTGGACGTAATTTTCGTCCATAAAAATATACTCATCGCCATCAATGTACGAATAAACCATCGGCCGATCCGACAAATTCGGCTTCTCCAGCTTGTCGTTGGAGCGATAGGACCGGTTCTGAGTCTGCCCAGTCAGCATATTCTTCATTTTGCAGTTATAAATCGACTGACCCTTGCCCGGTTTGGAGAACGTAAAATCCGTAATAATCCAAGGCTGACCCTCAATCTCAATTTTTAGCCCTTTTCTAAGATCTGACGCACTATACACGGTACTTTCTCCTCGGCTCGGGGCCCTCTAGGGCATTGATAATCTGGGGACACTAAGTCCCAACTCACACCCTGTCAACCTTTTCGAACGACACCCCACGTTTACTAAAAAAAGTCGCTCTGATCACTTGCATTGGAACCCCATAAAAGATACCGTCATATATATTGTATACACATAAGGAGCACGATGTCTGAGACCGAAAAACAAGAGTCCTACGGGGCAGATAATATCACCGTTTTGGAGGGAATTGAGGCCGTTCGCGTCCGTCCCGCCATGTACATCGGCGACACGGGCAAGCACGGTCTCCATCACTTGGTCTACGAAGTCGTCGACAACAGCATCGACGAGGCCCTCGCAGGCCACTGTACGGCCGTAAAGATCTCTATAAATGCCGATGGGTCAGTAACCGTCAGCGACGACGGGCGGGGCATTCCTGTGGATATGCACCCCACGGAGAACAAACCGGCTCTTGAGGTCGTGATGACCACTCTGCACGCCGGTGGCAAATTTGATAGCGATTCCTACAAAGTCTCAGGCGGCCTCCACGGCGTGGGCGTCTCCTGCGTGAATGCCCTCAGCGACTGGATGGACGTCGAAGTCCGACGGGACCAAGGCATCCACCATATGCGCTTCGAACGCGGCATTCCGGTCACCAAGATCAAAAACATCGGTCCGAGTACCGCGACCGGCACCAAAGTGACCTTCATGCCGGATCCGACCATTTTCGAAACCCTCGAGTTTGAGTGGGACATCCTCGCCACACGTCTACGCGAACTGGCGTTCCTGAACAAAGGCGTGACGATCGAATTCTCACAGGAAGATCCTGACCGAACAGAAATCTTCAAATTCGACGGTGGTATCAGCGAATTCATCACCCACATGAATCGCAGCCGCAACTCCTTGCATCCCGACGTGATCGATTTCGAAGTTGAAAAAGACCACACGACCGTTGAGATCGCTATGCAGTACACCGACGCTTACAGCGAGAACATCCACTGCTACGCCAACAACATCAACACCATCCACGGCGGAACACATCTAAGCGGATTCCGCTCAGCTCTGACGCGCTCGGTAAACGCCTACGCCAAGAGCAATAAGATTTTTAAGGACGAAAAAGAGATGCCGTCTGGGGACGACATTCGTGAAGGCCTAACCGCGGTCATCAGCGTGAAAATTCCGGAACCGCAGTTCGAAGGGCAGACAAAAACAAAGCTAGGAAACAGCGAAGTCGCCGGCATTGTTGAGTCCGTCGTAAACGAAGAACTCGCCACCTTTTTTGAAGAGAATCCAGCCGTTGCAAGACGTATTGTCGAAAAGGCGTCCGTCGCAGCGCGTGCACGCATCGCCGCCCGAAAAGCCCGCGACCTAACCCGTCGAAAAGGCGCACTCGAAGGCGCCGGTCTACCCGGAAAACTCGCCGACTGTTCGGAACGCGATCCGCGCCTATGCGAACTCTACCTGGTGGAGGGCGACAGTGCCGGCGGCTCGGCCAAACAAGGTCGAAATCGCGAGACACAAGCCATCCTTCCACTGCGCGGAAAAGTGATTAATGTCGAAAAAGCGCGTCTCGATAAGATCCTGAACAACAACGAGATACGCACCTTAATCACTGCCATCGGGGCCGGCATCGGACACGATGAGTTCAACATCGAAAAAGTGCGTTATCACAAGATCATCATCATGACGGATGCCGACGTTGACGGCTCTCATATCCGCACGCTCCTACTCACTTTTTTCTATCGCCAAATGCCGGAGCTTTTCGAAAAAGGCTACATCTATTTGGCCCAACCACCGCTCTATAAAATCAGTCGGCGCAAGAAAGAACAATACCTACAATCAAACGACGAACTCACCCGGAAACTGGTTGAGTTGGGCACCGACGAGTTGACCATTAAGATCACTCGCTCAGGAGCGGAACTTAGCGGCGACACGATCATGCCGCTACTGACGGCGATCACCGACATCCAACAAATCCAAGGTGTCTTAGCGCGGCGCGGAATCAATTTTGACGAGTACCTCTCACATCGTAACAAAGAGACCGGACAATTCCCCCGCTACCTCGTCACCATCGATGATCCAGAAGTGGAAAATCGCCAACGCTTCGCGCATACCGACCAAGAACTGAAAGAAATGCGCGAAGAGATTGAGGTCACGTTAGGACGCCCTCTTGACCCCGAACCCGAAGAAGGGGAAGAACCATCGGCCCCCGCTCGCAGCGCATTCAATTTTCAGGAACTCTCACTAGCCAACTCGCTAGCAAAACTCGCCGCACGCCTCGAAGAGAGCGGGCTGGTTCTCGACCATTATGCTGAACCCGCAGAAGAGCCTATCGTCACCATTCTCAACGGTAGCCCAGAAGGCATCCCCGCATTTAGTTGCGCCGATCTTCTCGAACAGATCCGCTTGATCGGAAGCAAAGGCCTGAACATTCAGCGCTATAAAGGTCTAGGCGAAATGAATCCGGACCAGCTTTTTGATACCACCATGGACCCTAAGACTCGCAAGCTTCTCCGCGTCAAAACGGACGATGCCGTGCGCGCCAACGAGATTTTCACCATATTAATGGGCGACGAAGTTGAACCGCGCCGCGACTTTATTCTAGCCAACGCGCTAAACGTCCAAAATCTGGATATCTAACGAATTTTAAGAGGATTTAGATGAGCGAAGACGAAACACCATTGCCCGTAGTTGATCACGGTGATATCGGATTCATCCCGATCGAAGAGGAAATGCAGGCCTCGTACATCGATTACTCGATGAGCGTGATTATCGGCCGCGCCCTCCCCGACGCTCGCGACGGCATGAAACCCGGCGCACGCCGCATTCTCTACGCGATGCGCGATATGGGACTGCTACACAATCGCCCTTTTAAGAAGTCTGCGTATGTTGTCGGGGAAGTACTCGGCAAGTATCACCCACATGGTGACTCGTCCGTCTACGACACGATGGTTCGTATGGCGCAACCCTTCGCCCTTCGATACCCCCTCGTCGACGGCCAAGGAAACTTCGGTAGTCTCGACGGCGACAATGCTGCCGCCTACCGGTATACAGAAGCACGCCTCACAAAAATCGCCGAAGAACTCCTTACCGACATCGACAAGAACACCGTCGACATGGCACTCAACTACAATGGCGAAATAGAAGAGCCCACCGTGCTTCCCGCACGCATGCCGAATCTACTCCTCAACGGCAGCACCGGCATCGCCGTGGGCATGGCAACCAACATCCCGCCACACAACCTCAACGAACTCTGCAACGCCGTCACCCATCTAATCGATAACCCGAGCTGCGACGTCACCGACCTACTCCAGCATGTAACAGCCCCTGACTTCCCGACCGGCGCCACCATTTGCGGCCACAACGGCATCCATAAGATGTACACCACCGGTCGAGGACACTTAAAGGTGCGCGCCGTCTCCACCATCGATGAGCTGCCTAACGGCAAGCCGCGTATCATTGTCAGCCAAATTCCATACGCCGTAAACAAAGCCACCTTGCTTGAAACAATTGCAAAGCTTGCGACCAATAAAGTCGTTGAAGGCATCACCGATCTTCGCGACGAATCCAACAAGGACGGCATCCGTGTCGTCATTGAGCTAAAGAAAGGCGTGATCGCGAAGGTCGTGCTCAATCAGCTCTACAAACACTCCAATCTACAAACCACCTTCGGCGCAATCATGCTCGCCCTAGATGATGGTCGACCCAAGGTGATGAACCTCAAGGAGCTGCTTAGCTGCTTCGTCAAACATCGCTTTGAGGTTATCACACGTCGCACTCAGTTTGATCTCGATAAAGCCCAAGCACGCGAACACATCCTAGCCGGATTACTCAAGGCATTGGATATTCTTGATGAAGTCGTTCGCACGATCCGCCAATCCAAAAATCGCGACGAGGCTCGCTCGCAACTCATCGGGGTTTTCGACTTTACCCTCATTCAAGCGAACGCCATTCTTGAGATGCGCCTCTACCAGCTCACCGGCCTAGAGCTAAACAAACTACAAGCAGAGTACGACATCCTAATCACACTCATCGCCGAACTCCAAGACCTCCTGGCGCATGAGGAAAAGATCTATGGCCTGATCAAGGACGACATGGCGGACTTGATCGAAAAGTTCGGCGACGAACGGCGCACCACCGTTGTGATCGATGAAGCAGAAGTCGCAATCGAAGACTTGATCGAGGACAAACCCGCTATCATTACCGTCTCACATACTGGCTACATCAAGCGGGTCGCGCTTGATACCTACCGAGCACAACGCCGTGGCGGAAAAGGTGTCTCGGGCATGGGAACCAAGGATGAGGACTGGGTCGAACACATCTTTGCTGCCAGCGCACACGACTACATCCTCTTCTTTATGTCCAGCGGTCGCATGTACTGGGAAAAAGTATATGAAATCCCCGAAGCCGGCCGCACAGCAAAAGGCAAGGCGATCATCAACCTGCTTAACCTGCGCGAAGACGAACGCATAATGGCAATGATGAAGGTTCGCGATTTCCCTGAAGACCAATATATTGTCATGGCCACTCAAGGCGGGATCGTAAAGAAGACGAACCTGAGCCTCTTCAGCCGCCCACGACGCGATGGCATCATCGCCATCAATATCGATGAAGGCGATCAACTCCTCGGCGCGATGATCTCAGATGGTGACAACGACATCATGCTCGCAACCAAGGCAGGGAAAAGCATCCGCTTCAACGAAGCCGCTCTTCGTAGCCAAGGTCGCGCCACACGTGGTGTCCGCGGAATTAGACTTTCAGGTGAAGATCGCGTGACCGGCATGGACCTCGTTCGACCAGATGCGAACTTCCTTACTTGCTGCGAAAACGGATACGGCAAACGAACACCTTTCGCCGAATACCGCGTGCAGGGTCGGGGCGGACAAGGAATCATCGCCATCCGAACCTCCGAACGTAACGGACAGGTTGTCGGCGCACAAACGGTGTTCGAAGAAGACGCTCTGATGATGATCACCGCTAACGGAAAAATGATTCGGATG
>CAXMRT010000247.1:0-4339 GCA_964196025.1 uncultured Gemmatimonadales bacterium | reverse complement strand
ACGCCGAGGAAGTCATAGCTGAGCTTGGTCTGGAGGCCGGGGATACGTGAGATGACGGCCTGGAGGTGGTCGCGTTCCACCTCGGTCATACTGCCCACATCCAGGGCATCGGATTCCGGATTCAAGGCCGCGTTGGTCTGGATCTGGTTGTAGAAGCGCAGGCGCCAGAGGTGGTCAAACAGATAGAGAAACTCATGATAGGTTTCATCGAGGATAACGTCCGCCTCGTGAAGCGCGTGGAGTCTGTCGAGAGTCCCCGGCGTGTGGATGCCGTGTTTGACGGCGTAGATGCGGGCGAAGGTTTCCAGCGGACGCAGGCATTCCTTAAGGTTGATGGTAGTGTGGTCGCCGTGTTTCTTGGTGCGCAGGTGGCCGAGTAGACTGAGCGGTGCTTGATAGCCGAGGCAATTCTTGGCAAAGTGCAGAAAGAACGGTGGGTGCTGCGCGGTGCTGGCATCGACGAATTCCCTGAGTTCTCTTAGGAGAGTGTCGTCGCCGTAGGAACAGCGGGTGTCGAGGAACACGTGCATTTCCAGAAGCGATTCCGGGGTAGAGGCGTGGATCCAGTCGTGAAAAAGAGATTTCCACTCACTGAGCGATAGGCACCACTTTGGGTTGGCCGACATGATACCACCTGGGCAATACGGGTAACCTGCCTGCTTGAGAGTGGCGCAGATTTCATCGGTGAACTTAAGAAAACGGATGCGAACAGCACTGAGCGATGCTTCATCAACATCGGCAAAGATGAGAGCGTTGTCTTGATCTGAGAACAGGGTCATCTCATGCCGCGCATTGCTTCCCAGTGATAGGAAGGCGAAGCTGGGCAACGGGGCGGATCCCGCATTACGAGACTGGGACTCTTCCAGCGCGAGTTCGATGAAACGATGGATGGCGGTGTCATACACGCGCCCAACGACCTCTCGGAGAATAGAGGGTCGTATACCTTGTTCGCTCAGGTTGCGGACGAGCAGCGGGAGTTGTTGCAGCGACTGGATGACCTTTCCTGAGCTGTTGCATGAGCAGAGGGATTCCTGGAGTGATTCGAAAAAGTCCTCGGTATCGGGGGAATGGAGCGCCTGCTCTGCCAGAGAGTATCGTAGACTGGCTGTCGAGGAGGGGGAGTTCGGGCTGAGGCGGTTAAAGGCTTGCAGCGTGTGTTGTTCTCCTCGGATCAACTGGCGAAAGGTGATCAGGTGTCCGTTTTTCTCTGGGAAAAAGAGACGGGAAGTGACGATGAGGAGGTCTAGCGTGTCGCCCGATTTTGTAAGCAGTCGGGCCTCATGCTCGGCTGAGGATGCTGCATTCTGATAGATCGCCTGTAGATGCTCTCTTACAGGCTGGTTGCTTTCCTCCTCGGAATCTAGCAGATCCCATGGCTGCATCCGGGCCATCTCTCTTTCCGCGTATCCGGTCATGCGCTGGAGCGTGTGGTTGGTGTAGATTGTCTCGCCTCCGATCTCGAGGATGTAGCCTTCGTTTGAGCTTTCGACCAGTGCCCGGTAGCGGTCCTTGGCTTCCCGCAAGCCGACTTCGGCGTGCTTTCTGTGCAGTTCGATCTTTCGACTTTGGTAAACGATGTTGGCGAGCAGGCCTAGCAGCAGCGTTGCGATCACACCGTCGGCGATGAGGAGGTTATTTGATAGAGCAGAGATTTCATTTTCCACATCGTGAATGTAGACACCGGTGCCAACGACCCAGTTCCAGTCGGATACGCCGGTCACGTAGGACAGCTTTGGCTCAGATCGGGTGGCGTCATCCATCCACTGCCACTGGTATTCCAGATAGCCGTGATTGTCCTCCTTCACGAGCTCGGCCAGTTCGACAAAGAGGTGTTTGCCGCTCTTGTCCTTGCTGTCGGTGTAGTCGCTAAGATCCTGCCCGACCAGTTCAGGACGATACGGGTGCATGATCATGCGCGGGTGCATGTCGGTGATCCAGAAATAGTCTTTATTATCGACCCCATAGCGAAGTTGCCGGATCTGGTTGGCGGCTAGACTCTGTGCTTGTTCCCGGGTCATTGCGCCGGATTCTTCCTGTTGACGGTAGGACTCGATCACGCTAACTGCGGTGGACGCGAGTTCCTTGAGCATCTGTTTTTTCTGCTGCATCATACTAGCCCTGAAGACGGGGATGATGATGGTGAATGTGGAGACGGCAAAGAGCACGGCGGCGATTACCGTGGGCCAGACGATCCGCCAGTGAAAGCGGGAGGAGAGCTTTTCTGACGATGCTTTTTCGGTAGCGTGGGCCTTGCCTTGGAAATACTGCGACAGCTCGGCCTCGCTGAGGATTTTTTCCTTCGGGTCGACACCGTCGCCTTCGTGGTATTTCTCGGTGAATGTGCCGCGTTCAAAATCTTCCTGCAGCGGGATGAAACCATCGTAATCGTCGCGGATGTGCTGCTCGAAAACAGCCTTGATCTGCTCACGGGGGTATTGGCATTCAAAGGCCTTGTAGGCATCCTCCAGAGCCTCGGCACAATGACGGTATTTCCGGTGGTTGTAGGGGTTGAACTCCTTAGCGTTACCTCCCGAACGCAAAAAGTGTCCGAAACTCTCCGTGTCAAAAAACCCATCAATCCACTTGTGGATATCCTCGGCACGCACTCCGCACAGTTTTTCGGTCCTATCTGCGTGGGCGGCAATCTTCATAGGTATGTATTCTAGTAAATTCGTTTCACGATTCAATACTTAAGCTTGGCCTGATGCTCAATCGGTGGGAGGGCCGTAAGTGAAGTTTGACCTTTTAACACGATATGCCTATCTATGGTGCATGAACGAGGTCGAAGCAGCGGGGAAAATTCTCGATAGCATGTTAGGAAAACTGGGGTTTCAGGTGGAACTGGAAACAACAGTGACTGAGGATGGTCCATGCCTGAATATTCTGACCGATGAAGGGGCTCACCTTATTGGTAAACATGGGGATCGATTAGAAGATCTCCAGTATTTGACCAACCGCATTCTCAATAAACACTATCCGAATGCTTCGCGGGTAAAGGTCGATTGTGACCAATGTCGGGCGAATCAGGAAAAGATACTCATCGAGACGGCGCAGGAAATGGCACGTCAGGTGGTTGAGGATGGTAAAGCCCGACAGCTGAAGCCACTCAATGCCTACTACCGCCGACTCGCACACAATGCTCTTTCCGAAATTGAAGGGGTTAGTACCAGTTCTCCACGAGGGGACTCACGCTACAAGCGGATCGAGATTGCCAAAGTGTAACCCATCTATTCATTTATCTATGAAAACTCACCGACTTGTTATGCCTGGAGACCTGAACCAATACGGGTTCTTATTTGGTGGGAAAATGCTTAGTTGGGTTGACGAAGCCTGCTGGATTGCCGCGAGTCTGGACTATCCCGACTGTCGGTTTGTCACCGTGGGTATGGCCAAGGTGGAATTCCATCATGGTGTAGCCGAGGGTGTGATTCTGAAAATCGACTGCTCAAAGAAAAAACAAGGAAAGACCTCTGTCAGTTATGATGTGCAGGTTAGTAGAGGTCGTCATGACAAGGGGGATACTATTTTTTCCACCTGTGTATCGTTTGTGAATGTGGATGAAAACGGTGACAAGAGTCCCATTTCCTGACAGGAGTCTGCCCACATCAATATGAACCGGATTGAAACGACTGATATCATCCTCCCACTTGATCGATCGGAGGATCAGGAAGCGTGGAGGAAAAAAATTGCCCGTAGGATCCATGTGCATCCAAAGCAGATTCAGCAAATGCGTCTTCGGAAGCACTCCATTGATGCGCGGAAGAAAGATCTCAAAGTGCAGCTTCGGATCGAAGTAGGCATCGGAATGGACCTGCCTCCTGAGCCGGAATATACGCCAAGCTACCCAGAAGTTCCAGCATCAGCAAAACGAATCATCATCATTGGTTGTGGCCCTGCGGGCATGTTTGCAGCTTTGCGTGCCATCGAGCTTGGTTGCAAACCCATCGTGTTAGAACGCGGTAAGGACGCATCGGCACGTCGATTTGATCTCGCCCCCATTTTGAGGGAGGGTAGGGTGATCGAAGATTCTAATTACTGCTTCGGAGAAGGCGGAGCGGGAACCTTCTCGGATGGCAAACTCTATACCCGCGCCACCAAACGCGGCACTATCCGCGATGTCTATGAGACCTTTGTAGCTCATGGAGCGCCTCAGAGAATCCTTACTGATGCTCACCCGCATATTGGGTCGAATTTGCTGCCTAATGTGGTCAAAGCCATTCGTGGCAGTATTCTGCAGGCGGGAGGTGAAGTTCACTTCGGCGCCAAAGTTGCCCAGTTTCTTCGTTCCGAGGATGGTAAGAAAATGTATGGCGTAATCACGGCTGACGGTCGTGAATTC
>CAXMRT010000246.1:0-5086 GCA_964196025.1 uncultured Gemmatimonadales bacterium | reverse complement strand
ATCTTCCCACCACCAGCGCCCAGTGCGCGGATGAGAACCCTCGCGTACAGCGCGGGTACACGGTGCGCATCCGATCGAGGGGAAATCTTTGTCGTGCAAGCGGTTGTAAGGGAGATCTTCGGATTTAATAAAATCCCATAGCTGTTCTTCGCTCCAGCTTGCGAGCGGGTTAAGCTTAAGAATACCTTGATGTCCCTGATCAATAGACACGTGGTCCAGCTCTGTTCGAGTGACGCTTTGATCACGGCGTTGACCAGTGATCCATCCGTCCAGAGAGGAAAGGGCTCTATTCAAGGGTTCTACTTTTCGGATTCCGCAGCATTCATGTCGGTCATCGACGTTATTGCGGAAGGAATACAAACCCTTGTTTCGTTCGAGTGTTTCGACTGCGGCTGATTGAGGGAAGTACCACTCGATTTTCACGTCTAGCTGTGTGCGAACACGTTCAGCACATTCGTAGGTTTCTTCGTGAAGACGGCCTGTATCGATGGCGAATACACCGATGTCGAGTTTCGCCTGACGTATATGATGGATGATAGCGATATCTTCTGGGCTAAAGCTGCACGCAAGCGAGAGCGTCACTCCATCGAGGCTCGCAGCCCACGCAAGAATCTCCGCCGCGCTTGCACCAGAAAACGTTGAATTGATTTTATCTATGTCCATGCTCATTCTATGTCCTAAATCGTGTAGTGTTGGCCCGGTGACCCACCCAGTTCCTGGGCCCGTAAGCGCATATCTTCAATTGTTGTTTCATTCAGTATTCCGTCCACCGCGTCTTGTACCTTTCCCATCAGTTCACTGAACGGACAGAGGTCACTGTTTCGACGTTCCAAAGCGTTTTCGTTGCCTTCCAACAAGCGGACGATCTCGCCGACAGTAATCTCGTTTGCTCGCCGAGCGAGGGCATAGCCCCCGCGTGGACCACGAGTACTAGCGGTTATGCCCGCACCTTTTAAGGTCAGTAGGATCTGTTCTAGGAACTTCGCGGGTATCTGTTGGCGTTCAGCGATATCAGCGATCGACACAGGTCGATTGCCTTTTCGCTGAGCCAGATCCAGCAAGGTGCATAGTGCATATCCAGTTTTTGACGATACTCTCATCTCTATAATCCCTATCAGAAAAATAGACTATAGATGTCTTGCATGGCCTAGTCAACGGCTTTTGTGGAAAAACTCGACGAAATACCCCTGTATCGGGTATAGTGTCGGGACTATAAAGGGACTGTTATGAATGAGTTTATTGTCATCTTGATCGCCACTTTCGCTCTGTTTGTCCTCTACTTTGTGGGGATGGGCATCCGGATCATCCTGACCGGTGATGCGTTTCGTGGCGGTGGTTGTGGTCGTGGCTTGATCAAGCACGAGAAGGTTCTAGACTGCGGGGTGTGTCCGAAGAAGGAAATCGACCTGTGTAAGTCGAGTGATACCACTGGTCTTGCAGATATCTCCGAGTTGGGTACCTTGGGTCGTTTCGACGAAGAGTAGAGGTCTTCTACTATTTGCTGATCAGAGCACCCATTCCGTCAGACAAGTGAGTGGTGTAGACGCCACTTGGTTTTCGGACAATCACCAGCGCCTCGGTATCTGGGAGGGTGTTGATCCACGTTATGCCCGCCTCTTCGCCTAGGACCATCAATGAGGTAGCCAAGGCGTCGGCGAACATGCAGTTGGTTGTTACGACCGACACGCTCGCGAGGTGATTGGTGACGGGTTGACCAGTTCTTGGGTCGAGGATATGTGAGAAGAATAGTCCGCCTTCCTCAAAATAGTTTCGGTAGTCACCGGAAGTCGCAATGGCACGCTCCTTTAGCGATACGACCCAAGAGATGGGGGTGTCACCGTTCCGGTTGGGTGTTTGGATGCCAATTGCCCAATGGTTGGTTCCTGGTCTAGAACCGACTCCACGAAGCTCGCCACCGATTTCAACTAGTGCGTTCGAGCACCCTGAGGCTTGGATGAGGGTGCATAATTCATCGACAGCATAACCTTTGGCCAGAGCGCTTAAGTTTAGCTCAACGCCAGCCTGCGACTTGAGGATCGCGTTATCGTTTCGAATCTTGAGACTGGGCGTGCCTAGTCGGTTCAATGCCTCTGTGATGTCATTCTCCGAAGGTGCGGTGGTTGTCGTGCCTGGAGATCCGAACCCCCATAAGTCAATAATAGGGGAGAGGGTTGGGTCAAAGGCGTGATCGCTCTGCTCGTGAATAGTTTGTGAGGCGGTTAGGACATTGAGGAGGTCGGATGACGCGTTTGTTAGACTATTTCCGGCTTCAAGGTGATTGAGTTTGGATATGTCGCTCTCGACGTCGTATGTGGAAAGGGCTTTATTGAGGCTTGTTAACCGGGCGGCGATGGCTCCCTTGAGTTCGCCGACCTCTTTGTTTGTTAACGGCGCGTTTCCGATAACAATACGGTAGCTAGTCCCCATCGTGTTTCCTTTGATGACGAGCTTATCGATCGGTTCGGGGGGGCGCAGCATGCTGTTGACCGTGAGGCCGATGAGAACGGTCGCTGCGATCACGCATGGCCATGGATTGAAAGGTCGCTGAGTCATGCGTGAGGTATAGCGTGATTCACGTTCTAATGAAAGGGTTAAGGCGCTTGAGGGAGCGGCTTAGAATTCGTCGTAAGCGATCATCTCTGGTTCAACACCGAGATCATCGAGCATGCCGCGCACGGCATTGAGCATCATGGGAGGCCCGCACAGATAGTATTCGATTTCTGCGGGGTCTTCATGTTTGATCAGATATTCATTTCGTGCGACCTCATGGATAAAGCCGGTGAATCCTGTCCAGTTGTCTTCTGGAAGGGCGTCGGAGAGCGCGATGTGGAACGAGAAATTTGGGAATTGTTTTTCGATCGCGCGGAACTCTTCTTCGTAGAAGATTTCGCGTTTGGAGCGGGCGCCATACCAATAGCTGACTTTGCGACCGGTTTTCAGTGTGTGAAACAGGTGGAAGATATGACTGCGCAGCGGAGCCATTCCTGCACCACCACCGATGTAGACCATTTCAGAGTCGGTTTCTTTGATAAAGAATTCACCGTAAGGGCCACTGAGCATCACTTTGTCGCCTTTCTTCAAATTGAAGATGTATGAAGAGGCTATGCCGGGTGGGAAATCAGTTTTTGGTGGGGGTGTGGCGATACGCACATTTAGGGTGACGCGGTTTCCTTCGGCTGGATGGTTGGCCATCGAGTAGGCGCGGAAACACTCGTCGTCGTTCTTAGCTTTGTAGTTCCAGATATTAAACTTGTCCCAATCTTCATGATACTCTTTCTCAACATCGAATTCTTTGAAGTCGAGGTCGTACTTAGGGATGTCGATCTGGATGTAGCCACCTGATTTGTGGTTTAGGTCCATACCGGGAGGCAGGAGCATATCCAATTCTTTGATGAAGGTTGCAACGTTTCCGTTCGAGTCGACAGTCGCTTCAAATTTCTTGATCTCAAGAACGTCTTCTTCGACCTCAATCGTCATGTTCTCTTTGACTTTGACCTGGCAGGCTAGACGTGTTCCAAGGGCTGCTTCCTTTTTCTTAATGTGGCCAGTCTCAGTAGGGAGTATATCTCCGCCGCCTTCAAATATTTTGCAGGTGCACATCGCACAGGTTCCACCGCCACCGCAGGCGGAGGGGAGGAAGAGTCCTTCGTTCGCCAGAACGTTGAGGAGGTTGGCGCCGGGCTCGACCTCGAGGACCTTGTGGCCGTCGTTTATGTTGATCTTGACGGTACCGCCGGGGTTCAATTTATTGGAAATGGCTTCGAGTCCGACGACCAATACAAGGATAACGCCGGTGAAGACGACGACACTAGAAATGACGAATGCAACGTCCATGTTAGTATCCTGTCTCGAGCTTAATTCCTGAGAAGCAGAGGAAGCCAATGGCCATCAATCCAGTAATGATAAACGCCATGCCTAGGCCTTTTAGACCGTCTGGAATGTTGGAGTAGCGAATTTTCTTCCGGATCGCTGCCAGCATCACAATTGCGAGGAACCATCCGATACCCGATGAAAAGCCAAAGTTAATGGACTGGGGTAAGTTGTACTCGCGCTGCTCCATGAAGAGCGAGGCGCCTAGGATGGAGCAGTTCACTGTAATCAAGGGTAGGAAAATGCCGAGAGCGGTGTAGAGCGCTGGAAAAAAGCGATCTAGGACAATCTCGACGACCTGGACAAGCGAGGCGATTACCGCGATAAAGCAGATCAACTTAAGGAAGGATAGATCTATCGTTTCGAGGGCGGTGATGCCAGTTAAGCGAAAAAGGGCGCCTTCACTCAAGAAGAAGTGACTGATCGCCCAGTTCAAGGGGCAGGAGATCGTGAGCACCACGATGACCGCTAGGCCTAGGCCGGTGGCGGACTCCATCTTCTTGGATTGTGCCAGGTAAGAGCACATGCCCAAGAAGAACGCGAGAAGGATGTTCTCAATAAAGATCGCATTAATCGCTAGATTGATATGTTCAGCCATGGGACGTCCTTACTCTTCTTCTCTCGAGTCTTTGCAAATAAACTCACGCTGAAACCAAATGATCAGTCCAATCGCGATAAAAGCAGCGGGGGGGAGCTTCATTAGACCGTTGCCTAGGTCAGCTGCGTAGGTAGTGCCAAAGACGTTGTAGCCAAGGAACGTGCCGCTACCAAACACTTCGCGCAGGGCGCCCACTAGAAGGAGGATAATGCTGTAGCCGAGGCCATTTCCGATTGCGTCTAGAACAGATTCCTTGGGAGGGTTCTGCATAGCGAACGCTTCGGCGCGTCCCATGACGATACAGTTAGTGATGATGAGTCCGACAAACACGCTCAACTGTTTGCTGGCGCCATACATTTTAGCTTTCAAGACTTCGTCGGCAATAATCACGAGTGTTGCGATCACCGCTAATTCCACGATCATTCGGATCTTTCCGGGGATGTGGTTGCGGAGTAGTGAGATGACCAAGTTTGAGAAGATTAAAACGACTGTCAGCGCGACACTCATCACGATCGCCGTCTCCACCTGTGTGGTGACCGCTAGAGCGGAGCACACGCCCAGTATCTGCCAGGTGATCGGGTTGTTGTCGCCTAATGGATCGGTAATAATCCTGCTTGT
>CAXMRT010000245.1:0-32824 GCA_964196025.1 uncultured Gemmatimonadales bacterium | reverse complement strand
GCTATTACGTGAACGAAGGGGACGTGCTTCAACGCGTGGTCACCGCAGGCTCGCTGTTGGACCTGGTCGACTGAGTCCAGAGTCCGTGTGTCCTCAACGCCGCCTCGACTATTCGAAGGCACAAAAAAGCCCCAAGAGGCTCGGAGACTATGGGGTTAACATAGCACCTCTTAGGGCTGCATCGGGTTTGCCAATGGATAGTTGGCAGGGACAATATGCCTTTTGGTCGAAAGGGTGTCAACTTTATTTCAGGGGTTTGACTCCTCGTTTCCCCCCGCCTGTCGGATTGTTTCGCCCGAATTAACATATCTTCTTCCAAATGAGAGACTTACACAATCCGGTCTGATCGCGGTGGGATAGGATATAGAGTTGAGATGCGTGCTTGAGAGGCGACTAGATGTCGGCGAAGTGTGGGGATCCATCCCCGCAGTGTCCGATTTTCCCAAACCGAACGGGTTCCGATTCTTGGATGCGATAACTCATTACCCGATGTGGTTCCGCGGGCCCGCCGCCACGAGCTAGGGCGATCCAGGGGGAGCGGGGGAGTGTGTCCCGCAGTTGGACTGCCTTATACCCATGTTGGTTTCCCGCGATTCCTTCGCAACCGATTGGCTCGTAGCGCTCGAAAGGTCAGTCGCCATGACGTCTGAGTCAGGTCCCCAATCTTCTTTCCGAGCGACGCTCGCCAATCTACGTATAAGTATCCTTCAATATCGACTTTCGCGCAAGGGGGGTAGATGTAAAGGTTTTGTCGTGGGCCACGAGGTTCTTCGCAGGTGTGCGAGTGGATTGATCCGTTAGTATGAGGATACGGCTATAGATGCAACCATCGTTGAGAGGAGTGGTGACGCGGCGACCGATAGTGTTCCGTGATAGTGAGGGGTTTGCCTGCAGCTAGTCCGGCACATTTTCATCGAACCAGTCGATGATATCTTCCGACTCGTAAAGGGGGTCGCCGTCGATGATCAAGCAAGGGACTTGTGAGCTCCCTCCGATTTCGATGAGCTCTTGTCGCGCGCCCCTATCAGTCATTGTGTTCTGAATGGGGACGACGATGCCTCGCCGGCGCAAATAGCTGGTGACTCGAACGCAGAATGGGCATTGATCAAATTGGTAGAGGACTAGTGTTGGCATATCACCCTTTCAGCAACCAGAGCTTCGACACTGGCAATGATCGTGTCTTCGAGCGTTTGGTTCTCGAGTCGGTTTATTTCCTGCAGGCAGGTAGGTGACGTGACGTTTACTTCAATGAGTCGATCGCCGATAATGTCGATGCCGACAAACAGTAGGCCCAGTTCTGCGAGATGTGGCTTGAGTGTGTCGATGATTACCTGATCGCGTTGGGTGATGGTGGTCGCTTCGGTGCTACCGCCTGCAAAGACATTGTTACGGTGATCGGTATCGTTGTGTACGCGCAGAACGGCCCCGAGTGGCTCGCCGGCAAGAAGCAGTATCCGCTTGTCGCCAACGGATGCCTCAGGGACATAGGCTTGTGCGATAGCGTCGCGCGTTCCGGCGGCGGTGACGGTTTCGAACATGACGTGGGCGTTCGAGTCGCCCTGCTTTACGTGAAAGATGCTTTGACCGCCATACCCGTCTGTTGGTTTAAGAATGAGTTGATGTTCTTCGTTGAGGAAATCGAGGAAGTCCGCTTTCGATCGTGTGACCAGCGTCCTCGGTATGATGTCGGTAAATTGAGTTGCCCAGATCTTTTCGTTGACGGTTCGGAGTCCAGACGGGGAGTTGATCACGAGGGTCGATGCGGGGAGTTGATCAAGGAGCCAGGTGTGGGCGAGGTAGTCGTTGTCAAATGGTGGATCCGTGCGAATAAAGACTGCGGCGACATCTCCGCCGGTGAGGATCGTTGCTTCGTGGGTAATGACCGGGGCGTTCGAGTCCGTCGTGGGCGTTACGCGTTCCACGCGAAAACGAACCGATCCCTCGAGCAGGCTGATGTTGCCGGGTGCGAGATAGTAGATCTCGTGGCCGCGTCGGTGGGCGCCGAGCATAAGGATATAACTGGTGTCTTTTTCGACCACGATCGAGTCGAGTGGGTCCATCAGAAAAACAAATTTCATGAACTGCTCGCCGTTTCGAGTTGAACGATTTCGCGGTGTGCAGCGATTCCTGCGATGCGCGCGAGGATGCGGTAGACGTCAAACGCGTTATTGTCAGTATCGGCTCCGCAGTCTCCGTATTTTGAGAGGTGCGGACATATCGCTTGAAAGGTCATCCCTTTAGAATTCAAGTTTTCGCGGACATTCTTGTCGTCGTGCATGCGGTAGAAGCCACCGACAACGGTGTTTGAGATTTGGTAGAGGCAGGCCTCGGCGACCTGATCGCCGTAGGAGCTAATGGTGGGGACGCCTTCTTGTAGTAGGTAGCGCGTTATGGGCTGAGAGCTTTTGCCGCGTGCGAGTTTGTTTCGGCCGCGCCGATTGAGCGTGGCGAGTTCGGCAGGGTCTTCGATCGCCATTACGCCCATCCCATATGTTCCGCTATCGGCTTTTAGAAAGACAAAAGGTTTGCTGTCGATGACATGTTCCTTGTACTTGGTCGCGATCGTGCGGAACAAGTCTGAGGCGGTGTCTTGAAGCGTGCTTCTATCGGCTTCTTGATTGATATCAATATCTTCTACGACGCGGTTCTGGCAAGAGAGTAGCCATGGGTCGACATCAATTAGTGTGGCGAACTCCGCCATCAGATCCGCGGTATGATTGAAGTGATGGGATTTGAGCCGGGAATGCCAACCGGCTTGGATGGATGGGTAGATCGGCGCACAGGCATTTTTGAGCATATCTGGAATCCCTGTGGTGAGATCGTTGTTCATGATAATCAGGTCGAAGTTGCACTTTCCTTTTCCGAGTTCATCGCAGAGTCGGTTCATCGAGTAGAGTTTAACGGAGTGGCCGGTGGCTGTTTCGAGTTCGATAGAGAGGCAGTCTTTGCAGAATTCTGGCTGAACATCGAGAAAGGTCCCGATGATCGCATTGAAGCCCGCGGCTTCGATAATGCCCTGTAGAATTCGGATGTTCTCGAGATACCATGTATTGCGCGTGTGCTCTTCGGCGATGATCATGATGTTTTCGCAGCCTGAGACTCGGTCTAAGACGGCGCGGCGGAGGACAGGGCTTGCATCGGCAATGCCATGTTCGCAAAGGTTGTTAAAGCCGGCAGGGAAGAGATTTGTATCTACAACGGCCATTTTGAAGCCCGCATCCCGAATGTCCACTGACGAGTAGAGGGGGAGTTCGTTGCTTCCCTCGTAGGCTTCTAGCCAGGACTGAATGTCTGAGGATTTGATATTTATTGAGTCGAGTAGATTTTTCATAGTGTTTTCTTGGTTGGCTGAGTGTTCATTAGGGGATCGCATTACAGCAGATCGCTTCGAGGCCGTCTACCTTCAATCGTTTGCAGGTGTATTCGATAGCTAGGCAAAAGCATGTCAATCGTATCCGCGCGGAGGCTTCGATTGACAACGGGTGCGGCTGTGATTAGATGAGGGGATGAACGCAGTGGTTAAAAACGTGGGGTTTTGGGTAGCGGTGGGTGCGTGCGCAGGGGCCTTGTTGGCGGTTGGGTTTAGTGACCCTGCGGCCGTAGGCTCTGGTGGGGGCTTGGCCGGTGGGATGGCTGTGTTGAAGCTGGTGTTCATCAGCGTCTTAAAGGCGATGATTGGGCCCGTGGTCTTCTTTTCCTTGGTGACAGGGATTATTCACGCGAGGCATGCAGCGGGTTTGTCTCAGATGGGTCTTTTGACAGTGGTTTACTATTTGGGTACCACCGCGATTGCCATCCTGATTGGTTTAGTGGTCGTGCTGGTCGTGCACCCTTGGGAATCGCTCGATCTCCCAGACCCTGTTGCGAGTTTGGCGGATGCGCCGCTGGCTGCGGAGCGGATGGTGAACGCGGAAGAGACGGATGCCGCGAGCATTTTGGCGAAACTCGGCGATCAGTTGCTTCTGGACCCTATCACGGCGGTGACGCGTCCGGGAGTGTTGGCTGTTTTGATGTACGCCATTCTGGTTGGGTGGCTGCTTTCGATTGTGTGTGCCCCCGGCGGACGCGTGGTGGTGCTTGTTGCGGATATTAATCGATTGGTTGGGAAAGTGCTGACTTTGGCCATATGGCTGGCGCCCGTGGGTGTGATGGCGATCGTTTTTGAGTTTGTCTGTAAGACTAGCGGTCTGGTGTTTGGGCAATTGCTAGGGTTTGCCTTTGTGGTGTTGCTTGCGACAAGTGTGCACGGGTTGATTGTATTGCCCGTGCTGGCATGGCGTTTTGGGGGATTATCGCCCGTGGATTTTTTCAAACGGATCTCGACCCCACTGATGGTGGCCTGCAGCACGTCGAGCAGTTCAGCAACCCTGCCGGTAACCTTGGAAACGTGTCGGGAGAAGCTGGGCATTCGTCCTGAGGTGGCGGGCTTTGTCTGTCCGATGGGGGCAACGATGAATATGGATGGCACGGCCTTGTTTGAGGGTATAGCGGCGGTCTTTCTTGCGCATCTCTTTGGTGTTGAGCTGTCGACAGGTGGGGTTGTTGCCATCTTCATCATGGCTATGGTGTCATCGATCGGTGTTGCCGGTATGCCGTCTGGATCCATGTCTGGGATGCAGATGGTCTTGTTGGCCGTGGGGATACCCCTTGAGGCCATTGCGATATTACTCGTGGTAGAGCGCCCGCTGGACACCTTTCGGACTGCGGTGAATGTCGAGGGAGATATGGTTGGCGCTCTTGTCGTAAACCGCTACTATAAGCAGATTGATCATGGCACGCATTCGTCTACATAGTCTAATTTTCATAGGAATGGCCGCTGGCTTGCTTGTGGGCCTCTTTCTCCACAACTGGGTACCCGAAGAGGCGCGCTTCCTTGAGCCCTCTATATGGGTGCTCGACTTTGTCGGAAAGACCATGTTTATCGGTGCGCTGACGATGATCATCGCGCCGCTGATTCTGGCATCCATCGTGGCGGGGATCTGTAGCATCTCGAATGCGGCGGCGCTTGGTCAGATGGGGTGGAAAACGCTCGGGTATTATTTCTGCACAACGATGGTTGCGGTGGGGATTGGTCTGGGGGCGGTATTGACGATCAATCCCGGGAAGAAGGACTCGGCGGTGGCGGTGCGCGAGCAGATGGCTGAGAAGAAGTTTGAGGAGAAGAGGGCGTATATTGAGGAATCGAGCAGTCGCTCCGCTGGCGAAATTTTCAAGCAAGACATCGTTCAGCGCATACTGAGAAATCCGTTCAAGTCGCTTGTTGAGGGGAACTCCCTGGGCATCATCTCATTTGCGATTTTGATAGGCTTGGCGTGCGTCTTAATTGGGGAGCCCGCGCGGCCGGTTGCGGATTTCTTTATCGCGATGAATCACGTCATGATGAAAATAACGATGTGGTTGATGGGCATGGCCCCAGTTGCTATAGGCTGCATTATTGCATCAGTTGTTGCTCAAATGGGCGGCCCAGCCTTGGTTGCGCTGGGGTGGTATTCCTTTACTGTGGTTTTCGGGATCGCGATTCACATCGTGTTTCTGTTGATGGTTGTGAAGTGGGTGGGGAAGATGTCGCCTCTGGTTTTCTTGAAGGGAATCCGCAATGCCTGGATGATCGCGTTTTCTTCGACCTCGTCTGCCGCGACGTTGCCGGTGACGATTCGATGTGTGAATGAGGAGTTGGGGGTGGACCCCAAGGTGTCGAATTTTACCTTACCGGTAGGGGCCACGATGAATATGGATGGGACGGCCTTGTATGAGGGCGTAGCGGTCATTTTCTTGATTCAAGTGTTCGGGGACCTTATTGAACCTGCGATTGTTTTGACTCCGGTGATGACGCTCGTGATTTTTATCACAGCCGTTCTGGCGTCGGTGGGTGCCGCGGCGGTGCCCAGTGCGGGCTTGGTGACGATGGCCTTGGTGGCCACAGCCGTTGGGCTTCCCTTGGACTATATCGCCTATGTGTTGGCCGTGGATCATGTGTTGGACATGTTTCGCACGTCGACAAACGTCATGGGTGATGCCGTTGGCGCGGTTGTGGTGGACCGGCTATCGGGACCGCTACAAGAGGATGGCCCCGAATTGCCGGGGATGAGGTCTAGTTCTAGTTGATTCCGGCTTGAGGTTTTGTATCATGTCGGCGGAGAAACGGGTTTATGAAGCAATATCTAGGGTTACTCAAGAACATCCTTGAGAACGGTGAAGAGAAGGGCGATCGTACCGGGACGGGGACGCTCTCGATTTTCGGTGCGCAAACCCAATACGACCTGCGCGAGGGGTTCCCTTTGCTGACCACCAAGAAGGTGTTATTTACTGGCGTGGTGCGCGAGCTCTTGTGGTTCTTGAAAGGCTCGACAAACATCAACGACGATCTAACGGAGCATACCCCCATTTGGGATGCGTGGGCGGATCCGGATGGGGAGTTGGGTCCTATCTACGGGTATCAGTGGCGCAACTGGGGTGGCACTGGAATCGACCAAATTTCAAACGTGATAGAGATGATTAAGACGACGCCCGATTCGCGGCGCTTGATCGTGAGTGCATGGAACCCGAGTGATATTGACCGAATGGCGTTGCCGCCGTGTCACGCGTTCTTTCAGTTTTATGTTGTGAACGGTCGCTTGGACTGTCAGTTGTATCAGCGATCGGCTGACGTTGCGCTCGGGGTTCCCTATAATATTGCGAGCTATTCATTGCTGATGCTGATGGTCGCGCAAGAATGCGACTTGGAGCCGGGAGTGTTTACCCACACATTGGGAGACGCGCATTTGTATTTGAATCATCTTGATGGGGTGCGTGAGCAGTTGACCCGATCGCCGCGCTCCTTGCCGCGCGTGACTGTTGCGAAGAAGCCTGTGTTGGACGTGGCCTATGAGGACATAGAGCTGCACGACTATGAGCATGATGCGTTTATTAAGTTTAAGGTAGCTGTATGAGAACATTTGACGTTGTGGTGGCGGTTGATAAAAGCCGTGGAATAGGTCGGAAGGGCAAATTGCCTTGGAAGCTTTCGGCAGACATGGAGTATTTTAAAAACCTGACCGGGGTATCGACGACTCCTGGGAAAAGGCACGCGGTGATCATGGGGCGTAAAACATGGGACTCGTTGCCGGAGGCCTATCGTCCGTTGCCTGATCGATTGAACGTGGTGCTGACCACTCAAGATTCACTGAGCGTGGCCGAAGGTGTTCTGGTTGCGAACGGCTTTGGCGCGGCTTTGGGGCTTTTGCAAGTACAGGAAGACATCGATCGCGTCTTTGTGATAGGGGGTGGAGTGCTTTATGCGGAAGCGCTTCAGCACGAGGCCTGTGGAGATCTGTACGTCACTCATGTTGGCCGCGAATTTGAATGCGATGCCTTCTTTCCTGACTTTGTGGATGACTACGAGGTGGCGATTGCCGAGTCGCCTTGCTCAGAGGGCGAGCTGACCTTTCAGTGGGTTGTTTATAAGAAGAAAGAGTCCTAACTCTCTTGCCTTGAGCGGACGAGCCTTTCGAACGCTTTTTCTTTCCCATCCGCGACTCCGGACGTACACTTGTTTCCATGACTATTGACCAAAAAGAGGACTCTCTGCGCGACCTTATCCGAGGGTATGGATCGGTGGCAATCGCCTATTCGGGCGGCGTTGATTCGGCCTATTTAGCCGCGATTGCAGCGGAAGAGCTTGCTCAAGAAGCCTGTGTCGTTTTAGCGGACTCACCGAGTATTCCCCGAGTGGAAGTTCGCGACGCCATTGCTCTTGCTAAAGAACGCTCTTGGTCTCTGACCGTTCTTGAAACGCAAGAATTCGAGAATCCTGATTATCTAAAAAACGATGCCAAGCGGTGCTATTTTTGTAAATCGGAGCTGTTCTTGAGAATGAGTCGCTTTGCGCAGCAGAAGAACGTGAAGGTTTTGGCGTATGGTGCGATGCAAGACGATCTCGGAGATGATCGGCCAGGTCATGTCGCGGCGGCGGAGTATCGAGTGGTGGCGCCGTTGCAGGATGTTGAGATGACCAAGGAAGAGATTCGTGAGATGAGTCGGCGAATGAAATTGCCAACAGCGGAAAAAGCCTCGTTCGCGTGTATGTCCTCGCGCTTCCCAACAGGTGTAAGTATTACGAAAAAGACTATCGCTCAGGTTGAGAAGGCGGAAGATGTGCTGCGGACTCTCGGCTTTCACCAGTTCCGGGCGAGACACCACGAAGATCTGTGTCGGGTGGAGTTGGACGTCGGCGATTTTTCGCGCCTGTTCGAATCCGGCGTCCGCGAGGAGTTGGTCGCGGGCATTAAAGCTGCGGGCTATCGCTTCGTTGCGCTTGACCTAATGGGTTATCGAATGGGCAGCACGGCCGGATAGGTGAGCGTTGCGCAGTGTTTGTGTCGCCCCATTTTTCAAAATATCGTCGGCGGAATTGAATCGGGTCGATGTGAGAGTTAAGAGAGCGTGACATGAATTTAGCGATAGAGATAAACACCTTGCGCAAGGTGTATGGCGACCTCGTGGCTGTTGACGACTTGAGCCTCGACGTGCCGGAAGGTCAGTTTCTTGGCTTTCTTGGACCCAATGGCGCAGGGAAGACCACGACAATTAGTCTCCTGTGCGGCCTCAGTAACCCTACGAGTGGTGAGGCCAAGATTTGCGGCCATGATGTGGTTAAGCGTTACCGGCAGGCGCGACAATGCGTCGGGGTGGTTCCGCAAGAATTGAATTTTGATATCTTTTCCCGGGTCAAACGCTTGTTGATGTTTCAGGGGGGATACTTTGGCGTGCCCCACCGCGAGCGTGAGCTTCAGGTAGACTCTCTCTTGAAGCGGTTCGATTTGTGGGACAAACGTGATGCCCAGATGCGGGATTTGTCTGGGGGGATGAAACGGCGTGTGATGATTGCGCGGGCCTTGGTTCATAAACCGCGGGTGTTGATATTGGATGAGCCGACGGCGGGGGTGGACGTGGACTTGCGTAAGGGCATGTGGGCGTTTCTGAGGGAGCTTAACGATGCAGGGACGACCATTTTGTTGACGACCCACTATATCGAAGAGGCCGAAGCTATGTGCGACCGCATCGCGATTATGGATGGAGGGCGAGTGATAGCGGATGAGTCGACCCGTGAGCTGGCCAATCGGTTGAGCCGAGAATCCTATGTGTTTACCACCGCAGACGTGTCTGTGGGGCCCGTGCTCGCATCGTTTGAGAACTACCAGCCGGTTCTGTCTGCTGATGGACATGAATTGACGCTAACCTTTGATAAGTCGACCACGGATTTTCATTCGGTTATGGAAGCTGTTTTGGAGGCGGGTGTTCGTGTCACTCACGTGGCGCCGGTTGAGAACAGGTTGGAGTCGGTTTTTCTAGAATTGACGCAGAAAGGGGGTTCGTCATGAGCACAAACCTGCTCGGTTTTCGGACGCTCTTGTTTCGTGAGGTGACTCGATTTTTGCGTTTGGGTAATCAGACGATTATCCCGCCGGTGATCATCGCGGTGTTGTACTTGCTGATTTTTGGAAAATCGTTGGGGGACCGCATTGGGGACATTGTGGAGGGGGTGAGTTATATCCACTTCATCATACCGGGCTTGGTGATGATGAGTGTGATCAGCGCATCCTATCAGAACACTTCTAGTTCGTTGTTCATCCAACGGTTTCAGCGAGCGATAGACGAGCTGCTCGTGTCATCGATGTCAAATTTTGAAATCGTTCTAGGAATGGTCCTCGGCGGCATGGCGAGAGGGGTTGTGGTCGGCGGGTTGGTCACACTGGTGTGCGTGATCCTCGTGCCGGGTACGGAGGTTGTGAGCCTGGGAATTGCGTTCGTGTTTATATCGATGGTCGCGCTTATCTTTTCCTGCCTGGGATTCATCTCGGCGCTTTGGGCGGATAGCTTTGATCGCTTGTCCTTGTTCCAAACCTACTTGTTGACGCCGTTAATATATCTCGGCGGAGTGTTCTTTCGGGTCTCAGACTTGCCGGATGTGTGGCAGGTCGTCGCCCGGTGCAACCCCATGCTGTATTTTGTGAATGGACTTCGTCACGGGTTTTTAGGGGCCGGGGTGAGCGAGGCCAGTTTATCTCTATCGGTGGCTATTATTGTGGTTCTCGCGGCGGGGCTGTTGGCGCTTTGCCATCATTTGTTCCGCATTGGCTATAATATCAAGTCTTAATGGCAATATGCTTGCTCGCTAGGCAGGCGGCCCGCTATTCTCCGGGGCATGGAAAAAACGGCTCCACAGAAAAAGCGATCTAGGTTGAAGAAACCAGACTGGCTTCGCATCAAGTTGGTGCGCGAACAGAACTTTGGCACCATTACCAAGGCCTTGCGTAAACGCGACTTATTCACCGTGTGCGAAGAGGCTCGTTGTCCGAATATCAATGAGTGCTGGAACTCGGGGACGGCCACGTTCATGATCATGGGTGGCGTGTGTACACGCGGCTGCCGATTCTGTTCCGTTGCCAGCGGGAATCCAAATGGGTTGTTGGATGAGGATGAGCCGGAGAACACGGCGAGTGCTATTTCCGAAATGGATCTTGATTACATCGTGTTGACGTCTGTGGATCGTGATGATCTTGAGGACCAGGGGGCGGCGCACTTTGCAAAGACGGTGAAGCTTGTAAAGGCGTACTCACCTAGCATTCTGATCGAAGTGCTCACTCCCGATTGGCGGGGCGACCTCGCGTGTATCCAGACGACGGTGGAGGCCGGGGCGGATGTGCTCGCGCACAATCTTGAGACCGTAGAACGCTTGCAATCCTCGGTGCGTGACCCACGTGCGGGCTACCAGCAGTCGTTAAAGGTTTTGTCTGATTACAAGCAGGTTGCAGAGGGTTTGGGACGTAAGATCGTGACTAAGTCTTCGATTATGCTGGGGCTTGGAGAGACTGATGAAGAAATTCGGCAAGCGATGCAGGACCTGCTGGATGCGGGCGTAGAAATATTGACCTTGGGACAATACCTTCAGCCAACCTCTAAGCATTTGGAGGTGATGCATTATGTCACGCCTGAGCGCTTTGACCAGTGGGCAGAAGAGGGTGAGGCGATGGGGTACGCGTATGTGGCGGCCGGTCCATTTGTGCGATCGAGCTACAAGGCGGGCGAGTACTTTATTAAGAAGGTATTGAGTAAGAGAGATCCTTCGGCATGACACGTGCGAGTGGGGTGATTCGGAAGATGTTCACGTCCTACGACGCCGCGACGAAGCGGGTGTCCTATCAGCTCAATCTGGATGAGGATGGCGTGGTCGATCTCAACGAACTAGTGGGTCATGAGATTTCGATTTCCTTTTCAGGAAATATTTACTGCGTGCAGTGCGGTGATTCGATAAAGAAGACGTTTAGTGGTGGGTATTGCTATGGGTGTTTTATCACGCTCGCTCAGACCGATATGTGCATCCTCAAGCCGGAGCAGTGTCATTTTCATGCAGGGACGTGTCGGGACGAGGCATTTGGGGAGCGTCATTGTTTCCAATCCCAAACCTTGTACCTAGCGCGCAGCAGTGGGATTAAAGTCGGCATCACGCGGACGGGGCAGCAGTTGACCCGCTGGATGGACCAAGGGGCTGTTGAGGCGATGGAGCTCGGGTTTTTTGACGATCGGCTATCAGTCGGACAAGCGGAAGTAAAAATTGCTGTTGAGATGAGTGATAAAACCAATTGGCGGAAAATGCTGAAAAACGACGTTACCGACGCGGACTTCGCACCTTATAGAGACTCGGCCATCGCAGCACTGACCGACGAAGAGCTAGAGTTTGTGACCGATGAGGGGGCGACCTATGCGTTTGACTATCCGGTTCAGCGCTATCCGGAAAAGGTGACGTCAAAGAAACTGGATAAGCAACCCGTGTTTACTGAGGTGTTGCAGGGGATCAAGGGTCAGTATCTGATTCTCGACACGTTTGTGATGAACCTACGCTCCCACGGGGGCTATCACATTGTATTTGAAGCCTAGTCGGTTGGCTTGATTCGACTCGCGTCCTTCGATATACTGTCTGCGTAAGTAAGAAGCAGAAGTGGGAAACGACATGACAAAACCACAACCCGTGTTTAAGGCGCCATTCGTAGACGTCACGACCTTGATGGTCATTCTCGCAATGGCTATAGGGTTTCCCGTGCTCGTCTGGTCGACGCACCTGACCGTCATGCCTTTGTGGGGCGCCGTGATTATCGGTAGTATCTTAATGAACTTGTCGTTTACCGCGTGGCACGAATGTTCGCATCGCAATTTCTCACGCGTTCGAGTTTTTAATGATATTGCCGGAGTGCTTGCGGCGGCTGCATCGACATACCCAGGCTATTATGCCAGACGGCGGGAGCATTTGGTCCACCATCGGTGGGAAGGTATTCCAGGAAAAGATCCGGTATATTACCGGATACAAACGGGCTTTTGGCGGTTTCCGTTAGAGGTGTTGTTGGTCAATTGGGGTCCTAACAAGCGGACCATTGACACGCCGGATAGCTTTCATCCTATCAAGCCGTGGATGAAGGTCGTTGATTTGCTTTCAAACGTGTTTGGTTTGGCGCTCATCGGCGTGTCCATCTATTTGGGGTTCTGGATTGCTCTGCTTGCAGCTTGGGTTATTCCGCGCGTAATCGTGTTTGTCTTGCATGCGTATTACATCTGTTATTTCCCTCATCATATCGATGAGGGTGGGTATCAGGTTTTTCGAGTTCGACAGTTGGGGTTTTGGATTCGTTTCATTACGGTTGAGCAGAGCTTTCACGGCTTGCACCACAAGTGGCCGTATATCCCTTGGCATCAATATTCTTCTGTTATCAAAGAGTATGCCGATGATCTAGAGGCTCATGACATTCAGGTGCTTCCTCCGTCTGCGACGCCCGGTGTGTAGGTGGTGCTGATGACGGGACGCGCTCGCGTTCTAGTCAGCTGAGGCGTTGGCCTGTAACAATTTTTTCTCAGAGAGTACCAGGAACAAGGCCGCCGACATGCCACAGGCGCCGTAGATCATACACATCACCATGATTTGATAACGTGCGGCGATGAGTGGGTCTGCCTTGTTAATCAACATGCCTGTCATCATGCCCGGCAGCGAAACCAGTCCAACAGCAAAAAGAGCGTTGGTCATCGGTATTAGAGCGGCGCGTAATGCAATACCTCGAGCCTCTACGTAGAGCTTTCCGTTAGCGAGCTCGGTCATGACGCGCTCGCCGGCTAGACTAATGGAGGTCATGCTATTGGCGAAGATCATTCCGGCGAGCGGGATCAACTTGCTGGGTTCGTACCACGGATCCAATTCAAGTACGCCAGTCGTGATGATCACCAAGGTGCCACCGCCACTCAATGCAATCGAGGCGAGTGCGTCGCGGTAGAGAACGCGTCGCGGTAGATTTAGAGTACGAAGGGCTATCCAACTTGCGCAGCTGATCATGACGCAGAGTACGGCGAGCACCAGCCACACATTGTTTTCGCTGAAGACTGAGGTGAGCACGTAGCCGACAAGAAGCAGCTGAACCAGCATCCGTAGGAGGGCATAGATCCCTGTCTTGAACTCTAAGGACCATTTGTAAAGAATGCCGATAACAACGAGAACGGGGATCAGGGCGAGCGCCAAATTTGATAAGGGGATAGTCTCTACTGAATTTTCCATGCGACACGGTGGCCTAAATGGTCCACAAAATCAAGCCAGCCAAATAGCTTTTTCAAAGCTCCGAGCGAGTTTTCTAGGAAATGCGGCGCCCGTGTAGGGCTAGCCCCCACAGCGCGTGTGGGGCCATTCCCCATTTTCGCTTGATACGGATTCTTCGGTTGTATTCCCCGTCCATATTGGGGAGTATGTGTATGCCAACTTCCATTGGCTAAACCCGACGTTGTACCTCAGGCCGGTTCCGCTGGCCTGGGGTACTTTTTTTTTGCATCAACGCTCACGGCCCCCTTTTGGCCAGTTTTGACGCTCTGGCATGACGAATCGTCTATCCTTTCCGGCCGCGGGCCCCTCCAATGCTACTTGACCTAAGAATCTCCAGCCCTACACTGTTGGTGTTGGGTAAAGGGTATATGGAGGTTTGGATATGGTGTGTCTCGAGTCCGAGTCACTCTCTTCATACAGGTCTACTATATTGGATATGTGGATGGGCGGAGTGATCACATGGATACGATAGGTCGGGTTGTTAACGTGAACCCTGACAAGGGGTTGATTGCGGTCGAAACGAGTTCCGGGGTGACGGTGCTTGAGTTGTTGGGGCGTTTTGACGTTGAAGAAGGAGACTGCGTCTCCGGTAACCTAACGTCTGGCGAAACCGAGATCTGCATGAACTTAACGCGCAGCAAGAGTTTGGATATCCGCGTGGAGTCCGCGAGTTGCTCGGAGTCGTGTGTGATACGCCTAATGTCCTGACCGCGTGATGCCACGGGTGCGCAGGGACTGCTACTTGTAGCTAGCAAGCTGCTTTGCGGAGAACAGTATATCTTCGCGATCGACACCTGACTTAGGATACCGACACAGGATGCCGCCATCAGTGGGTCCAACGAATTTGAAGTCTAAGAGATTCTTTTCGATGGTCACTCGTTTCCCGTTTGGCGTGCAGAGCATGAGCCGCTCCAGCGTAAAGGTTTTACCCTGTGTGGTGGTTGTGATCAGGTGGGTGTAGACGATGTTCTCACCGTAAAAACGGTACTGAAATGATTTCGGCGGATTGTTTTGGTTGCTGACATAGGTGAGTCGTTTTGTATGACGCGGACCTTGATAAACCAAGTTGTAACCGGTCGCTAGATCATTCCCGCCGGCCACTTTCAAAATTTGTTCCTTAAAGAAGGGCGCCTTGATTTCCATCATGTTGGCGAGATTGATGCTGTCGCCCGTAGTCGCGCAACCGCTTAGTAGGCCGCACAAGAGAAGGAGTGTGAGTACAACAGGCTTTAATTGTTTATTGGGTCCGCTCATGAGTCTTCCATCCGTATTTGAATTGCGCATTATAGACTAGGGGCGCGAGCTCTGACAATGAATTTTCGAGTGACTTCCGCCGCTAAGTCAACACGGCCGTCTGTTTGGCGGAAGGAGGAGGGGGGTGGGACGAGTTTAGCCGTCCCTCGTTTTCTGGTGGCGGTTTTCCCGCGACGACACCATCGGTCGCGGCCAGGCGGCGACTTGCGACGCGAGGATGGGGGCGCGATCGACACACTCTAAGGACCGTTTGTCCTTCCAGCTTGAACGGATAAGGGAGGTCTCGTATACTCCTCTCGCTATGCATGTGATTCCCCAAAACCCCGAGGGCTATTTGTTATGTGGATCCTGACGTTTCTCTTTGTCGCTCTTACGCTTTGCATCAGTTGGGTGCTCTTTGGTTTCATCTTGTATAATTTCTTCGTCGGAATGTTGGTGAAACGACCTGCCGTTACGATGCCAGAACATTTTCCGGATGTGACGATCTTGGTGCCGACCTATAACGAAGAGGCTCAGGTGTTGGAGAAGCTGGCTGATATCCGCGCGTTGAATTACCCCTCGGGGAAAATGCGAGTCATCTTTGCCGATGGACAGTCAAGCGATCGCACCGTGGAGCTACTCAAGGGTGCCATCGAAGAGGGTGAGCCGATTGAAGTCGTGTCGTGTCCGATTGGCGGAAAAATTAACCAGCTCAACCACGTGCTGGCTGATGTGCATACGGAGATCGTGGTGAACACGGACGCGGATGCGCGGTTGGACCCGGAGGCCGTCCGGTGGCTGATGGCGGAGTTTGTCGACGAGTCCGTCTGGGTGGCAGGCGCCTTTTGTTGTCCGGAAGGCGGACTTAGTGTGGAACAACATTACTGGGACGGTCAGAACAAGGCGCGTTTGATGGAGACGCGTTTGCAGACGTCTTCGATCGTGGTCGCGCCGTGTTATGGTTTTCGCAGGAGCTTGATGACGTCTTTTCCTCAAGATGTGGTGGCCGATGATGTGTACATCGCATTTCTGTGTAATACCTTAGGGTATCGAACGGTGTATTCATCGAAAGCGCTCTGCCGCGAAGTTCGGGTTCCGGTTCACTTGGATGATTTTCTGCCACAGAAGTTTCGCAAAAGTAATGCCTTCTTGCGCGAGTCTTTGCGCTTTGTGTATCGATTGCCAGAGATGAATGGGTATAACCGCGTGATGCACCTTACGCGAGTCACGCAGCAGCTACTGATGCCGTGGATGCTGATGGCGTGGGTGGCCTTAGCGGGTTCGATGGTGACCATGACGGGCCCCAGTTTTTCGTTCATGGGACGCTTAGACTTGGCGGTTTTTGGTGCGGTGCTGCTGGTCTTCTTTTTCTTGATAACCAGCTGGGCATTCCAGCGTGTTCCCCAACCGGTTGAAGGGCCTAGAGTCTCCCTTATTACCATGATTTATGGCTACACCCTGATCAACCTCGTGTTGCTGGTAACGGCGCTTTCGTATCCGTTTTACAGGCAGGGGAGCTCATACGCCCGAATTCCTATGCCGGATGGGGAAGGGACTTCGACCGAAGATAGCCCGGTCACATCCAACCCTGAGTCGCTTGTCTGAATGCGTCAGATCTGGTATCCTTCTCGGTAGAGATTCGAATGACAACCCTTTTGGAGAGTTAGTATGGCACGTGTAGTATTGATCAGCCCGCCGTTTCAGAAAGACTACATGCGCAACGCGCGCTGTGATTTTGTATCGCTCTCAAGCTCTTCGTGGTATCCGATTTGGTTGGGACAGGCGGGCGCATGGCTGCAGGGTCAGGGACACGAGACGGCTCTGATGGATGCTCAGCTGGATGGTGACTCTTTTGACTCGGCCTTGGATCGTGTGGCTGCGTTCAAGCCCGATCTCGTCGCGGTTTACACGGGTCGCCTGAGCGAAGACAATGACATTGGCTTCGGCGACGCGTTGGCGAAAAAGGGGCTGGCGGTTTGCTTTGTGGGTCCCTACACATCGATTGATCCCGACGCCGTCTTGATCAAGGCGACGACGGCGCAGTATGCGATCCGTAAGGAGTTCGACCTCCCGCTGGGCGAGCTCGCAAACGGGGACGCCCCGGAGGGGATACCGAACGTTCATGTCAGACATTCGGATGGAACGGTTACGCATAATGATCCACGGCCCTTGATTAAGACAGAGATCCTGGATCAGTTTCCGATCGTCAGCCAATATTTCAACGAGAATCTGGACATCCGAAAATACAAAACACCCTCTGAGTTATATCCGTTTATGGATGTGATGTCAGGCCGCGGATGTGCCTGGGGAAAGTGTAATTTTTGTTTGTGGGTCCAGACCTTTGTCGATGGTTCTGTGTATAATACGCGTTCCATTGATCACTTTATGCAGGAGTTCGAATACATTCGTGATTATGTACCGGAGATCAAGTCGGTCATGATCCAGGATGATATGTTGACGAATCGACGCGCGATCGAAATCTCCGAGGCTCTGTTGGATCGCGAAATAAAGATCCAGTGGTCGTGTTATATGAAACCCAATTCGAAAATCGATCAGTCGACTCTGGACTTGATGAAACGGTCGGGGTGTTTGAACCTGCATATCGGATTTGAGTCAGGGGACGACAAGGTGCTCGAAAATATTGATAAGGGATCGACTGCCGAACAGGCGTACCAATTTTCTCAGCAGGTGCATAAGGCGGGGCTCCAAATTCATGGTGACTTTGCCATGGGCCATTATGGTGATGACGAAGCTAGCATGCAAAATACGCTCGACCTAGCGAAGCGGATCAATCCGCATACGGCCCAGTTTCAAATCATGATCCCGTTTAAGGGGACTCGCTTTTATGATCAACTCGAGGCCAACGGTGCGCTCACAGCAGCGGGAGAACCGACTTACGAAGACGTTGGCGGGTGTTCGTCGGAAGAGGTTCGCAGCTTTGCAAAGCACGCTTACCGAAAATTCTACTTCTCGCCGGGATACTTAAAGAAGCTCGTCACCAATCCGAAAGACTATTTCTTCAATCGGATGGATGAATACGTTGCTGCGATCCCAGCAGTGACGTGGAAACGCTGGGTCAAGTAGGTCTTCTTTCGCCCTTCGGGTTCCGAGAAGAAGGCAGGCTGAACACTCACGCCCCCGCCGTTTGCTCAGCTTAACTGGCGGTGATTCTGAAAACCCTCCTGCCTCGGATAGAGAGAGTCCCTATTGGCATGTCGGCCGTGAATGACGGGGTGCCAAGGAGCGTGGTCTAGCGCGTGAGGCGCAGCCATTTCTTCATCAGATTCGCCACGAAGGGTGTGAGTCGGGTCCGATTATAGGCATCGCCCGTGCGCTTGATTGCCTCTGCGACAGTGGGGTAAGGGTGAATCGTTTTTGCGATGGCGCTGAGCCCGAGGCCGTTGGTCATGGCGAGCGTGATTTCATTAATCATCTCGCCAGCGTGCCGGCCGACAATAGTCGCTCCGAGGATTTGATCGGTTCCCGTTTTAACATGCACTTTCGCGAATCCTTCAGTCTCGCCTTCTAGGATGGCGCGATCCAGATCCTCGAAGGGCTGGGAGAAGGTCGTGACCTCATGGCCGGCATCCTGTGCGTCCTTCTTCTGCATGCCAACGTGAGCGATTTCGGGGTCCGTGTACGTGCACCATGGAATGCAAAGAGAGCTGACGCGTGCCCGACCTTTGAAAAGGGCATTGCCGATGACGATGCGCGCCATGGCGTCGGCGGTATGAGTGAATTTAAAGCGACTGCATATGTCCCCCGCTGCATAAATGCGGGAATTGGTGGTCTGGAGAAAATCGTTCACGTGTACGCCTGTCCGATCATCGTATTCAACGCCAGCGGCTTCGAGGCCTAGGTTATCGACGTTAGGGGTGCGCCCGACACCCACTAGGATGTCGTCTACCTCGAGGGTGCGGACGCCGGCGGGTGTGGTATAGGTAATGGTCTTGTTCTCTGTTGTGTGGCTGATGCTGGCGACCATGCTTTGGCAATTGACGGTGACGCCGTCTTTCGTCAAGGACGTCTGGATGATGTGCGCGCCGTCCTCGTCTTCGCGACTTAGGATGTGGTCGCCGGCTTCGAAGATCGTCACCTCTGAGCCGAAGCGAGCGAACGCTTGTGCCATTTCGCAGCCGATGGGTCCGGCGCCGATGACGGCCAGTCGCTTGGGCAATTCTGTCAAATTGAACAGGCTTTCATTGGTCAAATAGCCAGCGTCTCTCAACCCGGGGATAGGGGGTGCCCATGCCCGAGCACCCGTGGTAATCACGGCTTTAGCGAAGGAAAGTGTTTTCCCACCCACTTCTAGTGTATTGGGGCCGGTGAAGGTGGCGTCACCCAAAAACATGTCCACACCCATTTCGGTGTAGCGTGAGGCCGAATCGTTTGGGGCGATGCGGGCGCGCAGCTCACGCATGCGCTCCATGACTTTTCCGAAATTCACTCGGGAACCTGGGGGGACCTCGACGCCGAACTCGCCAGCATCGCGGACTTCCGCCATGGCGCGAGCGGCGCGAATGAGGGCTTTGGAGGGGACGCAGCCTACGTTTAAACAGTCTCCGCCCATCAGGTGCCGTTCGATCAGTGCAGCGCTTCCACCCAGTCCGGCAGCGCCAGCAGTAGAAATCAGGCCGGCGGCGCCGGCGCCGACCGCGATGAAGTTGTAGCGCTCCTGCGGCTCGGGGTTGGTCCAGTCAGTGGGGTGGACGTGTGAGATCAGCGTTTTATTATGCGTGTCTAAGGGGCGAAGGTTTAGGTTGTCGGTCATCTCTGGCTTGCTCATCATCTCTGCGTTCCTAGACACGGTTTGAACACTCGATTGAGTGTAGAGGCCTTCGGTGTAAAAGTATAGTCAGGAGTCGTCGTTATTCATGTCAGAAAAAGACCCAGTCCGTTGTCATGACGGGATATTTCTTCTAGACTAGTCTGGATGATCAATACGAGACCTCAACTTATGGGCGTTGCCTTCTGGGCTTTGTTGGTGATCTTGGGTGTTTTGTTTACACTCGGGGGATCGACCGTGAAACTCGCTGTGGCCTTATCCGCGATCCTTCTTGTGGGAGTGATGCTCTGGCATTCGCTTCGTTACTCTGCCGCGAGCCTGCGAACGCTTCGGCTGTTAGATGAGGGTCGAGTGGAGGACTTTCTGATCCAGATCGATGCCGATATTGCTGCCACTGGTCCGGGCCGTGTTCGGACGGTGTCGTTATTGAACAAGGCGACGGGCTTGTATCGCCTAGGCCGGTTTACGGATGCCCTGGATGCCTTGAGCCAAGTGGACTCTCGGAGCGTGCGTGGGCGAATGGAGATGGTGTTAGCGTGTAACCGGTTGACGCTTTTGTCTCATGTAGATGCCGCGCAAGCGACGGCCTTCAGTGTCGCCCAAGAAGAGCTGTTTGGGTCTCAGACACGGGATCCCGCTCTGCGATATTTTAAAGAACGGACTCAGATGATCTATCGGCTGTTGGTTGAGCGCGATGTTCGCGCATCGTCGTTTTTCACGGTGTCTGATGACCCGGACGTCCCGACTCTCTCGCGGGCGGGAAACCTTTATTACCAGGCGGTTGCAGCCCAGATCAGCGGAGATCTTCGGCGTGCTCGCGAGCTGTATAAAGGTGCTGGGGATGCGGACGTTTGTTACCGGTCCTGGCCAGAACCGAGTGTCAGCTAAGACGTTTGCTCAGAGTGACTATTATGTCGTCAGCAAGGCTCTCGAGCGTGTCATGCAGCACGTCGATTGTTTGATCGTCGGGAACACCGAGTTGTGCTTGAGCCGTGAAGATGTCTTCGCCTGACATGGGGGCGACTGTGACTTCGGTATCCAATGATTCCACATTGATTCCGAGCTGGGCGATCACGTGCGCCACTTGTTGAACGATGCCGGGCCGATCGTGGCCGACGACTTCGAGAGTGACGCTCGTGTTGCTTGCCGGCACCGGGCAGGTGTCCATCGTTTCGGTAAGCACCGAAAGTGTCTCGAGAGCTTTGAGCTCGGTTTCTAGTGAGCTGCGTTGAGCCTCGTTGACTTCTACGTGTAAGATTCCCGTGAAATGGCCGCAGAGGTGTGACATCCGACTGTCGAGCCAGTTCGCCTCGTGCCGGGCTATAATCGAAGAGAGGGACTTTACGAGTCCCGTACGGTCGGGGCCGATGAGTGTACCGATGATATTTGTTTTCATGCACCTACCATACGGTTTCTAGACGGTGATGACAACTGGTTCCACGTGAGAGGCGAGAGCTTGGTACAGCTTTTGCTTTTAATAGAGCTGTGGATGCAATGAAAAGGGGGGAATGCGTATGTGGGCACTTATCAGCGTTCTGCTGTTAGGCATAAATAAGGCACTGCGAACTCAATTCGCAGTGGGGCCGTTGGGGTGCCGTTCGAATCCAGTTAAAATCGACTGGGCGGCGGTACGAAAAGAATACATGGCGAGACTTCGTGGACCGCGTGGAGAAAAAATTCTCTATAAACGGTTGGGGAGTCTGCCTTTACCAAGTCCGTTTGGACACCTCGTGGACGTGTACGTGGTTGGAGCTCAGGATGGCCCGACCAAGCGTCTATATATCGATCCATTCTTCGATGGATGCCACGAGGAGCGGGCGCCCTTTGGGTACCACTTGTCCGAAGCCTGATTGTCATTCGGGCAGATCTATGAGCCGGAACAGGCTGTAATGGCTGTTCCGGCTTTTCTGATTTTCGTCGGAACTGTAGTCGTAAAATTCCAAGTATTGAGAAAGTCATCCTTTCGAGAAAGTGGGACACACCTTTTTTTGTGCACCTCGTGATTCACTTTCGGCGCGTTGAGAATCCAATTCAGTTTGCTTTATGCAGCGCTTCTTTTTAAGGTAGTCCGCATGCCAGCTAATTCGGACAACCCAGAAAACCAAAGCGGTGATGTCGTGCCGGAAGACAATAAGCAGGGCGGATTCGAGCACATGCTTGAATGCGGCTTGTGGAGCGCGAGATTTTCTGTGTTCCCCGCAGTCGTGTGTGGGATCATTGCTGCGATCACAATGTTTGTTGCAGGGAGCTTCGACGTGTATCATGGCGTTTCGGATGCGTTTGTGCATGGCTTTGATGACTTGGGCAACGAGAGCTTGGTCAAGCATGTGATTGGTGCGATTGACCTCTACCTGATCGGGATGGTGCTGCTGATCTTTAGTTTCGGTTTGTATGAGTTGTTCATCTCTCATATCGATGTCGGCCGTAATAACGACGAAGTAAAGATTCTGGAAATAAGTTCGCTGGATGATCTCAAAACACGGGTGGTTAAAGTGATCATCATGGTGCTGGTTGTGACGTTCTTTAAGAAGATTCTTTCGATGGACGACGTTTTTACGACGCCGCTACACATGATGTATTTCGCTGTCTCCATTTTCGCGATTTCGTTCGGTGTTTACTTTATGCATAAATCGGACTGATGCGGCCGATGCGTTCTCCCCAGATGACTGTGTCGACGGCTTAAACCTGACGAGCCCGCCCAGCACGAGTTACGCGACACTCTCGACAACTGAGTCGACCCCATTCGTTTAGTGGGTTCAGCCGAGTTCCTTAACCCGAGCCGTGCATCACTCTCCTGCTGCGATATAGTACCCTCGCTGCGGCACCCTTCAGCGAGAGGTCCATTTGCAGGTTGCCGTTTCGGCGTCACCTGATGCACCCGTCTGGACAAGACTCTGAAGGTCCGCCTGATGTCATTGATGTAAAGACGGTTGAGTTAGCGATCACACTCCCTCCTTAATCGTTGATTTATTAGTTTTTCAATCGTCCAAATCTGCATTATCTGGCCCGTTTATGTTCCGGATTCCCAGACTTTCCCGCGATCTCAGATTTATGACAGACTCCAGGCTTGCCTGGTCGGAGAGCCTGTGGTTGACTTTCATCAGCATCAGGACGGGCGTGGAAACGCGCCTACCAACCGGGGACAGAGAGGCCCACGGTGGTTTGCTTGAAGTGAGATGCTTCGAGCGATGTGCGACAGACTGTTTCTGTTGAACAACAAACTCTTGAATCGGCTCACCGAGCCGGTTTTACCTTCTGATGCCGAAGGAGGTAGATATGCAAGCAATAGGCCTGAGTCCGAGTAGGGACGTGGTAGTCGGGGGTAGCGCTCTTGCTATCCGGACGCGAGATGATAATCCGAATCATCACTTATGGAACAATAACGGGACGTGGTTCGTCCATTACACGGTACATCCAGATGCGTTGACGTCTGAGCGTGTGCGGCGGTCGTTGGGTACCCGGGACCTTGTGGTGGCCCGTGAACGCAGGGATCAGTTGCTGTTTGGGTCGTTTGTAATCTGAGAGATTAGGAGGGGTCGGCGGTTGCCGCGGCTTTTTTCGCCAATACATAGAGATAGTAGGGCGCGGGGCTATCATCCTTGAAGGGAAGTCCTCGATAGTCGCCGGTATTATCATTGCCGACCCATCCTCGAAAGGCCTGAGTCAGCGGGATCTCTACTGTACGAATGGAGTCCGCATCGGTGGTCTCTCCCAGGATGAACATGACATCATAAAAGGTATCCGTGGCTTGGACGGCGAGATTGTAGCCGTCGGTATCCACCTTTCCGATACGGAAGCGCTGATATCCCTCGATCGCATCAACGAGGCTTTTTTTGAAGTGTTCGAGAGAGGGCCAGTCGGGAGCTTTGTGTGCGTCGCTAATTTCCATACGACGTACTATACCGAGGAGAGTCGCTGGATTCAAGGCTCAAGGGATGCGACCCGTGTGATTAGGGTTGCCGGAGACGTGAGGAGGGAGGTTTGACACGTTTGGTTTCCGGACGTATAGTTTCTTCGCGCACCGGTAATGTTTAACCTTTAGGATACTTATGCCTTGGAAGTCGTGCGTCCGATCCCTTGCTCTACTCGTTATTCTGTGTGGCTCGCAGGGCTGCCTCTCATCTAAGGTACATCGCTGGTCTCAAAAAAAGATGGAGGCTCGGCACTCGCACGCCTTCGTCGTTTCTGACGTTCATCGGGCGGCAGTGGTCGGAGACCACCTTTTTCTGAGTGTTGACGGACGGTATTCCGGCGGGACTGACGCGAGCTATACCTGGCCCTATCGAGTGAAAATTGATCTCGGTGAGACCGCGAGTATTAGCGCGACGAGTCAGGAGTGGGGCCAATCAGATTGTAGAGCGGACGTCCGCCCGGGCTCCATCAAAAAATTTGAAGCGCGTTACGAAGAGTTTCTTGTGCCGGTGATGCATGTGTCTGGGCCAGTCGGTCCCGAGGATGTTGATGGACTGGTTATTGATGGGCAGTTGGTGGTGCTTGACGAGTTGGATCATCGACTTCTTTACCGTGGATCGGGCGAGTCGGAGATTCGGGATGTGGCGGAGGTGGATGACTGGGTGCATACGGTTGAAGAACCCTTTGAGCGACTCGTTTACGGAGGGGCGGTGGGCACGACCGCAGTTGTAGAAACAGCCGTCGGGGTTGTGGCTGTTTCCGTTGCGGTGTGTGTGATCGTTCCCCTATTCCTCACCTACTTGTTACTGGGAGGGTTGTAGCGTGACGCGGGGTCTTGTGTGGGTGTTCGGGTATTGTCTCGCGTCTGGCGTTTGTGCCGAGGTTGTGATTGATGAGACGGAGGTCCGCTCGACTGTGCCCCGGCGTCCAATGATGACTCATGACCATATGGTGACGGAGAAAACGACCCCTATCGCGGGAAAGACGAAACGGATGATCCCTTTCGATGCGCGGGCCTCGGTGTCGCAGGATGGACTTGTTTTCGAGTGGTTGACCGATGGGGGTAATGGCTCGGGCCGAGACCGTTTTGGCCGGGAAGGACGGGCGTTTGATTTCCAGAGCGAAGCGCTTGTACTTGTCCCAGAGGAAGCGATCCCTTCGTTCGAGAATGGCGTGACTGTTTCCGTGTGGTGCCGCACCTACTATCGTGATCCGATGCAACGGATCGTGACCTTGATCGACGAAGCTGGAACAGCGGTTCTGTCGCTAGGCGTCGATGCCGGACGTCGAGTAAAGGCCGTGATCGCTGGGCAAGAGCCGCGCGTCGCGATGGGTGTGCAAGCGATCGCGGATTATGCGTGGCATCATGTTGCTGTAACCGTGGATTCGGCGACGATGACGGTGTATGTGGATGGCGTACGAGTAGGATGGACGACGCGTGTAGGTTCGGTTAGGAACGCCTCTCGTTTGGTGCTTGCTGCTGGGGGTGACGAGGCGTGCATTTATCACGGGTTGCTGGATGATCTGCGTGTGTACGCGCGTGGACTCCGTCCGGAAGAGTGTCGAGCGTTATACAAGGAGGGCGGGTGGATACCTGAAAAACCGCGCGCGTCTTTACCGGCGAGCGCTGGCTCGACTCACCAAGCTGCCGATGAGTCCGTAAGTGAGGCCGAATAGCATGATGAGGTGGAGCGCGACGGGCTCCCACTCGTTTGCGAAGAACCAGTAGCTGGCATCCGCGGCATAGAGAAGCATGCCGAGGATATAGCCTAAGTAGAATCGTTTTCTGCCGAGTACGGTGAAGGTGCTGATGATGAAAAACAAGGCTGCTTGAACTAGGATCAGGGCGGGCTCGTGATAAGCGCCGAACCCTTGGAGCCAATCGGCGGGTACGGAACGGATGAGGTCTGCAATGCCAAGTCGGAGTACCGTGATGTCGCCAATGCCTATTTTTGGGAGCAGATAATAGAGGGCGAGATCGAGTATATGGCAGGTGGCTATCCAGAAGAAGCAGTTGGATCCGAGCATGGCATCTCGATCTGTACCTTTCCTCGCCTTCCGAGGTTGGTTGACATCGATTGACGAAAACTCGGTGTCGTCACGTGAGCCGTCGACGGTGTCCTGGGCCCGTTTGTTCGCTAGCGACAAGCCGCCGCTCCGCTCTTTTTTGCGGATAGTGAGAGTTCCCTTTTTCTGGGCGGCGAGTGCGTCGGCAAGCTCGGGTACGCTGTCGACGCGCTTCCATTCTTTTCCGTAAGAGTTCGTCCAGACGCGTTGGTCTCGGGCGATCTCCCCGTTTACGACGAGGTCTTTGAGGGTTGCGGTATCAACGGGACCGAGTTGTGTTCGGTCAGCGCTGAGGTAATGCCAAGCTGTGTTAGGGTTAGTCATAGTGCAGTCGTCGCGGAGAGCGTACAGCAAGTGAGTGCTAGAGTCCAGTGGAGGAGTGCTCTAGTGCGTGTTTCTTCGAATATCGTAGAGGGTGACGGTGATAGGCGTTGGGCCCGGGACATCGATAGGGTAATCAATATAGTCCCAGCCGTGTTCAGCGAGTGAAGCGAAAAACGGTTTCGCCAAGGCGCGTCCGGGTTCGCTAAGCATAATGTGCCCGTTCGTTGTCAGGAATCGATCGAAGGTTTGGAGTATGGGGGCAAAAAAACGTTCTTCATACACGATGTCCGCAGCAAGTAGAATGTCCGCTTTACGGGCGATCTGCGGGTTGCGCCAGTCGAGGTGTGCCGTTTCGATCTCCCGATCTAGGTTTTGGAGTCCGTTGAGGCGTGAGAACAGGAGGGCGTCCTCTTGGTAATCGGTTAACAGCACGCGTTCCGACTGCGTTGCAGCAGCGATGCCGGGTAGTCCTAGTCCGCAACCCAGTTCGATTACCTGATCAGAGGGCTCAATGAGGCCGCTTTCGAGGATGAAAGGGCTGAGCGCGATGGCGGATGGCCATATTTCGGACCAGTAAGGTAGGCGTTCGTCCAGTACCTCGGGATCATCGGCGCCTCGAGCAATTAGGTCGTTGAGGAGTGTGTCGGTGTTTTCTATATGGGTGATGTCGAAGGCTCGACTCCCTATCATGTAGCGAGTTTGGGCCAGACCGTATCTGGATGAAAGTGAGTCTTGGAGGACTTTGAGGGTGGGTTTGCTCATAGGGCCTCTAAAAAAACACATCTTGTCGAAGAATAGAAGTAGAAATCGACTGGTCGGGTATGATAACAAAGGAGCTTGCACAAGGTCGATAGCCTGTCCGAGACGGTGGCGGCCGTGTGCTGGCTGGAATCTGCGGGATAAAAAAGAAGAATGCTTAAACGATCATGTATCAAGTAACGACTAAAGGGGCCTTATGACGCTGTCAGATCTACAATCAGCCGCGTTAACGGATGTGGGTCGACGCCGACCGAACAACGAGGATGCGTTGATAGCACTGCCAGAGTACGGTGTATTCTGTGTTGCGGACGGTATGGGCGGTCAGGCCGAAGGGGAAGTGGCCAGCAAGGCCGTGGTCGATTCTTACCAGTCGACGTTTGATGCCGCCAAGGAAAAGGGGCAGAACGGGATTGTTCTGAGTAAGAGCGAACTCTCAAGCTTAGCCATTCAGGATGCCTGTCGTTGGATTTATACCCGATCGCTGACTCAGGGCACCCAGGGCTCAGGGACCACGTCTGTCAGTTTAGTCTTTAAAGACTCTCCATTAGAGGGCGCGACTGTTCAGCATGCTGGGGATAGCCGTATTTACCGGTTTCGTGCACGCAGTCTCGAGCAGGTTACCACGGATCACTCCGTTGCGACCTTGGCGGGCGTTGCCGACGAGTCTGCTTTACCCGCTATGTTTCGAGGAATGGTGACGCGAGCCGTTGGCGTGCAAGAATCAGTCGAGTTGGAAGAGGCAGACGTGGACGTACGGCCGGGAGATGTCTTTTTGCTTTGCTCCGATGGGCTGACTCGGATGTTGTCAGATTTGGAGATCGCACGAATTCTAGAAGGCCTTGATTCTGTAAACATCGACGAAATCGCCAAGAAGCTCGTCGATCGAGCCAACGAAGAGGGCGGGGACGATAATATTTCTGTGATTCTCGTCGCCTTGCCTAGCTAAGGGCCGGGCCCGCAAGCGGCGCCACCTCCGCTCTGTTGTCAAAACCCGTTTTTGCGCACTATTCCCACATTTCCAGGCCCCAACTCTCGCAATACCGACCAATAATCAACGAAAAATTATCATTTATGACAAAAGTGACATGCTGGCAAAAAATAAAAATCGCAAGTTTTAGAAAATAATCACTGTAAAACAGGGGTTTAGCGCGTTTTGTTGCATCTGTTTGTATCTTGGCCCGCCCATTGCTTTATAAGACTACAGAAAAACTAGGGGGTGAGTATGTCAGTACTAACAGAGATAGTGAGAGAGAGAGAGATGTGGAGTCGAACTCATCGAGCCGTGGCTCGTCGAAGTCAGCGGATTCGGATGATGTTTGATGGAATGCTTCTATGTGCGTTTGGGGCCGTTGCCTATTTTTGCCATGACCAAGTAACAGCCTTCGTGCAGGGCTTTTTCTAAAAACACCTGAACCAAGAACCAGTCCAACCTACACCCGATGATGACGCTGCTGGGAGCACTACCCCAGCAGCGTCTTTTTTGGGTCGCGTTGTCTCCGAAGAGCGGCCTTGTGATATCGAGAAGGCTGAACCCGCAGAGAAGTCGTTTTGGTGAACGCAAAACTCCGAATACCTGGATGTATGCTCTACAGAAAGATACAGGTATGTTGCGGAAATGGCTGCATACGGGTGATGCTAGCTGATTTTCTCCTAGTCTTACGGGGAAGCGCTTTGATAGGATGGCGGGCATAAGGGGAAGAGTTGTATGAAATACCCAAGCATTGAAGACGCGATATCCGATGTATTGCGGCAGGATGCCAGATTTAGTCTGGACGCTTATCTTTTTGTGAAGGATGCGCTGGACTATACCGTCAAAACGTTGAGCAAACCATCCGAAGGTCCGGACCGGCATGTTTCAGGCAATGAACTGCTTGAGGGTATTCGTGCTTACGCGATCGATCAGTTTGGTCCTGTTACCTTAACCGTCCTGCATTATTGGGGAATTTCTCAGCCGCGGGATTTCGGCGAGATCGTCTTTAATATGGTGGAGCATGGGATTCTGGGTAAAACGGATGAGGATACGCGTGAAGACTTTGAGGGTGGATACGACTTTTCTGAAGCATTCGAGGAGCCGTTTCTACCGGTGACTCGGGTAGAGGAAGAGCCCGGTTCGGCAACTCGGATGTCGCGACCATCGTCTGCAATGGAATACCATGATTAATTGTTTGTTTCGCTGGGCGTTGCCAATTCTGGTGATGTCCGTAGAGTGCGCCGGTCTGGCTAGAGCTGCCGAGAAACCCATGTCTCAAGAAAACCTAATATCCGTACTAAAGAAGTCGAACGACGCCATTAAGCGTGTCGTCCTGGACAACGGGATGGTGTGTTTGGTGAAGGAGGATCACAGTGCGCCAGTGGTCTCGGTTCAAATCTGGATCCGTACGGGAGCAATTGATGAAGCGGAGAATCTCGGTGGGGGTCTGTCTCACTATGTCGAGCACATGGTCTTCAAAGGCACGCCCACGCGGAAGGTGGGGGATATTTCGGGTCAGATCAATGATGTGGGTGGAAAAATTAATGCCTACACGAGTTCGGACCGAGTGGTGATGTACACGGATATGCCCTCCGCCCACTGGGCAACAGGGGTGAGTGTCTTAGCGGACGCGGTGATGAACTCGACGTTTCCGGAAGACGAATGGGAGCGAGAGAAGAAAGTGATCCTTCAGGAGTTCGCCATGGGGGAGGACGATCCGGCTCGCGTCATGCATAAGTTGGCAGACCGCACCGCTTACAAGGTTCATCCCTATCGCGTACCGGTGATCGGCTACGAGAATGTGTTCACGCAGATGAGCCGCAAAGAATTGTTGGGTTTCTTTAAAAAGCATTACACGCCTGACAACATGATCACGATCGTTGTGGGTGACGTGAATTCGAGCGAAGTGCTCGAAGCGTTAGGCAATGTGTACAAGAATTTTAAGCCGCGCCCGAAGACGGCCGTGGTTCTTCCGAGTGAGCCACCCCAGCTGGCGCGTCGAACGGGACGTGAGACTGGGGCTTATCAAGTGAGTCGCATGCGCGTGATGTGGCACACGGTTAATCTGACTCATAAGGATTCGCCAGCGTTGGATGTATTGGCCGCCATCGTGGGCCATGGTCGCAGCTCTCGCTTGAATCAATATTTGAAAGAAAAGAAGCGCCTCGTCCACACGGTGAGCGCATGGTCTTATACGCCGAAATATCCAGGTACGTTTGCGGTGTCGATGATGTTGGACCCCGACAAAGAAGAGCGTGTTTTGGCGGAAGTAGATGCCTTAGTGGAATCGTGGGCGACCGCGAGTTGGACGGAGGAAGAGTTGGCGAAAGCTCGCCGCATGGTGATTAGTAACGAACTGTCGGAGCTGCAAACCATGAGTGGGCAGGCGGCCGGGATGGGGTCGGGAGAGTTTTATACTCAGAATCCGCGTTTCGGCGAAGTGTACATCGCGCAAATTTTGGCGGTGACCGCGGAGGACATCTCGCGGGTGGCGAAGATTTATTTCTCGAAGCGGAATAGCTCGGTCGCGGTGTTGGCGCCCGAGGCGCCCGAACAACAAGAGGACATGCCCGCGATCACGGTGCTCGCGTCACCGACTCGTTTGCTGAAAGTCGATGACCGCATCCGGGTGGTGGTTCGCGAGGATCACAAATTGCCATTTGTGTATATGACCGTTGTGGCAGGCGGTGGGTTGTTGTCTGAGACGGAAAAGAACAATGGCATCACAAAGCTCATGGCGAGTTTGTTGGTGCGAGGCACCCCCTCGTTTTCCGCGTCTGAAATTGCCGAGAATGTGGAGTCGCGTGGTGGGGCACTTGTGCCGTTTTCCGGACGAAACAGTTTTGGGCTACAGGCGCGTTGCCTGACGGATGACGCGGAGTATTTCATGACGCTGATGGCGGAGTGTTTTTTGCAGCCTACGTTTACGAAGCCGGAGCTTGCGAAGCAGCGTGATTTGCAATTGACCGCTATTCAGCAGGAGCAAGAGTCGCCGTTCACGCTCGCGCGCGAATCGCTTAGGCAGGCCTTGTTCCCTGGACACCCGTACTCATTTGGCGCGTTGGGAACCGAGTCATCGGTGAAGAAGATTCGCGAAGCTGATCTGGAAGCCCACCACGCAAGTCTCGTTGTGTCGGAAAATGTGGTGGTGTCAGTGTTTGGCGATGTGACGAAGCAGAGCGCCGAGGCGCTTGTGTCGGGCGCGTTCAAGCGCTTGCATCACGGCAAGGCGCCCTCGATGAAGCACGCAGCGCCGAAACCGGAGTTGCCTGCCCGGATCGAACGTCGCGAGCCGAAGTCCCAAGCGATTTACCTGATCGGATTTCCGAGCGTGAGCCTTTATGACGAGAAGAAGACTGATGCGTTAACCATTCTTCAGACTGCAATGAGCGGGCTATCGTCCACCCTAGCAGACGAGGTTCGCGAAAAGCGCGGGCTGGTTTACTACAGTGGGGCGATTTCGATCGCGGGCCTAGATGTGGGTTCCTATGTGATGTATGCGGGCACTCGGGAAGACGCGGTGCCAGAATTGGAAAAGCAGTTCTTGGCGGAAATCAAACGGGTGACCACGGGTGGTCTCACGCAGGCAGAGTTTGATCAGGCATCCAATCGCATTGTCGCGGGTCATCACATGTCGTCTCAGAACAATCTGGAATTAGCGATGATGTGCGGGCTCAACGAGCTTTATGGTTTGGGGCATGATTATTCATTCTCCCTCGAAAACCGTGTCAAAGCGCTCACGCTCAAGGATGTCCAAGACGTCGCCGCTGAGATTCTAAGGGCGGAACGTCAGGTTATTACCGTCGTTCTACCGAACGCCAAATAGCGCCGCCTAACGCCCTTATTCGCCCGACGTTCACAGAACCTCTATCTGTCAGCGATTGAATCGTGCTAGTCTCTTTGCCCCGACGAGGGATCTTCCAAAGGGATACAAGGATGCTTTCAACGCTAGCTAGTGCGATTTCGATATCTGCCACCTCTCATGGCACCAATACCCTCCTATTCCTTCGGTTTTCTACCAAAAATGCTTTTTCCGTATTTTTCCCGAACAAACCACCGCCTGTGAGCGTCTCATATGCAGAACACGTGATTGAGGGTTGATGAGAGGTCGAAAAAAAAGTCGAAAAGGTTCGCGGGTGGAATCTGATCGGGTTGAGTTGCTGGAAGCACTGATGCTGGAACACGAATCCGCGCTTCTACGTTACGCGACCCGATTATTGAACAATCGTGAGACGGCACAGGATGTTGTGCAGAATGTCTTTATCAAGCTTCATAAAGGACTTGGTGATGGCATGACGCCGACGGACAAGGTGCGCGGATGGTTGTATCGAGTGACGCATAACGAAGCGATCGATACCATCCGGCGGGAGTCTCGCTTTCGAGCCATGCAGGACCGTTTGACTGACGCGACAGAAGATGACGCGAAGTATGATGAAGGCGAAAAGCGAAAAGCAAAGGTTGATCAAGTAATGATGCATCTCGACAAACTCGATGATCGCGAGAAGCAGGTGGTTCTGCTGCGACTGGATGAGGGCCTTTCCTATAAAGAGATCGCGGAGATCACGGATCGGTCAGTCGGTGGAGTCGGCAATATCCTGCATCATGCAGTGAAGAAGTTATCAACGCATTTGGGGGTTTCTGGGGATGCCGGCGTGGCAGCCAAGGAAAAGCAATTTAATGGATAGAGGGTTAGTGCTCACTAGTAAGCTGAGTGATTGGATGATGAGATGATGAACTGTGAAAAAGCAAAACCACTGTTAACGCAATACCTGCTTGATGATTTAGACGAGCGGATGGACGCAGATATTTGGACACATTTGAAGAGTTGTACCCGCTGCCGGGCGTCTGCGCGAGAACTAGAGCCGACCCTCAATCTATTGCAGGGCGCCCTGGCAGCGACTCAACCTGCGGTCGACACCTTGAGTCCGGAGAGACGTGCGAGGGTGTTTGCCTCACACCGATCGCCGGCTGGACGGATACTAAAGTGGTATAGCGATCAGCGTGTAAGCATGAATAGCGTTGCCGCCGTCCTCGTGCTGTGTTTTGTGCTCTCCTTTCTAGCCATCCCCGCGACCGACCACCTGTTTACCGCAGCTTCGCCAGAAAGGTTTAAGTTGGGCGACGTGGTTTCCTCGGGACCTGTAGAGGCGGAGCTGTCTGC
>CAXMRT010000244.1:0-4424 GCA_964196025.1 uncultured Gemmatimonadales bacterium | reverse complement strand
TCCAGCACCGGTTCTTTCTCAAGGATCACAAGCGCCACACCCCCCAGGGCTACGAACATGCCGACACACTGAACGAGTGCATAACTCTCACCTAGCATAACATACGCGATCAGCGCAGAGACAGGTGCACTTAGCGACATAATCAATAACGATAGACGCGGCCCGATTTCGACAAACGCGGCAAACAAACACAAGTCGCCAAGAAGCAGGCCGATCACTCCCGAGGCCGCCAAGGAAAGAAAGTCCGATTGACTGAACCCGGCGGGAAACAAACTGCCATCCCGAAAAAAAAGGAAGGCCGCGAGAAAGGCCACCGCGACAACCAATCGCATCAAGTTGACGGTCTGCACCCCAACCCGAGTACTCGCCGCCTCAATCGTCTGTGACCCCAAGGTCCAGCACATTGCAGCTGTCAATGCTGCCAGTTCACCGGAAAAATTCATGCCGAAGTATGTCGACAACGCTTCTTCCTGTCGAGCTAGCACCTGGAAACTCTGAGACGATTGCACCACCGCTCTAGAAACCATCCTTTGCGCCCTGCTGGTTACAAAAAAAGGGGTCGACTCTCGATATAAAAGACTTTATACAACGAGAAGCGCTCAACACCTTACCAAGGCGGACTTAATCATGACTTGCTTCATCCATAGAGGACTCGCGGCATTCACTCTATGCTGCGCAGGTGTTCCCATCAGCGCTGTAGCGGAGCAGACACAGCCACCCAACATCCTCTTCCTATTCACAGATGACCAGCGCTTTGACACGATCCATGGACTCGGCAACGACGCGATCAAGACCCCGAATATGGATACATTAGTCAAAGATTGAACGGCCTTTAAAAACGCCTACATTATGGGAGGCTCTTCTCCTGCGGTCTGCTCACCCTCTCGCGCTTCGCTTTTCAGCGGTCGCACACTCTGGAATCTCGAAAACCAGGGTACATTTGGGTTCGAAATTTCGGAGGCGTACAAAACCCTACCACAGGTCTTTCGCGAAAATGGATACATAACCTTTGCGACGGGAAAAAATGAACCCGGGAAGAAAGGTCATTTCGCGCGGTCATTCAGCACCGCTGACAAAATCCTTTTCCGAGGGATGAGCAATCAATACAACCTGCCGCTACATGCCTTCGAAAAAGATGGGGTTTATGAGGGCAAGAAGTCCGTGATGCACAAAGGGCAACACTCGGCCGAGGTGTACGCGGACGCATGCATACGGTTTCTGGAATCACAAAAAGAATCCACCACCCCGTTTTTCGCCTACGTGGCCTTCCAAACCCCACATGACCCTAGAACGCACCCGAAAGAATACAAAGACATGTACACCGCGTCGGATATTGATCTCCCTCAGGCATACCGACCTGAACATCCATTCGATAACGGGATGCTAAAGATTCGAGATGAAAAACTCGCCGGATTTCCACGAAAAGAAAACGAGGTTCAAAAACACATCGCCGACGATTACGCCACGATCACTCATACGGATGCCCAGATCGGCCGAATCCTTGACGCACTAAGGAAAACGGGGCGCTACGAAAACTCAATCATTGTCTTCACTTCAGATAATGGTCTAGCGATTGGCCGTCACGGCCTCCTAGGGAAGCAAAATATTTATGACCATTCTGTTCACGTACCGCTTATCATCGCTGGCCCGGGTGTCCCTAGGGGCGAAACACGTGATCAGCTATGCTATATCTATGACCTCTATCCTACGCTATGTGAAAAGGCGGGACTAGAGGTGCCAGACAGCGTTCAGTTCATCAGCCTCAACCCCTTGATCAAGAACAAGGACACCGTCCTTAGGGATCATCTTTACTTCGCATTCATGAATTGGCAGCGAGGCATCCGCACCAAACAATACAAACTGATTGAGTACTGCGTTGACGGCACGCGCCATACACAGCTTTTCAACATGGCTAAGGATCCAATTGAAATGGTGAATCTGGCTGGGAATCCAGAATACAAAGACATCCTTAATGATCTCAGAAAAAAGCTTCAACAGGATCGCAAAAGTCTGAACGATGGACGAAGCACTTCAGCCTTCACGACCCGACAAGGAACGGACTTCTGGAACACTTACGACACCGTCGACACCTCAGTCATCCCCTGAGAAACCCACCCCCACACTCAGCCAGAATTAGGCCAAACAACTGGGGCCGGGTTCGACAGTTCTCGTTCTTCGCCCGCGCGTCTTAGAACGTCATCGCGTAATTCAGCTCAACGGAGAGCCGATCGGTGTCGGCACCCACATCGCCTTCACCATACGTGGCGTATTTGGCAATGCCTTTGAACGAACCAGGGATGGATTCCATTTCGAACCCTTTCGCCAACACAACATCGACTTCGTCACCTAGATCCTGACTGCCAATATCAGAACCAAAATCGTGATAGGCGACCATGGTATTCACTGCGCCAACACCCGGAACTGGAACGGCATACGCCAAGCTTACGTAGACGTCTTCTAGGCCAGTCGGCGGGGTGACAAGAAAGCGGTCGGCAAACCCATTGAATTTATGCAAAGTCGCCAACGGCGTTTTGAACGATCCGTACACAGGGGCACCATCGGCATCTACGCCCGCGTCGTCCGCTCCTAGCACTTCGTAACCCACATCGATCTTGAGCTCGCCGATCGAACTTCCGAGAGCCAAATGAATATAGTCAGCCGTATAGCTAACCGGGTTTTCACCCGCATCACTCTGCGTCGCATATTCCGCCAGATAGGTAACCGTGCGTTCACCCAAAGGCAAACCACCCTTTAGATAGGCGCCGTAGGAATCACTCGACCATGTCGCGGGGAGATCATCTAGCTCGATCAAGTACGCGTACGCGGTGATCTTCAGATTCTCGTTAACGGTGTATGACCCATTCAATAAATGAGAGTCAGAATCCGATTCACCCGCATTGCCACCAGCATCAGGGGCCTCGGACCCAAAGATACGGCTCACGTTATCAATATAGCTATAGAAAAGATTCACATCTTCGAACGAATTATTTTGCAGCGTCAGAGCATCATAGGTTTGACGGTTCTGTCGCCAGCCCACGTGACCAATGAAACGGTGATTATCTAACGCAATCACCTGCCGACCCACTTTCGCCGACATGCCTTCGACGCGATACTCAACAAACAGTTGATCCAAGTCAGTCGATTCAGGATCTGCAATCACAGCCTTCTCTGGGTCGCCATGAACGCCCGCCGCGTTGTAAGAGTCTTTGTCTACAGGTTGCGTAAACTCCCCCTCTACTCCAAAGGTCAGCCCATTCCAGTCCGGCGAAAAATATCCGATTCGAGCGCGGATCGACGTATTACCAGCATCTTCAAAACCAGCTATTTCAGCCGACTCATAACGTAATCGCATATCCAAGGTGACATCCCCAATCTCACTTGCAGCGACACCACTGACGCCAGCTAAAACCGCTGCGACTAGACCAAACGTGCTCATCATCTTGCTTTTCATACCCACACTTCCTCTCTCGTTGTGTACACGCGCTGCCATTTTAACAGCGTCTCGCCAACTGTCTATTGGGTCCTCTAAAACGGGTATTAGCCGCACCCAACCTCTCATTAATTCTTTATACCGAATCCCAGAGATTAAAACAACACCTCTTTGTGCGATTTAAGTCTACGAGGGATATAGGCACCCATACGAGACACGGGCTCCGCGCCCGACTAAGCGCTTGCCGAAACAGTCTCGCCAGGTGCATGACAGTCTATAGGAGCGGCCGCCAAGCTCGACGCATTCTCGCTATTTACCCAACCACCGTTGTTCAGAGGTCGCAATTTTTTTCTCGCTCAAGCCGAATGCTCTCAGCACGCCTTTAGCCATCATCATGTTGCCTAGGGAATTCATGTGGCAACCGTCTGAGGTTAGCTTGTTTTTGATGTCTCGCGCATATTTCGGTTCACCAAACATTTTGGCCTTACCTTTAGCATCTGGAATCTCTTTGAGAGCCGCATGCATATCCTTACTCAAATCGGCCAAAGGGAACTTTTTTTCCTTCGCAAGCTGTCGCAGAAAGTCGTTGTAAGGAATCAAGTCCTTGTTCAACGCTCGCTCCGGATCCTCACCAATCATCGTCGACGTCAAAATCACAACCTTGATGCCAGCCGCCTGGGTCTGGTCAACAATCGCCCGGATATTCTTTTTGTAATCGTCGATCGGCACGCCCTTGAAGGTCCGCTTGCCTAAGCGTAACTTGAAATGCCAAACATCGTTAACGCCACAACTCAGCGTCATCCACTGCGGCTTCTTACTGATTACATCTTTTTCAAGACGTGCCAGCATATTATCGGATTTGTGCCCCGACTTTCCGGCCGCCACACGAGTCAATTCTAAGCCCTCATTATTTAGCGCTTCCATCACCAACGTGATATAGCCACCCTTTCGCGCTCCGCCCGCCGTGATCGAGTCCCCCATAAACGCAATCGTC
>CAXMRT010000243.1:0-9982 GCA_964196025.1 uncultured Gemmatimonadales bacterium | reverse complement strand
GAAAATGACACCGAACAAAAACAATAAATGGTCAATGCCGGTCACCATATGCGACGCCCCAAGGCCTACGTATTGGCCATAACCACCATCGAGCATCGCCTGTTTGTCGGCATCTGAAATACCGTGAGCAAACACTGAAGGCGTCAAAAGCACTCCAACCAAAAATAACCATGATCGTTTCATGGCAATGAGTCTAGGCCAGTGCTCATCCGACGCCAAGCAGCTTGTTACCTAGAATCTCTATGGGCAGTCCGAGTGTCCGCACAGCAGCCATAGCCCACCACGACCAGCGCCCCCCTCATCCGCTCGAAACATCAACGGACACGCGGACCGAGACTGCTACTTCAATTCCGCTGGCGTATAGAATGTTTTCTGTCCAGCTGTCTTAGCCCTCACGGTGGCCACGGCCTTAGGCGTGACGATCGATGCCCTATTGCCGAATGTGTTACGCACAAAGGTCAGCACGGCCGCAAGCTCATCATCACTAAGCATCTTAAACGGTGTCATGGGCACTTGGCCTGCAAATTTTCGACCATTGACCTCGATCGGCCCCTGCAGCCCGTGCAGCACGATTTTGATCAACCGCTCCTCACTACCCGTCACCCACTCGCTGCCCGCAATCGGCGGGAACTGCGCGGCAGGCAAACCCTTGCCGTCCGGCTGATGACAGGTAATACAATGCGCTTCACGATTATAGACCTCGGCGCCCGCAAGAAAGATCTTCTTATCCGCACCGCTTAGGTGCGTGGTATAGACTGGCGCGTTATCGGCCTCAACCATCTGCCCTTCCAAATACGCCTTGGCGGTGGTGTAAACCGGCGACAACCAAGAATCCATCGCCGATGACTGCGGCACTAGAACCTGTTCGAGTACGGCCAACCCATCGCTCTTACCCAACCACGATGCAGCCGCTACGGCCTCCATCTTCACGCGACCATGACGATCAGCTGCGGCCGCGGCCAGTAGCTGCACCTGATCTGCCGCCTGATGGCCGCTGTAGCGCAACACGCGCACCGCCGCTGCACGGGCGCGGTAGTCGTCGGCCTTGAGTAGCTGATGAAGCAGCGGCTCATCGATCTGATTCAATCCCCAAGAGACAAACAGCGCCTCGACCAAATGATGCTCATATCCCACCTCGCTCTTGTCCAATCGCTTGGTCCACTTGCGCAGCGCCTTGAGTACGTCATCGGTATCACGCCCACGTAGCTCGCGGCGCGTGCGATAACGGGTCCGGTATTCAGGCACCTTAAGATTCTCTAGAAGCTCCTTGATGCTCGCCCCAAAGATCGATGCTGGCTCGACCAAGGGTCGCGATGGATAGGTGATGCGATAAACGCGCCCGTGACTGTGGTCACGGTCTGGGTCACGAGCGTTGTGTTGCATATGGCCAATCAGCGCGTTGTGCCAATCGACCAGATACAGAGAACCGTCCGGCGCAAATTCCATATCGACAGGCCGAAAGTTACGATCCGCGCCCTTCACGAGATCCTGACGAAACTCGCTGCTGAAGCCCGTTCCGTCATCGACCATCGTGTGCTGCTTAGTACCCAAAAATCCGATCGTATTATTGATCAACAAATCGCCCTGCACCTCGTCAGGAAAGTGACGGCTGGAAACAAATTCTAGGCCAGACGTCGGGCGTACACGCACCGACAAGAGGTTCGGAGGGTTTGGAGCGAAGTTGCCGTAGCCAACCCGAACCGAGCCCGGCAACATCCAGCGTACATTCGGGTCAGAGGTGTCGGCAAAGAAATTCTGCCCCCACTCGTCGAATGCGATGCCCCATGGATTCGGAATCGAGAGTCGCACGCTACGTTCCAAGTGCCGACGCGCTGGGTTGTAGCGAAAGAAGCCGCCATTCGAGCTACGAATCGTGCCGTAGGCGGTCTCCACGTTGCTGTGCAGGAATGTCCCTTCGCCCATTAAAAAAGCACCGGACGGATCGGCGCAAAAGGCGGAGATCGCGTGATGCGTATCATGGTCGTCGAAACCACTCATCACGACTTCACGAGTATCGTACTGATCATCGCCATCAGTGTCGCGCAGATGCACCAGCGAGTAGCCTTGCGAGACGTAGACACCGTCCTCACCAAACTCAAAACCCATCGGCAGATGCAGCCCACCTGCGAAAACGGTCTCTTTGTCGGCCTTGCCGTCGTTATTCGTGTCTTCCAAAATAAGTAGCTTGTCGTCGGGCTTTGGGTCACCCGGTTTGTAGTGTGGATAACTCGGCATCGTCGCTACCCACAATCGGCCTTTGTTATCGAAGGATATTTGCACGGGGTTGGCAAGGTTGGGAAACATCTCGTCGGAGGCGAAGAGCTCGATCCTATAGCCCTCTGGGACTTCCAGGCCCTTGACCGATTCCATCACCGGCAGGTAGCTGCGCTTTGGCTGGCCCATGTCGACCAATGAACGTGTCTTGGCATCAGCCGCGGGGACATCAAATACCTTGCCCGCCACCGTCGCCCAGATGGCCTGATCACGAACAACCATCATCTCATCCAGCTTAGCGAGCTCACTCGGATAATTTTTTGGGCCATGCGGTCTGTGGCGGCGTCCGTAAACGTGCACGCCGTTGGGAATCTTGTAAGTGTTTAACCACAACCAGTTCTTCTCGGCGATGGCCTCTCGCAGTCCCTCTTCATTGACGGCCGCGTTTCGTTCAGATGGGCCGAACACGTGATCGACAAGCGGCGGGCCAAGCCGTGAATAGCCCTCACTGGTCAGTAACGCGCCATCTCGGGTCAGCGGCTTGGCCTTGCGTGTGAACCATTGTTTAGTCAGCGAGAAAAGGTCGACAAAGTGGACGCTATGCCTCGCCGCGACCTCTTTCATTGCTAGGGAGTAGAGCGCCAGATTCACGTTTTCCTGCACTCCGTCAGGTGTGGCGTAGCGTGTGGACAGATCCTGAAACGCGATTGGAGAAACCAAGGCCAGTTGCGGCACGTCGGTACCGTTGGTCGTCGCCGCCAGAGTGTGGGCGATGAATCCTTCTAGCTCGCCCTTAAAATTTTCTAGGCCAGCCGGTCCCTCGAACGACTCGCTAAAACCGAAAAAGCCGATGATAATGTCGGGCTTGAGCGTCGCCAGCCATTCGTCAGGCGTTTTATAGTGTCCTTTGCCGGTATGTCCCGAACCCCAGCGGTCGCGCGCTTTCTCCAGGGTACGGAATTTTTCTGCGCCAGGATACGCCCACGGGCTATTGCGTCCCGAATGCGGACGAAACCCAGGCGTATTGCCCTCATCACACATGTTGCGAATAAACAGATTGTTTTTCGGGTAACGACGATAGAGCTCGGTCTCAAAATGATCGAAATGGACCATGCGCGCCCCCAAGCCGCCGCCGATGAGGACAATACGAGCATCCTGTTTCAGCACGAGTGGCTCGACGGCAGTAACAGACAAGGCACATAGAAGGCTGGCAGCAAGTAGGCACGTTCGAATCATAGTGGGCACCTCGTATAGGCTAAAAAGATGAGCCCCAACTATGGAATAGTGGCTGGTTAGATGCAAGAAAGAGCTTAAAAGAGGCACATCACTCCGCTATCTATAAGAATATCGGTCGTTCACCGCCCTTAGGATACCCATGGGCAGGACGACCGCGACCCTTCAACCCATATTCGCAAAATCCGCTGCTCACGTCCCTGCAATCCGTTGTGCCTACTGAAGGTGTGGCACTCAGCCGATTACCAAGATTTCGCTCAAACTCGCGCCTTAACAGTGGCCCTTTGAGGAAATCGACCCAACGGTCACTCCGTCCGAGACGAATCAATCTCGTCGTTCACGGGATCTTTTTGGCACCAGACACCAAGTTTTGGCCTGTATTTAGGCGAAAATTGTTGCAATAGGGCTCATGGGCATGATTCTCTGTTGCGTCAGCAGAGACTGTGTAGTCAGACGTTCAGTCTTTGCTTACCGGACTATAGCTAACTGATTGTAGTCGAACATTATCCACCGTTAAAAAAATAGAAGAGAATTCGAATGGCAAAAACAAATTACAGCTTTGAGAAGCGGCAGAAAGAAATCGCAAAAAAGAAGAAAAAAGAAGAGAAGCGACTCAGAAAGCTTGAAGATAGTGCTGCAGGGGGTCAGGAGGATCAAGATCGCCCAGCTGAAGACGGAGCGCCACCTGTCGATAAGGATGCGTGATTATTGTCAGCTCATTTTCTAAGCAGTAAATTTCCAACACTTTACATAAACAACAAGGAGACATCATGAGTAAAGGTACAGTCAAGTGGTTCAGTGCAGATAAGGGTTTTGGTTTCATCACTCCAGAGGACGGCAGCAAGGATCTTTTTGTTCATCACTCTGAAATTCAAAGCGGTGGCGATTACGCGACCCTGAATGACGGCCAAGCCGTAGAGTACGAAGTTGGCGAAGGTCAAAAAGGTCCATGCGCGAATAAGGTTGTAGCGGTTTAATTACGCGACCAACAGCGACTGCCCAGCGAAGACTACCGGAAACGGTTCTTCCTGGGCCTTCGCGACTTTTTAAAAAATAAGACCGCCGAAAATTTCCGGCACCAAAAACGTCACGATCCACGCGCATCGTCCGTAGCACGACCGACAAACAGTCCTGTCCCCAGAGTAAGACCCGTACATCAATAGGTGTGCACCCCCTCTGTAGGAATCCATCGAGATTCGCCCATAAGCGCTTAAAGCCCCTTGCCGGCCGCAGCTCGGCCACTCCGAGCACCTCTAACAGATTTCGACCACTCCCAGCCGCTGTCGACCGAATACTCTATTGTATTCAGCGTTTAGACTGTTTATCATCAAAAACGCTCGTGGAGCAGATTTAACCCACGCAATTATTACAGATAAAGGAGCACGGACATGAACAACCTAGACACCCTAACAACCTTTATCGGCTGGTGCACGGTCATCAATATGGGCTTGCTAGCCGTCTCAACACTAGCCGTCATCACCGGCCAAAAGACGTTTTCATCCATCCATGCCCGGCTTTTCAAACTGCCTGCCAGCGATCTCGGCGGCTTGTACTTCAGCTACATCGCCGGCTTCAAACTCCTCGTCATCATCTTCAACCTTACCCCTTACATTGCCCTACGCCTCATGGCCTAACAATACTCTCACCCAACCGCCAAAAGAGGACTCTCTCTATGTGGACTAGATGCCTTCACGCCCTAACATCGATCGTCATCCTGACGATCGGCCCTCACTTGCTGCATGCACGAACGGTTGATACCCCACCGAACATTTTGTTTATCCTAGCGGACGACCTTGGCTTCGGAGATCTTGCTTGCTACAACCCAGAGTCAAAAATTCCTACACCCAATCTCGACAAACTGGCTGCCGACGGGATGCGCTTCACAGACGCCCATAGTCCATCCACGGTCTGTACCCCAACCCGCTACAGTATTTTGACCGGCAGAATGCAGTTCCGTACCGGTGTAAAAGGTGTCTTCACCGGCATCGGGGGCCCCTGCCTGATTTCGAAAGATCGCCTAACACTCCCACAAATGTTACGGGACGCGGGCTACGCAACCGCCTGTATCGGTAAGTGGCACATAGGCATGAGCTTCTTCGACAGCGAGGGCAAACACATCACAGGTGACGGCGTGAAAGCCGTCCAACGGATCGACTACTCTCGCTCAATCCCCGACGCGCCTATTCATCGCGGCTTCGATATTTTCTACGGAACGGCCTGCTGCCCAACAACCGATCACCTCTACGCCTTCATTGATGGCGACCAAATACCCGTCCCTCCCACGCAACTTTTAGACAAAGCGACCATCCCCTCACACCCCTATAGCAATGACTGTCGACTCGGCATGGTCGCACCTAACTTTAAACACGACGAAGTGGATCTGGTTTTCCTAAAGAAGAGCATCGCCTTTCTAGAAGACCACATAAAGATTACACCAGAGAAACCGTTTTTCCTCTATCACTCGATGCAAGCCGTCCACCTCCCATCCCTCGCAGCAAAGCAATTCAGAGGAAAAACCACCTCGGGGCCACACGGGGACTTCATCTTCGAGATGGACCACATCGTTGGCGAACTCCTCAGCACACTCGAGCGTCTCGGAGTTGCGGACAACACATTGGTGATCTTCGCCAGCGATAACGGCCCCGAAGTCCCCACAATCCTAAACATGCGCAAAACCCACAATCACGACGGCGCCCGCCCATGGAGAGGTGTCAAACGCGATCAATGGGAGGGCGGCCACCGCACACCGTTCATCGTACGCTGGCCCGGCAAAGTTAAAGTCGGAACGACGAGCGATCAACTTACAAGCCTGACCGATGTAATGGCCACCTGCGCGGCGATTACCGGTGCATCTCTTCCCCATGATGCCGCTGAGGATAGCTACAACATGCTCCCCGTCTGGCTCGGCACGCACGGCAAAGAGCCTATTCGGCGCTTCATGCTTCAGCAAACGATGTCCCACGCCATGTCAATCCGCGATAACCAATGGAAATACCTGGATCACAAAGGATCCGGCGGCAACAGATATGAACGGACTGGCTCTTGGGGAATGAAGCCATACGCCCTGCAAGACACCGATCCTGACGCCCCCGGACAACTCTACAACCTAACAACCGATCCCGGTGAGACCACCAATCTATACAGCAAACACCCCGAAATAGTCAGCCGCCTAAAAGCCAAACTAGATACATTTAAAAGCTCCGGCCGAAGCACTTCCCTAAGAAATTAAACTACACATCCGCGTCCCGGTGATGCAGATACAGTCGATCAATACACAAGCCGCAGCCCTATTCCCTTAAACGCGAAAACATGGTACGGTGATAGTGTATTTGGAACCGATCGAGAATTGTAACATGAACGAAAATCGACGCACGTCACTGATTCTGGCCCTCGCCTTCATAGGACTAATGCCGCTTCTCAGCGTCGCACAAAAACCATCCACCAACGTCTACCGCGGAATCATCGTTCGTAATGTTGAGATCGAAGGCCGGGTCCTACTGCCCTCAGAAGATCGTCGCGACCCCGAGCGACCTGCGGCACATTGCCGGGTCCGGGTCCTCGATCAAGACGAGGAAAACATTCTGTTAGAAGTCATCACCGACGAAGATGGGAAATATGCCCTCCCAGCCTTCCCGCCAGCAGACTATCGACTGCATATCGGCTACCTACGCTTAAACCTCAGAGTAGAAAAAAGGGGTCCGAAGGAATCGACGGACCCTCGCGTATTGGTCGTTGTCGTCCCAAAAGCCATGGCGTACCCACGGAAGCCCAAAGAAGAACCCGCTGAGCCCAAGCGCTAAAAGCGGCCGCGGACCCCGAACGCTATCATCAATCCGGAGAAATCCAACACGTTTGAATCAGCGCTCCACGCCCCGTCTGAGCCGACATCAGCCTCTGCACTCAAATAGTCCAACGACATCAAGAAGGCGATGTCGTAGCCGATTTTCACGTGAACCCCATACGTCACGCCTGCCGAAGAATCCAATTCGATATCAGCATCTCCATGCCAATCCAAGCCCGAGAACTGAACCAGGCCCACGTGCGGTCCAAAAGATCCGTTTCGCGCGAAAGAAAAATGCGCGCCTATATCTGCACGATACATCACACTCTGAAACCGACTATTCAGAAGCAAGCCAACCCCAACTGTTGCATCGACATAAACGGGGTCCAACTCAAAACCCAACCCCGCCCTCATCGTGGGCACAGTTGACACCAGACTCGGTTCCTCGCGGCTATACACGACACTCCCGTCAGCTAAGGTCACATCTCCCTGTACGCTAAACCCGTCTAAGTCGGAGCTGATCAACAGAGTGCCCGGCATAAAATCCAGGATGATATCCGCTTCCGCAATGGCACGGTGTTGGTAACCTGCGAGAGCAAACAGTAGTATAAGGGATATTTTTACCTGATTCATATGAATTCCTGACTTGAGTTAAAGTTAATGTTTTGTCGCATAAAACACTATTTTTGTCAATTTTACAGCACTTATTCCGCGTCCTCCACCCGCCGGTTTGAGCCTTGATCAAACACCCTCTTTAGCGTATCGTAATAGCGGATATTATAATGAAAAACGCTGCCATAAAAACCTCCTCCCGAGCCATTCACGTGGTTCTTGCAATCGCCGGTCTGACGATTTTCACCACCCCTGCCAGTCGGGCGGCCGACGGACTACCCGTGGTTAACGCGGAAACCGCGGCGGTTACCGGGTTTATTCTCTATTCGGACGGCGAGACACCCGCAACCCGACGCCCAGTACGCGTCTGGGATATCGACAAGGAGAAGTTCGTATTTGAGACCGAATCGGACGATTTCGGAATGTATCGCATCCCAAAACTCGAGCGCGGACAATACACCATTTATTATGACCGCGTACGCACTCACATGAATATCCTCGATTCAGAGACGGTCACCTCCCTCCACTCTCACAACATTATTGTTGTGCTACCAGTGAACATCGGGTCCGTCAGTTTCTTTCAAATGCAAACCATCCTCTTCAACGGCGGCCTCGTGTCTAGCGCCCCCGTCTTGGCGCGCATCAATGATAACCCTCCAGATCCCATTCGCCGGGTTCCACCCGACCCACCCTCGAAGCCGCCACCCCCTCCTCCTCCACCCGACCCGCCCATTATCACACCTCCCGACCCACCACCGGTCGTGAGTCCCTGAATAGAGAAAGCGCAGTCATGAGAAAAGCTCCAATGCGTCGTCACGTTCATAACGCGGTTTTCTGCGCCTTGGTGATCACGACACTCGCAGGGTGCTCACGCCAAGATCTCGGACGAACGCGAACCAAACGCAGCGTCGACCTTCCTCAGGGGATCCCCTCCGCAAATCCTGACCGGGTCAGCAACGTTGACCGCGATATCCTTATTCGACGATTCCAGTCCGTCCCCCATCTCCAACACGATGACTACAGAATCGGCCCGGGTGATACTCTGGAAATCAGCATCCCCGCGCTGGAACGCCCAGACAAAAACAGCATCGTACGACTCAAGCTCACCGACAACGGCACTATCAACCTCCCTCTCGCGGGCAAGCTCCAGTGCGCAGGGTTGACAACCGACCAATGTCGCATTGCAATCAAGTCCGCCTACAGCAAAAAATTCCTCAAAAACCCAGACGTTGCCGTCACTGTAAGTGAATACAATAGCGTATCCGTCATCGTCACCGGCGCAGTCGAAGACCCCGATCGTTACGTTTTAAAGCAAAACCGCACGACACTGTTTGAACTCCTCGCAAGAGCAAACGGGCTCGCCGACAATCACGGCAGTCGCGTATACGTCATTCGAAAATCCGCAGCACAGGCAGGCACCCCTTCGGAGGCCGCCCCACAACTAATTTCGATCAAACTCTCGGACCTCATGAATACCAGTGATCTCAAATCAAACATCGTCATTCTGAACAACGACATCATCACGGTCCCACCAAAAACGCAGCAATACATCTATGTCCTCGGCTATGTCAATAGGCCCGGTTCGTTCAATCTTCAGGACGACCAAGTAGTCGACACCACTCGCGCGATGGCCTTGGCAGGTGGGCTAACGGCTAGCGCTCGGGGCGAAAACTCCTACATCGTCCGCGAAACCGATCGCGGACAGTCAGTCGAACCATGCAACCTCAAAGACATCTCGCTAGGAAAAACCGCGCCCGTCTATATGAAACCCGGCGACACACTTGTTGTCGGATCGAGCTTTCTCGCGCGACTTGCCGAATTTATCAAACCATCCGTTTCCGCCGGCCTGAACATCGCCCCAACCCCCTGACCCTATGCGCACCTCCGTTTCCCTTTGAACGTGACTCGCCCTACACAATCGACACATCCGTCAACCGTGTGGATCCCAGCATCACGCTTCCTTGTCCGAACAGTCATCATTCTCTCCCCTTGGCTATTCGGCTGCGCTGACTCTTGGGCCTACACATCCACATCGATCCTCTCATTCACGGCACTGATCTGCTATCTGATCGGCAATAGCCGCGCCCAGCAGCCACAACGAGCACCGGGGCTGTCTATCATCGCGTTGGCATGGACCCTATT
>CAXMRT010000242.1:0-51267 GCA_964196025.1 uncultured Gemmatimonadales bacterium | reverse complement strand
CGAGATAAACGCCCGAGTTCCCACCCACCAACCCACAACCACCAGAATACCCTTTTCTAAGGTATGGGTGCTTGTGTAGTGCGTGTGACCCGCAGGGCTCGCGCCCCCACAACCCAATCACGCATGCAGCGTGAGCGCCTTCCCGCTGGGTAAGACGCACTACACAAGACCCACCACCACCAGAATACCCTTTTCTAAGGTATGGGTGCTTGTGTAGTGCGTGTGACCCGTAGGGCTCGCGCCCCCGCAACCCGATCACGCCTCAAGAAGACAAGTGACGTTGTCGTACGGCTTCGTAGAGAAGAATCGTCGTGGCTGCTGCGACATTCAGGGAATCCACCTGCCCATACATCGGCAGCCGCACGTTCAGCGTCGACTCCTTTAGCCACGTGTCGGTCAGGCCCACCTGCTCGGTCCCAACAACAATCGCCACGGCTTGCGTCATATCAGTTTCGGTATGCAGCTTCTCAGCAGCAGGAGTGGCCGCCATTATGGCAATTCCCTGCTCCTTGACCCACGCGAGCGTTTCGGCCGTCGTCGCCTCAACCACTGGCACCGTAAACAAGGTCCCGATACTCGCACGGACTACATTGGGGTTTCCTAGGTCGGTGCATCGATCACAGACAATAACGGCATCGACGCCTGCTGCATCGGCCGATCTCAAGATCGTTCCCAGGTTTCCGGGCTTCTCCACGGCTTCAGCAATGATGATCAGGGGTGACTCAGACAAGTGAAGGTCTGCTAAGCGGGTCCCAATCTGCGGACAAACAGCAACCAAACCTTCAGGCCGATCCCGATAGCTCAGCTTTTCGAAAACTTCCGGACTGCATTCCAGCAGCTCCGCACCTGCGTCGGCACACCGTGCGACCAATACAGGCTCGTTTTCCCCTATGTACGCGTCCGGGCAATAAAACAAAGACTGGATCGCGACCTCGTTGTCCAAGGCTCGCTTTAGCTCCCGATAGCCCTCGATCAACATGAGCCCGCTTTTGTTTCGATGCGACCGTTGTCGCAGCCGAACGGCATCTTTGATTCGCGGGTTCTGACGACTGTCAATGCGCAGAGAAGACATAAGGTCTCGCCCAGTACTCACAGGTGAGTGATGAACGCCTCAGCAGAGGTCGACAGCGAGGTGCTATTGGTAGTCGTGGCGGAAGCCCCTTCGATAGTCGAGACCACCGTCACGACCTGAGAGATGACACTGTTCGGCTTATTCGTATCGCCCGCATTCGGAGAATGACGACTGGTATAGACAACCGTCGCACCATCACGGCTCGAGAGCGTCCCTATCGTGTCATCTCCTAGACTCCACTTATAATCGAAGCCGCCAGACGCTGTTAGCGAGACGGATTGACTACGACTGAGACTGGCTGACGACGGGGAAATCCGAACGGTGGCATTCGCGGACTGAGTCTCACAACTCGTGAACGTCGCAATTACAACACCCGCGCCCAAGCAGGCCACAAGCATAGTTAGTAACTTCAATTTCATTTATCGCCCCTATATAGGGTCGATCATGTCGAGAATCGGATCTTCATTCTTTGGAGCCTCAGTGCGCGGCGCACGCTCACTGCGATTCCGTCGACCTGAACGACGGTTTGAATTCCCTTGGCGGGTTTTACCAACCGTACCGTCCAAGGCTTTTTTAAATGTTACCGGACTCATAACCTGCGCACCTGTACGAAGGATCTTAGCCTCAACCGTTTGGTTGCTAGTGACGACCATCGAACTCGACCCCACCTTCTTGAACACGCGCATCATCAGATCGTCCATCGTTTCCGACTGAGTCGTGTAGTACGTGGTGACGTCACGAAAGTCTTCACCGTTTGGAGATTCACGTAATGGCCGTGAATCGAAAACAGCAATCAAACGTAACTCTTCCTTCTGGCCATACTCAGCCAAACGCTTCAAGAGCTGTACCTGCTCAGGGGGACGCGGACGTGAATTTCCACTCTGCGCGGCGAACAGCGCCGTCGCATCAATTACTGCCGTACTAGTACCGGACTCACTGTCCGAAAATGCCTTGCGAAATACTCCTAGAATACTCATAAAACTAACCCTTCTCGTGTTTGTGGAGGTCCTGAATCATCAGGCGTGCGTTGTGCACCGCGTTATAACCAGATCACGTTGATCTTGCCGTGGTTATGAACAGCGTCGGAAAGTATAGACCAGTTTTCGCGAGAGTGTCAACCTGTCTATTTTGCCGTTGCCGTATGCCTCCCATTTTGAGATACTTCGGGCCGATTTTACATCAGAAACAACTATTCAGTCAGGAATAACACTTTGAAGTCACCATTCATTCTAGCACTTCTGGCCATACTCAGCCTGAACACCTCGCAGGCAGCGGATCCTATTATGATTGATGGGATAGCGGCCTACGTCAATGATGCGGCAATCTTCCAAGGCGACGTCCTGCGGGCGCGCCGCCCGATCGAGGCGGAATTGCGCCGAAACTTGTCTGGCCCCAAACTTCAGATGGAACTACGCACGTCCTACCTTCAGGTCCTCGATACGCTCATCAATAACAAGCTCATTGTCAGTGCATTCACCGAAGAAGGCGGCAGTCTGCCCGATAAAGCTATCGACGATCGCATTACAGACCTCGTCCAGGCTCGCTATAAGGGAGACAGCAAGCTGCTTCAAGAAGATCTCCTTAAGCAGGGAATGACAATGGGACAGCTGCGCGACCAACAACGAGAGAGCATCATTGTACGTTCCATGCGCAGCCGCACGCTGCAAGGCCGAGTGAAGGTATCGCCTAAGCTCGTCCGCGCCTCTTATGAAGAAGAGAAAACGCGCTTCACCACTGACAGTTCTGTACATATACGAATGATCGTCCTCGATATCCCCGATCCAGAATCGCGGGTCTCTCAAGAGCAGAAAGCCAAAAACATTCTCGATCAGCTCAAAAAGGGCGACGATTTCGCAAGCCTAGCACGCGTCGTCTCCCAAGGCTTCTACGCAAAAAAAGGGGGCGACTGGGGCAGCATCGAACCCAAGGAGCTCCGCAAAGAAATTGGGGATGCCGTCGACCTACTCAAAAAAGGCGAGGTCAGCCCAATTGTTGACACCGGCGATCAACTGTACATCATCAAATTGGAAGGCCGCACGGCTGCAGGCTTCGAGCCATTCGAAGACGTGCAAGCCGCACTGGAAAGTCGCCTCTATAAGAAAGAAGAAGCGCGGTTGTATGCCGTGTGGCTAAAAACCATGCGGGCCGATGCCTACATCGACATCATCCCTATCACGTCTTTCCGATGAGAAAGCCCACAACCCTAGGCATCACTCTCGGCGACGCGGGTGGCATCGGGCCAGAAACCGCGATCAAGGCCGCCGCCGCCGTTGACTGGCCGGAATCTCTCAAACTTGTCCTTGTCGGATCACGCGATATCATCCGTCGTGAATGCCGCCGCCAGAAAATCAAACTGCCCCCCATTTGGAATCCAGATTCCGGCAAGCCCACAGCACCCGTTCAGACGTGGGAGCCGCCAAAAACCCCACGCATCACCCCCACCCTAGGTGTGGCCAGCGCCCCGGCCTCCCGCGCCGCAGTCCACGGCATTCGAGCAACGGTCAAACTATGCATGCAGCACAAACTCGACGGCATCGTCACCGCCCCTATCTGTAAAGAAGGACTGATGCGCGCCAAGATCGACTATCCCGGCCACACCGAAATGCTTGCAGACTGGTCCGGAAACCGAGATGTGGAGATGATGCTAATCGGCGGCGCACTGCGGGTTACGCTCGCAACCCGCCATGTTCCAATCAGCTCAGTTGAATCGCTCCTCACCACCGAAGGCATCCAACGGGCGGTGACATTTACCGCTCAAGCCCTCGAGTGGCTAGGTGCCGCGCCGGCTCGCATTGCGGTCTGCGGACTCAACCCGCATGCGGGTGACGGCGGCGCCATCGGTCGAGCAGAAATCGACTTGATCGCTCCCGCCCTAAAAAAATTACCCGACCTCGGCGTCGAAATCGTCGGACCGGTCTCTGCGGACACGGTCTTCCACTACGCCCGCAAACGCGAATACGGCGCAGTGGTCGCGATGTACCACGATCAAGGTCTCGCACCACTCAAGATGCTCGCCTTCGATAAGGGCGTCAACCTGACGCTCGGCTTGCCGTTTGTTCGAACCTCGCCCGATCACGGTACCGCTTTCAACATCGCCGGCAAAAACATCGCTAGCGCCACAAGTATGGTCGCAGCAATCCGCACGGCCAGCCGACTCTGCCGCCGAAAAAATCCATGGGCAGATAATGGACGATAATTTAACCAGCCTCGCAGACGTCCGCGCTGTCTTGACGCGACTAAAGATCCGCCCGAACCGCGGGCTCGGCCAAAACTTTCTTGTCGAACGCGGCGTCCTCGATGTCATCACACGCGCAGCCGACCTTCAGCCCGACGACCAAGTCCTCGAGATTGGTGCAGGCCTCGGCGTTCTCACTGAACAGCTCATCGCCACCACACAACGGGTCTGGGCAGTTGAACTCGACAAACGCCTCTACGATCATCTGGTCGATCGATTTGATGGCAACGACAATTTACACCTGCAACAAGAGGACGCCCTAAAACTTGATATGGACGCGGTGCTGGAGTCAGGCATCAACAAGGTGGTTGCGAACCTGCCCTACTCGGTGGGCTCACGCATCGTGGTTGACCTCGTTCTATCCCCAAAAGCTCCCGAACGCATTGTCACGCTTCTCCAGCACGAGGTTGCTCAACGCCTAACCGCGTCAGTTGGCAATAAGGACTACAATGCCATCAGCATCTGGAGTCAGTATCGCTATGACGTCTCGATTGCCCACGTTGTCTCGCCCAACTGCTTTTGGCCCCGACCCGAAGTCACCTCAGCAATCGTCCGTTTTGTGAAATTATCCAAGCCCCGAGCAGAATGTAAAGACGAGGGACTGCTGTTCGAATTAACAAAGTACGCATTTCAATACAGGCGAAAACAATTGGCAACGACTTTAAGAGGAGCACCGGGACGACTGCAGCGGGATACCGATACCACGCGCGCCATCCTGGACTCGATGAATCTAGATAGTCGCATCCGGCCCGAACGCTTAAGCGTTGAGCAGTGGTGCGATCTGTGTAATAGGTTAAAGAAGTGACCCGCACCCACTGCTTAAGAACCCGCAGCCGGTACGCGCCCACACGTGAGATAAACAACCTGAAAGGATGAGGGCCCACGTCCTCAGCATTGATATGATAAACCTACGCTCTCAACGTTTTCTCCTCGTCGCCTTGGTGCTCTCACTACCCCTCCACGCACTCGCACAGTTCAGTGCGCCCAAAGCCGACACGGCCTTCAGCCTCAACACGGGCTCTGACACCCCCGCCAAAGAAAGCCTTATCAAAACCAAAGTGGTCGTCGACGAACTCCCCGACAATCCCCAGCAGATCCGCATCGGCCTGGAGTACACCATCGAACCCAACTGGTACATCTACACGGACAAGCCCGAGATCGGCATGCCCACCTTGGTGGAATGGAACCTGCCAGAAGGCTTGGTCGCCGGCCCCACGACTTACCCGCCGCATCACAAGTTTGATGAGGTGCTCAAAAATGCGGAGTATGTAGACTCTGTAACACTCTGGAAAACCCTGACTTTAACCAAACCCTTAACCGCGCCTCTCGAGCTCACCTACACAAGTACGTGGCAAGTATGCAACGATGTCTGCTTGCAACACGGCGTCACAAACACTTACACCCTGACGGTCTTGCCAGAACTCTCCACCGCAACGTCCGATCCTGCCACAACCGAGTCCACCTTCGCCCCCATCAGCAGCGAAGGCAGCAACAACTCGATGCTCTGGTTATTGCTAAGCGCCTTTCTGGGCGGCATCATCCTCAATATCATGCCCTGCGTCCTGCCCGTCATCGGCATCAAGGTCATGAGCTTCGTCGAACATGCATCAGAATCCCCAAAACGACTACGCAGCCTAGGCTGGGCCTACACGCTAGGCGTGATTGTCTCCTTCCTCGGTATCGCCGCCATCGTCATTATCACCCAACAGGTACTCAAGCAGGATCTCGGACAAGGGTTCCAGCTACAAAACCTGCCTTTTGTGATCCTGATGACCTGCCTGATGTTTGTGATGGGAATGAGCATGCTGGGAGTCTTTTCTCTCAGTGTCGATTCCCGCCTCACAAATCCCACGCAACAACTCGCACAAAAACACGGACTCGGCGGCGCGTTCTTTAACGGACTCCTAGCCACGCTCCTCTCCACTCCGTGCTCCGGCCCATTCATCGCGGGCGCTATGGGTGCCGCCTTCACACAAACGCCTCTCAACCAGATTTTGCTGTTCGTTACCCTAGGCGCTGGGTTAGCCGCTCCGTTCCTCCTCCTCACCTATCGTCCTGACTGGCTAAAACTCATTCCCAAGCCAGGCATGTGGATGGAACGCTTCAAACAAATCATGGGCTTCCTCATGATATTCACATCCATCGCCGGACTCTACATCATCCGCGCATTTCGAGGTGCCGACGGAGTCGTCAACATGGTTCTATTGCTCGCTTTGCTAGGCTTTGCCTGCTGGCTGATCGGCGCTTTCCATGGCCCAGCAAACGAACCGCGTAGCCGCCTGATCACCAAAGTCCTGGTACTCGCCATTGTGATCACCTGCTGGCTTGGAATCCTCGAAGACAAGGTCGAGTGGCGCAACGACACGTATGTTCTGCCCACCGCAAGCGACCCGAAATCACACGACGGACCGATCGACTGGGTCCCCTTCAAAAATGGAGGGCTGGATACCGCCTTGGAATCCGACAAGGTCATCTTTGTCGATGCTACCGCAGATTGGTGCGGGAACTGTAAAACGATTGAAGCGTTTGTCCTACACACCGATGAAATAATCCCCTTGTTAAGTGCTGAGGATGTGATTGCGGTGCAGGCGGACTGGACGCTGAAAGGGTCTGAGATTTTGGCCTACCTGAAAAAGTTTGGCCGCGCCGGCGTCCCCATGTACGTGGTCTACGGCAAAGACCGCAATCGTCCTGTGTTGCTGCCCGCCGCACCTACCAAGTCAATGGTGCAAGAAGCGATTGAACAGGCACAGCTGTCGTTTCAGGCGGAGTAAACCGCTAACACCACGCTGTAAATCAGAATAGATCCGACAAGGAAGGGCTTTCGTCCGCCTCTTCGATCTCATCATCAGGCTTGCGCTTGAACGACACGCAGATGTCCGTCGCCTCGACCTCTTTGTCGTGCTTGTCACAACGCTGGATGAAGGGGTTGACGGTATAAAACTCGCAATAGCGGCAGAAACGCTGTTTTTCATTGTCCTCAAACAGATCGACTTTTGGCGCTTTATCCGACTCAGAGAACAACACTGGATCGCGGCGCCCGGCCTTAAACGGTGTCGAGGCTTCATCGGGATAGACATGCCCGCAGGAGAGACAAACAAACTGCTCGCCCACTTTGGTAAACCCATCAAATACGGGCTCCTTGCGGACGAGCGAATCTTCCCCGCACTGCTCACAGACAATCTCGTTTGATGAGCGTTCCGCCATCATCCACCTCGCTATTCGAGTACGGCCCGAATACGACGTACACCCGCACTCGAGGCTTGCTCCTTCACGATCCGGAAGGATCCTAAGTCTTGTGTATTCTCGACATGCGGTCCCCCGCAGACTTCCAACGAAAAATCGCCAATCTGATACAGCTTCACCTGCTCGTCATACTTTCCATCGAACAGGGCCATCGCGCCACTTGAACGCGCGGCATCGAGTGTCGTGACCGACATGCTTACCGGCAGCTTTGCTTGGATCTGTTCGTTGACGAGGCTCTGCACCTGATCGATCTCTTCGGGTGTCACCTTCTGTGGATGAGAGAAATCAAAGCGCAGACGCTCAGGCGTGATGTTTGACCCGCGTTGACGAACGTGATCGCCCAATACCGTCTGCAAACTCTTATGTAGGAGATGGGTCGCGGTGTGTAAGGCGGTTGTGGCAGTTGAATGATCTGCCAATCCACCCTTAAACGCCTGATCCCCCTTCTTAGAGGCTTCTTGATGCTTCTTCTTCGCCTTCTCGTAACCAACACGATCCACACCAATCTCGTTTTCACCACAAATCTCTTCAGTGAATTCAAGCGGGAAGCCGTAGGTATCAAACAGCTTAAACGCTTGCTTGCCCGCAAGCTCCGTCTGATTGAACTCTTTCATCTTGCCCAAAATCTTCTCGAGATGATCCGTGCCGCGCGACAAGGTTTTCTCGAATTTCTCTTCTTCTGAGGTCAGCTCTTTGACGATCATCTCGCGATTGGCAGCAAGCTCAGGGTACGCATCTTGATAATGATCAACGATCACGTTTACTATCGGCGCACCAAAGCCTTCCGAGAGTCCCAATTTTTTCCCGAACCGAACAGCCCGCCGAATCAATCGACGCAAGACGTATCCTTGTCCCAGGTTATCCGGCTTAACGCCACGGGGGTCACCCATGATGAAAGTGGCACTGCGCAGATGATCCGCGACCACCCGAAACGCGACCGTGACGTCTTCCGATTCATCCATCTTTTTGCCGGAATGCTCACTGATGGATGCCAAAATGGGCTCAAACAACTCTGTCTCATACACCGTCCGTCGACCCTGCAACATGGCGATGGTCCGCTCAACGCCCATGCCCGTATCCACGTTGTTTCGCGACAGCGGCACATACTCTCCTTCGGATGTTTTCTCGTACTGCATGAAGACATCGTTCCAGATTTCAAAATATTTTCCGCACGAACACCCTGGCCGACAACGGCTCCCACAGGCGTCTTTGCCAGTATCGACAAACATCTCTGTGTCCGGACCACACGGCCCAGTATTTCCCGCGGGCCCCCACCAATTGTCTTTCATCGGTAAGGCGTAAATTCGGTCCTCCGGAATGCCTAGGGCTTTCCAATACCCGATTGACTCGTTGTCCTTCGGGATATTCTCATTGCCTTCAAACACGGTGACATGCAACTGCTCAGGACGGAACCCGAGATAGCTGTCCGAGGTCAGAAACTCATGCGACCACTGAATCGCCTCTTCTTTAAAGTAGTCTCCGAGCGACCAATTTCCCAGCATCTCGAAAAAAGTGAGATGCGACAAATCGCCCACGTCATCAATGTCCCCTGTGCGAATGCATTTTTGCACATTGCACAAGCGCGATCCTGCTGGATGATCTTCCCCTAAGAGGTAAGGAACCAAGGGATGCATACCGGCCGTGGTAAAGAGCACGGTCGGGTCGTTCTCCGGAATCAGGGATGCACCAGAAATGGTGGTGTGCCCTTTGCTCTCGAAAAAAGAGGTATACATTTTTCGGAGCTCTGCTCCGGTTATGGATGCGTTCATGGAAAACTCTCCAACTAAACTAGGCCGCTACGCACAGCCGGTACGAATCAGGCTTTAGCCGGTTTCGAGTCCGCTGCAGCAGGCTCGTCTTTGGCTTTTTTGGCCTTCTTGGTCTCAGGTTCACCGCCCTGTAGCTTCGCTTTGATTTTTCCAATCATCTTTTCGAGCAACTCAGGGTCACCCTCAAGGTTGGTGCGTGAAGCGTCATGCCCCTGCCCCAACTGTTCGCCATCGAAGGACAACCACGAGCCACGCTTATCGACCAATCCATGCACGAGCGCGGTATCCAGAACCGAGCCGGCCCAAGAGACGCCATGGCCGTAGAGGATATCGAATTCGGCTTCTGTAAAGGGAGGCGCAACTTTGTTCTTCACGACTTTTACGCGAGTACGGTTCCCGTAGACTTTGCCGGTCGCATCCTTGAGCAAGCCGATTTTTCGGATGTCCAAGCGAACAGAGGAATAGAATTTCAACGCACGACCGCCCGGTGTCGTCTCAGGACTACCGAACATCACGCCAATCTTTTCACGAATTTGGTTCGTAAACAGGCAGATCGTATTGGATGTATTTAATATCCCTGTGAGCTTCCGTAATGCTTGAGACATCAAACGCGCTTGCAGACCCACATGAGAATCACCCATGCCGCCTTCCAGCTCTGCCCGTGGCACCAAGGCCGCCACCGAATCGATAACCACCAATTCCACCGCACCACTCCGAATCAAGGTGTCCGCGATGGACAACGCTTCTTCGCCAGATGAGGGCTGTGACACCAACAATTCATCAAGATTAACACCTAGAGCCGCTGCGTACTTAGGATCCATCGCATGCTCAGCATCAATAAAAGCAGCCGTTCCGCCGTTTTTCTGAATATTCGCCACGATATGTAAGGTCATCGTCGTCTTTCCTGAGGACTCCGGACCATAAATTTCAACCACGCGACCACGCGGGAGGCCGCCTATGCCTAGCGCCATATCAAGAGAGAACGAGCCTGTAGAGACCGCGGTCACATCTTGTGCGATCGTGGTGTCGCCAAGCTTCATGATCGAGCCGTCACCAAATTCTTGTTGAATCTGTGCAATAACCTCGTCGAGGTTGGTGGGTACTGGTTTTCTAGGTGCTTTTTTTGCCATTTTTAACGTCCTTTACTAGCGTTCGATACATGCTAGACAGAGAGCCTTGGACTGTCAACGTGTCCTTAGCCAGAAGACTCAACTATCGGTCGTCGAGCGCCTCAGCACGAGTTCGAGGGCATGTTCAGCAGCCTGCTGTTTGATGGCTAATCGGTCACCATGGAACTGGCAACGCTCAACCCTCACCCCATCCGGCCCCGCAATAGCGATCATAACCAAGCCCACAGGCTTCTCTGGCGTGCCCCCATTGGGGCCTGCGATACCGCTAATCCCGATTCCCCACGACGAGCCGAAGCGCTCTTGGACAGCATGGGCAATCTGACGAGCAACCGGCTCGCTCACCGCCCCCACATCCTCCAACATCTCCTCGGAAACCCCAAGTTCGCGCGTTTTCACCTCGTTGGCGTAGCAAATGATACCGCCGAGAAACCAATCCGAGCTTCCCTGAACGAGGGTGCAGAGATGACCCAAATAACCGCCAGTACAGGATTCCGCCACCGCCAAGGTTTCGCGACAAGCGAGCAGTTGCGCGCCCACAGCCTCAGCTGCGCTACGGGTCATTGAGCATATCCGTTCGGGTGAGCCTGATGCCACTCCCACGCACTCTGAATGATGGTGCGGACGTCTGGGAATTGCGGATCCCAGCCCAGCACCTCTCGGGCACGGGTCGAATCAGCGATCAGTGTGGCGGGGTCCCCCGGACGACGCGCCAAGACCTCGCGCGCGATCTCGCGCCCCGTGACCTCTTCCGCCACATCAATCAGCTGCTTCACGGAATAACCAGATCCGTTCCCCAAATTGAACGGTCCGGTTACATCCTGCGTAAGGGCGAGGATATGCGCTTGCGCCAAATCCGCTATATGAATGTAATCCCGAACGCAGGTGCCGTCAGGCGTGTCATAGTCATCCCCAAAAATGCAGATCTTTTCACGCTGCCCCAACGGAACCTCTAAGATGACAGGAATAATATGCGTTTCCGGGTCATGATCCTCACCAAATTTCTCTGTGGCTCCACAGGCATTAAAGTAGCGCAGGAAGACAGGCTTCAACCCTTGTCGTTGCTGATGCCAGCCGAGCATTTTTTCGAGCATCAATTTCGACTCTCCATACGGATTTTCCGGGATCTGGCTTTCAGATTCGGAGATGGGTACCTCTTCAGGACTTCCATAAGTGGCGCAGGTTGACGAGAACACAATCTTTTCAACATCCTGCTCCAACATCGCGGAGACTAAGTTCACCCCCCCCACTACGTTGTTTTGAAAGTACCTCTCTGGATACTCCATCGATTCGCCGACTTGGGCATAAGCGGCAAAGTGCACGACCGCGTCTGGGTTGACGTCGGCCATAGCAGACGAGATATCCTCTCGGTTCCGAAGATCGCCCTCGATCAATCGAGCGCGCTCATCCACGGCATCCCGATGTCCGTCCTCGAGATTATCGAATACCACGACATCGTGCCCGGCATCGAGCAAGAGCTCGGTGGTGACACTACCGATGTAGCCTGCACCACCTGTCACAAAGATCTTCACGTATCAGATCCGGACTCAAGGTCAGCCAAACGCCTCTCCAACTCCTTAACCTTGGTCCGCAACTCCGGAACGCGACCCAGCGACGCTTGGCGCTTCAGTTCCTCGCGACGATCCATAGCAGGAAACCCGAGAACCTTACTGCCCGGCGGAATGTCTTTAGTCACAACTCCACGGGCATAAACCGTCGAGCCGTCACCGACACTGACATGCCCGCTCATGGCGGTCTGTCCCCACATGGTGACGCCAGAGCCGATCAAGCTGCTGCCCGCAATGCCGGTTTGCGCGATCAAACCAGAGTAGTCACCGATGCGGGTGTTGTGGCCTACTTGAACGAGGTTATCAATTTTCACATGATTCCCGATCCGCGTCGCCCCGAAACAGGCGCGGTCAATCGCAGCGTTACTACCGACCTCTACATCGGTGCCTATCACAACAATTCCGAGCTGCGGGATCTTCGCCACGATCGGAACCGGTCCCGACGTATCCACGTCATAACCAAACCCATCGCCACCAATCACCGCACCGCTATGGACAATCGTTCGATCGCCTACTTCGCAGTATTCACGGATCGTCACATTCGGATAAAGCAATACATCAGCGCCAATCAAGGCATGGTCACCCAAATAAGTTCCCGCGCCTACTCTAGAACCCGCCCCGACTCGCGCTCCCGCCTCGATGACTGCACATGGACCCACGTGCACGTCATCAGCGACGGTGGCATCAGGTGATACATAAGCCGTGGGGTGAATACCCGCTTTTGGAACAACAGGCGGAGGAGAAAAGACGGGGACCAATTCCCAAAATGCCGATCGAGGAGACGTTGACCGCAGCAAGGCAGACGAGCTCGCACCATCAAAATCGGATGGCACAATGACCGCGCCCGCCTGCGTCGAACTGACGTGGGACGCATAGGCAGCATCTTCCATAAAGGCAATCTCGTCAGAACGTGCCTGACGCAAACCCGCCAACCCGTTGATACAAATCGAGCCGTCACCGTCAAGCTCAGCGCCCAACTTATCCGCTATTTCCTGAAGTGATAGCTGCATATCGGACCTCTCTCAAGCCTATTTAAATTTGGCAATTAGTGCAGACGTGATATCCACTTTGTCGTTGGCGTACAACACGAGCCCTATTCCTCGCGGCGGACTGCCGCTGGAATCGACGACCATATCAAACCCTTCGATTTTTGCGTAAGCTTCAACCAACTCGCCAACTTCAGCCATCACAGAACCCGTCTTCACCGAACGGAGTTCCGACAAACTGCGCTTTCGCGCCTGCAGTGTCTTGGGCAGTTTAATCTCAAGCTGCTTGAACTGCATCAAGATATCTTCCGCAGCCTTTTCCTTTTTCTGACGAGCAGTTGGACTGAGAGACTTGATTCGCGATTCATCGCGTGCCAAGAGAAATTTCTCGCGCAACCCAATCAGGGTTTCTCGCATCTTTTTCGTCTCGGCCGTCGCTTCAGCCGCGGCGATTTTCAACTCAGCGTCTGCATCAATCGCCGAAGGAAAAAACTCAAGTAGTTTCGCCACATTCACAACGGCAATTTTTTGTTCGGCGGAAACAGCTCCGGTCATCAGAAAACTCGTTACCATCATCGCAAATAGCATTTTCAACATGTCAGGCTCCTTTATAAAACTAATCAAAATCCGATATTAAAACTCCACGTATCGGTTTCAGTAAACTCATCGTCCTTCCGAAGATCCGTTGCTAGGTCCAAGCGAATCGGGAATCCTGGGACATCCAACCTCACCCCTACACCTGCACTCGCAGCATATTCACTAAAATCTGACGCAAACGAATCCTCATAGACATTACCCGCGTCGATAAAGACAGCAAAGCGCAAACCATCAGAAACTGGAATCGTGTACTCAGCCGAAGCCACCGCTCTGGTCTGACCTCCCACCGGCCGATGAATCACCTCGTCGGATGCACCGTCGTCGATACGGAACGCTTTCGGCCCCACATCTCGCCACTCGAACCCTCGCAACGACTTCCCACCACCCAAATAATAGCGATCCAAGATCGAGACTTCCTCCGTATCGCCGAAAGGATCAATAACATGATACTGGCCTCGGAAACTCACGACATGCCCTCCCCAGACGGGAATGAATCGGTTAGCGTCAAAGCGCAGCTCCATGAAGTTGGCCTCCCCGCCAAACGGACCACCCGTCAAGTCGCCATTGATTCGCACACGTGACCCGTCTGTTGGAACGAAATAATTATCACGCGTGTCGTGAGTAAATCCCAGTCCCACCGTGCTCTGTAACTCATTCTGCTCCTCAGAGAAATAGAAGGACTCTCCATCAGCCAGAAAGTATTCGTTGGTATCCGCAACATCTGTCACTTCGACCTGCTGGAGTCGGTATGAGGCCGTCACTCGATTATTGTCACCCCAGGATAGAGGCACGGTATATCGAAACTTCACACCGGTCCGCTTAGCGTCATAATCAGGATATTTGAGTTCCCGGCGAAAGAGATCGACGCCCAACGAACGTCGTTCATTGAGAAACCACGGTTCGATAAACGACAAGGAATATTCGTTGCGGGTCGAGCCCGTCGACAAACTAAGCTTCAACTTCTGACCACCACCGGTCGGAGGCCAGCCGAAAAGATCGAAGTTTCCTTGTTGGAACTCCATATAGCCCACCACTTTGTCGATCGATGAAAAACCCGCACCGACCATAAACTGCCCGGTTTGTTTTTCTTCGACTCGAAAAATCAGATCTCGTTGTTGCGCATCAGGCAAACGCTCGTCAAACGAAACCACTGTCGAGAAGAAGCCCAATCGCCTGATATTGTTTTCGCTCTGCTTCACTTTCTGCAGGTGATAGTCATCGCCCGGAAAGATCCCCAGTTCACGTCGAACGACCTTGTCGCGGGTCACTGTATTTCCCCGAATATAGACATTCCGTATCTTAACTAGGTCCCCTTCGCGGATCATGAATTTTACATCAACAAGCCCAGTTTTTTCGTCGGCAGACAACACAGGTCGAGCATCCGCGTTGATATAGCCGCGGTTCCCGTAAAACAACTGTATCGCGGTGCGCGAACGACGGAGAGCATCCATCGCCGCTACGTCACCTGGCTGAAACGTGACGAGATCTTCGATTTCGATATTTGGAAACAAGGTCACATTTCTGATATCGACCTCACCAAACTCATAGGCACGCCCCTCGTTAATAGAGATAGCCAAATCGGTGGCGGTGCCCTCTTCTCGCCGAGTGGGGACCGGTGGGCTCACCACAACATCTAGGTAGCCAACATTCTGGTACTTATCACGAATCGCATCCAACCCAAGTTGAAGCTTCTCCTCTTCATAGGGCTGACGAGAGAACCAGCTGAACGGGTTCAGCAGACGCTTCGTTTTGATGGATGGCCGAAGGTCCGAATCGGTAAACACCGTGTTCCCCTCGAAGACAACATCGCCAACCTTCACGCGCCGACCTTCTTTGATCGTAAAGCGGAGTGTCGCGAAACCTGCATCTTCATCCACGACCGTCATCTCCCCAACAACGGTGGCGTCTGGATACAGTTTTTTTCGATACTCATCGCGAATCACCGCCGCACGCAGAGCGACAGACGCGTCATCAATAAAATCTCCATTCGTCAGATTCAACAAATCCTGAACCTTCCCGTCCCGAAATTTCTTATTTCCTTTGAGTGTAGGAGACCCCTTCAGAATCATTCGCGTGTGCACGTGATAAATGAGACCCACGCCCTTGGAGCGGTCCCCCGGCAACATTTCAACGCCCACATAGCTAAAACGATGAGTCTTGTACAACGCTTCGACGTCACGCGTTACCCGATAGCTATCGTACTCATCTCCAATTTTGGAAACAAGATGGGCGAGAACAAACGCGCTTTCGATCGGCGGTCCACCCAAATGTTTGACAGCGACGGTCTTGATGGGGCCCGCTGTAGCAGCCTGATGGCCGAGCAAAATCTGACACAGAAAAGATAGACCCCAAAGCCGTACCAGCCTCATACGATATCCACATCCTCGTCGAACGGGGCAGGCTCTTCAGCATCAACCCCCCGAGAGCGATCAGTAAAGCGCATGAACTCATCTTCGAAGTCGAGTCGCAGGTTCTCGTTTGTCGGACCGTTTCGATGCTTGGCAACATCAAGGATAGCCAACCGTTTATCATCGTACTCTTCGTCTTCCGGATAACGACTCGGACGACGCAGCAACATGACCACATCGGCATCCTGCTCAATCGACCCCGAGTCACGCAAGTCGGATAGCTTTGGTCGCCCCGTCTTATCCCGTATCTCGGGCGCACGACTCAACTGGCTCAAAACCATTACCGGTATTCCCAGCTCTTTGGCCATGGCTTTGAGCTGACCCGATACGTCCGCAATTTCACGTTCTCGACCGAGTCGAGCACACTTATCCGACTTCAATAGCTGGAGGTAATCCACCACGATCATCTCAACATCGTACATCTTCTTCATGCGGCGCCCACGAGCACGCACTTCCATGATATCTAAGGCCGGTGTATCATCCAAATAGATGGGCGCGTTCAACAACTTATCCGCCGAATCGACGAGCGAGCCGTGAGCGGTCTGTGAGATATAGCCACCCGCGATCTTAAATCCAGACACGCGTGCGTGTGAGCAAATCAATCGCATCACCAACTCCGATGCGGACATTTCCAAACTAAAGACACCCACTGCGCGGGGCTGTTTATTCACATCCTTCACGCCTAACGCAACGTTCTCCACGATATTCATGGCTAGAGATGTTTTGCCCATCGACGGCCGCGCAGCCAACACCAACATATTCCCGGACTGCATACCCATCAAGGTACGATCCAAATCGGTATACCCAGTAGCCAATCCACGAATACCCTGTCGGGTTGTCAGGATCGTTTCGATTTGCTCCATGGTTTCGCCAACAAGATCCGTCCAAGAAGCGGTCGCCGAGCCGCGGTCTTCGCTGATATCCATAAAGGATTGCTCGACTGCACCCAGTAACTCATGGGCGTTTAGATCGGGGTCATAACACTTTGTTTCGGCATCACGTGCAGATCCGATGATGGCTCGCAGCAGAAACTTCTGCCGGACAATATCGATATAATACTCCGCATGTGCAGAGGTCGTGGTCGCGTCGACCAAGCGGTCGAGAAACAAGGCGCCACCCATGCGATCGAGTTGCCCGGTTTGTCCAAGACGCTCAGTGAGCGTCAACGAATCGACCGGATGACCTTCAAGGGCCATGCCTTGCATCGCCTCGTAGATTACGCGATGCGCGGGGACATGAAAACTTTCGGGGCCAAGCCGGTGAACGGAACAGAGATCCAAAACCTTGTCCGCTGCAAGCAGGATAGAACCCAGCACTCCCTGCTCTGCCTCGTCACTATACGGCGGAACCCGACTAATTCGTGTTGCCGCCGGGGCACCTGGGTCCTGGGCAGAAACGCTCATCCCTCAGCAGCTACCGTCACCTTTAGTTCGCATTCAGCACCGTGAGGAAGCTTGATTGTAACCGTGTGGTCACCCTCTTCCTTCAACGGATTTTCAAGGACGATCTTATGACGATCGACTTCAATACCCTGTTCTGCAAGAGAAGCCGCAATGTCTGACGTCGTGACCGAGCCGAACAACTTGCCTTCTTCGCCCACTTTTACGCCTATCGACACACGTGCCGTTGCAATTTTTTCGCTGAGAACCCGATTGGCCTCGGTTTCTACAGTGATCCGAGAGTCACGACGTTCGCGCAAAGCAGTCAACTGCTTCTCGCTCGCCTTCGTGACCGTTGTTGCGAGTTTCTTCGGGACGAGATAGTTGCGTGCATATCCTTCAGCAACCTTCACCACGTCGCCCTCGTCACCGAGGCCGTCTACCTGCTGTATTAAAAGTACTTGTTTAGCCATGATATCTCCAGGGTCAGCGTAAAAGACCCATTACCCGTGCACGACGAATTGCCCGCTTGATTTGACGCTGCTGCACCGGAGTGGCACCCGTCAAACGCGCAGCCAAAATTTTGCCATGCTCAGTCATGAATTTTCCCAAGAAATCAATATCCTTAGGTTCCACATGCGTGATCTTCTCTAGGTGGCGTGAACGACGTTTGTCGCCACCTTGAGCCTTCTTACCTTTATCATCTCGTTTGTTATCTCTCATAATTCCCCTTAAAATGGCGTGTTGTCATCATCATCCGCTGCTGCTGGTGCGGCACGCTCTCCCGAGTCGCTTCCACCGCCTTCACTAGGCGTGCCACCGCCACGTGATCCACCTACAAACTGTGTCCGCTCAGCAACCACGCGCAATCGATTATGGCGCTGACCGTCTTTTTCCCACTCTTCAAACTGAAGGCGGCCTTCGACAAGCAAAGGCGACCCTTTCTTGAGGTACTCTGAACATGTTTCTGCCTGCCGACCCCACACCACCACGGTCACAAAACAAGTCTCTTCCTTGTCTTGACCGTCAGGAGTGCGGAACTTGCGATTCGTAGCCATCCCCAAATCACAAACAGCCGTCCCAGACGGAGTTCGACGCAACTCAGGGTCGCGTGTGAGGTTGCCCAACAAAAACACTTTGTTCATCGATGCCATAAGAATTCTCTAGCTGCTTACTTAGCAGCACTCGCTTCAGCAGCAGCTGCCGCCAACGCTCTTTCACGCTTGGGATCTACCGGAGGAGCAACAACGATCTGCACCCGGAACACAACATCGCCCAACTCGTAACGAGACAAGAGCGCCGGTACTTGATCAGCAGCGAGATTAAAATACAGGCGAGTGTAGTAACCAGAACTTTTCTTCTTCATCGGGCGAGCAAACGAGCGTCGGCCAATCTTTTCTGTGCGAGTTACTTCACCACCGTGACTAGTGATCTCTTCAATGGTGCTCTTCAGCGCTTCTTCAAGCCCCTCTTCGCCCAATCCATCTCCAAAAATAAACAAACCTTCGTACGCTTTCACGCCTTCTCCTCTTATCTCGGACCATCCGAGTTTTCGTTAGCATTAAACGCGTTCATCGCCGCGTCGACACCTTTGTCAACTATCGACAACACCGCATCCGCAGCGCGCTCTATCATCGTCTCAGCCAAAGGAACATCGTCCTTATTAAACGGCTTCAACACATACGACTCCAGTGACTGCCGTGACAATCCACGGCCTACGCCAAAACGCACTCGCGCATAGGCATCGCTGCCTACATGCTCCTTCACTGACTTCAATCCATTGTGCCCGCCCGCACTTCCCTTGCTGCGAACACGCAACTGCCCCAAGCCCAGATCCGCATCGTCAACGACGACAATCAGATCCTCCAACGCGATCTTGTGAAATCGCATGGCCAGCCCTACAGACAGCCCACTATTATTCATATAGGTCATCGGCTTGACCAGCATTAAGTCGTGCTGATTCCACACAACCTTTCCAGCCTCAGCCTCAAACTTCGAACTGTTTTTCAGAGCACCGCTCAACCGCGACGCCAACTCATCAATTACCCCAAAACCAACGTTATGCGGGGTGTTTCGATAGGATTTCCCAGGATTTCCAAGGCCAACAATCAATTTCATGCTGCCACCATTCAGCCCCAAGGATCCGTCTACGCGCCGCCTTCAGCTTCGGATTCAGCACCTTCAGCGCCTTCGGCACCCTCTTCGCCTTCACCCTCTTCACCATCTTCGCCAGCAGCCTTACGCATAAGACGAGAGGTTGCCACAGTCACTACGACTACGTCACCATTCGTCACAATACGGACGCCCTCAGGCGCTTTCAGGTCACGGACAAATCGCAATTCATCAATTTCTAGTGAGCTAACATCTAAATCAATGTGATCAAATAAATCTTTAACCTGGCACTCTACTTCAACTTCACGGATCAGTTGAGTCTGAACACCACCCGATGTAACCCCTTCTGCAGAACCAATGAGGCGGATACCAACAGGCACGCGCACGCGCTTCGTCATCGTGACTTCCTGGAAGTCCACATGCACCAATTCACCGTAAACGGGTCCAGACTGGACATCTTTGAGAAGCGCCTTATACGTCTTCACACCTTCAACATCCACATCGACAATCAATCCCTCTGAACCATTGCGCTTTAAGAACATTTCGAAATCGTGTCGATTCACCTTAATCGATTGTGCATCACCATTCTCAACGCTCACGACACCGGGCAACCACCCTTTGCCGCGAACACGACGCGCCTCTGGCGAGCCATTCGTCTCACGTTTCTCTGCCTTAATCACTAATGTCTCACTTGCCATCTTCTTCTCCCGTGTGTCAAATCACCCAATATTAAACAACGATGTCACGGATTCATTTCGATGAATCCTTAGTATGGCCTCGGCGAGTAATTCCGAAACCGACAATTCTGTTACCCCATCCATACCCGCTTGATCATGCGGCACACTGTCCGTCACAACAATTTCCTGGATGGGAGACGCCTTAAGCCGTTCCAAGCCCGTAGGCGTCAACACCCCGTGCGTGACCGCCGCATAAACCGCTGTCGCCCCATGCTCAGACACCATTCGCGCGGCTTCGGTCAACGTGCCCGCGGTCGTCGTCATGTCATCCACTAAAATAGCCTGATACCCTTTGACATCACCCACAAGCGTGACCGCCTCGACTTCGCTAGGCCCCTTGCGCTGCTTGCCCACGAACGCCACGCCCGTATCGAGCATCTGCGAATAGGCATACGCCATCTTCAACCCACCGGCATCCGGGGATACCACAACTGGGTTAGGCAATTTCAACGATTTCAAATGTTTCACAATCACTGGCGACGCATACAAATGATCCACAGGAATATTAAAGAACCCCTGAATCTGCTGAGCATGCAAGTCAAGCGTCAGCACACGTGTCGCGCCCGCAGCTTCTAACAAGTCCGCAACAAGTCTGGCCGTAATCGGCACTCTTGGCTGATCTTTACGATCCTGACGCCCGTACCCATAGTACGGAATCACCGCGGTGATTCGTGCTGCAGATGCACGCCGCATCGCGTCCATCATGATCAACAACTCCATCAAATTGTCATTCGATGGATAACAGGTTGGCTGAATGATATACACATCAGAGCCACGGATATTCTCCAGAATCTTAACGAATATTTCTCCGTCAGGAAACCGCTCAAGGCGCACTTCTCCCTGCGTTACGCCAAGACAATCCACAATCTTCTGCGTCAACGCGGGATGTGCACTCCCACCAAAAACTCTTAACCCACTCATTTATTCACCATTACTTGGTTGCCCGACTAGGACTCGAACCTAGAATATGACCGTCAAAGGGTCGTGTGTTGCCATTACACCATCGGGCATCGTCTTCACGACTTTTATCCAAAATCCATTACCTAAACTCTTCTGAATCGCAGCAGCAAGCTCACGCGCATGCTCTTCATTCTCAGCAAGTCCAAAACAGCTCGCACCGCTTCCGGACAACAAGGTCCCAACGGAACCGGCATCCGCAATCGCATCCAGAACTATTCCTATAATAGGGAACTTACGAGATACCACCGCCTGAAGGTCATTCTGAAGGCTTTTTCCCGCTAGAACCACGTCTCTGGAGCTGAGCGCAAAACGCATATTGTTATAGACTTGCGAACCAGAAGTCAAGACTGAGTCACACCTTGAAAACACATCGGCTGTCGAGACACCAAATCCAGGGTTTACCAACACCAACCACCAACCCTTTTCAGCACTAGAATCTTCCAAATCCACCGCCATTACGGAGTCTCCGACACCTTCAACGCTCACAAGCCCCCCATGCACCATGGCCGGCACGTCGCTACCTACCTGTGCGCCAAGCTCCATCAGGTCCGCGGTCGATAAGCCACAATCCCACAATAAATTGAGCCCAATCAGCGTGGCAGCGGCGTTTCCACTCCCTCCGCCAAGGCCTGCCCCGATGGGTATCCGCTTGGTAATACGTATCTTAGCCCCCTGCGAGCAGCCCGAAACCTCTTTTAAAAGCGTTGCAGCTCGCGTGGCCAGGTTTTCGGAGTCTGTTGGCAAGAGATCGCCTCCCTGAAAAGAGATTTCATCCGCTATCACCTCGCTTTCAATCCCATCCGCCAAACTCATCTCCACGTCATCAAACAGCGTAATGGGCACCAACAAACTGCGCAGTAAGTGGTATCCATCCGCCCGTTTACCCAAAATCTCTAGGGTCAAATTAATCTTTGCGGGCGCCCGCACATGGGTTGTGGTTGGTTTGTCCATCGCTATGTGTCGCCTCTCAGGCCTCCGAAGGGGTGGTTAATATGCGACGGACAACACTCTCGACCTCTGCCGAGTCCAAGCCGTTATTTGCGACTAAGCCCTGAGCTGCTGCCTCTAGCACGAGCGACTCATCGGTCGGGCGAAGTCGAAATACCTGCTCTCCCCACTCACCTTCGTAACGGATATAGGTGGCGAGAAAGTCTTCCAGTGACTCAAATTCTTGCATGGGTCCAAGGGCAATCAAGCGTAAGGCCAAGTCTTCACCCTCAGTTGGACGCGTCACCATAAAATCACCCGCACCAATCAGAGGCACTTCCAGCCCACGATGGGTGGCAGGATCATACAACGAAAATAAAATAGCGAGCATGTCACGCTTGAGACCGTCAGTCTCCGCGCTGCTAAAATCGTGAAACGGCTGCTCGTTCACAAAAAAATTCATGTCACGATTTACGCCCAATTCATGAAAATCAGATAACCACGCTGTGGCGTACGCCGCCAATTGCGCAACAGTCCCCGTCTCCTCGTCAACAATCTCCACCTGTCCAGCAGCCAGCGGCGCGACAACCGCAGGGTGCCTCGCGGATTGGGTCGCTAAGTTGAGATGCTCGGTACGAACAACGTCGCTCAATTCGTCGCCATCTTTGGCCAACAATAAACAAATGAGCTGACGGTCGTCATCGACAAGCACGATCTCTACGCGAAAAATGATCTGAAAGTCGCCTTCCTGAAAATGGTCAAAGTGCACGCTGGTGAGGTTCACGTCACCCTCGGCCACACCACGCGCTGCCGCACAAGCCTGTAACACGAGATTTTCTGGTTTCTGAACAGCGTCGCGCAGGCAATTCATGACCGAATCAGGCGAAAACACCCACATGATAGGCTCGCCCCAATAATCATACTTCTGCTCGAGCTCGAACGTGACCGGAATGGCGTGAGGGGAAGCACTCATGAAGGTCAGCTCAAGGCCTTGATCAATTCCGACACCTTCTCGGCTTCACTAGCAATTTCATCGCGACGCTCTCGCTGCTGAGCGATCACCTCTTCGGGAGCTTTCTCAACGAACTGCGGGTTCGAGAGCTTGCCATCAAACTTCTTCAGCTCACCACTCAGCTTGTCCAACTGCTTAGTCAATCGACCCAACTCTTCCGCAACATCAATCACACCGTCAACCGGCATATAGACGGTACCTAGGCGCAGAACAGCGCTGGGCATGGCTGCCTCGGGCGAAAACGCCGGATCGACAATAATCGATTCAGCACGCATCAACATCATCAACGACGGCTCATCTTCCGACAGCAAGCTCACGTGCGCCTCGTTTTCCGGCTTGATAATGTACGCCATCTTTTTTGCCGCCTGAATATTTAAGTCCGCCTTCAACATGCGCCCCGCACGAATCACGGCATGCTTGTCCTGCACGTAGGCCAACACGTCTTCTGTGATACCAAAAGCAGCCAAGGCCGTCATTTCCTGCGACTCAGGCCAGCGCTCTAGCATGATAAAGTCACCCTCAGCCCCATATCCCATCGACTGCCACAGTTCTTCAGTAATGAAGGGCATGACCGGATGCAACAGCTTCAAGGAGTTCGCAAAAACCACATGCATCACAGTCAACACTTGCTTCTTCCGGGAGTCGTCATCGCCATAAAACACCGACTTTGAATACTCCACATACCAGTCACACAGGCGATGCCACACCAAATCATACACTTCACGCGCATAGTCATTAAATCTATAGCGCTCCAGATGCTCTGTGCACGCTTGAATGGATTGGTTCATTTCGTAGATAATCGATTTGTCTTCGCTCGAAAGCAAGGCGGGATCAAAAACGGGGTTTTCAATGTCGACGACAAAGCTGTTATCCTGCATCTGCATGAAACGCGCAGCATTCCACAACTTGGTTCCAAAATTGCGACCCACCTCGATCTGATCTTTCGGCAATTTCAAATCATGTCCGAGCGCCAAAATCATCATCAGACTGAATCGCAATGCATCCGCACTGTACTCGTCCATATACTCAATGGGATCAACAAAGTTCCCGAGCTGCTTGCTAATCTTCGTCCCTTTGTCGTCTCGCACAATTCCATGGATATAGACGTCTTTGAACGGAACCTCACCACGAAACTCCAAACCCGCCATCACCATTCGAGCCACCCAAAAAAAGATGATGTCAAAGCCCGTCACGAGCGTGCCGCCGGGATAATAAAAATTTAGATCATCGGTCTCTTCTGGCCAACCGAAGGTACTAAAAGGCCACAACCAAGATGAGAACCAGGTGTCCAACACATCTTCATCCTGACGGATGTCCGCCGACGAACACGATGCGCACACGGACGCGGTTTCGCGCGCAGCCCACTGGTGATCACACGCATCACAGTAGTAGACGGGGATTCGGTGACCCCACCAAATTTGACGAGAGATACACCAATCGCGGATATTCTCCATCCATTCCAGATAGGTATTCGACCAGCGATCGGGAACGATATTTAGTCGCCCATCCTTTACGCAGTCAATCGCAGGTTGAGCGAGCGGCTCCATACGAACAAACCACTGAAGCGATAAGCGTGGCTCAACAATAGTCTTACACCGATAACACTGTCCGACCGCATGCGAGTGCCCCTCAATCTCAGCAAGCAAACCCAGCTCTTCGAGGTCCGCGACGACTTTTTTCCGACAAGCAAAGCGATCCATGCCCGCATACTCGCCGGCACGTTCACCCATCGTGCCATCCTCATTCATCACATCAATCGACTCGAGATTATGCCGCTGTCCCATCTCAAAATCATTCGGGTCATGCGCAGGCGTCACTTTGACGAGCCCGGTACCAAACTCTTTGTCCACGTAGTCGTCTTGAATAACCACAAGCTCTCGGCCCACCAATGGTAAGGTGATCGTCTTCCCTGGTAAATCCGCATAGCGCTCATCCGCCGGATTCATCGCCACCGCGACATCACCCAGCATCGTTTCAGGACGCGTGGTGGCGACAGTAATAAACTCACCCTCAACACCACCGCTAACCGGGTATTTAATATGCCAAAGGTGACCCTTACGATCTTCACCTTTGCTCTCCTCGTCTGAAAGAGCAGTCTGACAACGCGGACACCAATTGATAATCCGATTGCCTCGGTAAATTAAGTCTTTCTCGTAGAGCTGCACAAACACATCCGTCACCGCAGCACTCAGTCCAGGGTCCATGGTAAAACATTCACGCTCCCAGTCGCACGACGCCCCGAGCCGCTTGAGCTGGTTAATGATGGTGCCGCCGTATTCTTCACGCCACGTCCACACCCGCTCAATGAAGGCGTCACGCCCGAGGTCATCCCGAGTTTTACCCTCTTCCTTTAGAGCCTGCTCCACCTTGTTTTGGGTCGCAATTCCGGCGTGATCCGTCCCCGGCATCCACACCACGTTACGCCCCTGCATGCGACGCCAACGAACCAGAATGTCTTGGATGGTATTGTTGAGCACATGGCCCACGTGCAAAATCCCGGTCACATTCGGAGGAGGGATCACCACGCAATAGGGCTCTCCGCCTTTGGATGCGTCGCTGTGAAACGCATTCGCATCCATCCACGCTTGGTACCACTTCGCCTCAACGTCTTTTGACTCGTACGCCTTACTCAATTCTTTCATGACATTCCCACTTGTTAGTTCGCTGCAGGCCGCAGCAATCGACGGTGTGTCGCGCGATCTCGGTCGCTTAAGCCTTGGACTGCGAAATCTTGTACTCCACGCTGTCGACTAGCGCTTCCCATGAAGCCTCTATGAGGTTCTCAGAAACACCAACCGTTCCCCAGCGAGTATCCCCATCCGTCGACTCGATCAAAACGCGGGTCGTCGCCGATGTTGATTCTTCAGGATCGAGAATGCGAACACGGAAATCCGTCAGCGACACGTCGCCGATGCATGGATAGAAACGAGTAAGCGCTTTGCGCAATGCTGCGTCCAACGCATCGACAGGACCATCTGCCTCCGAAACGACATGTTCAACCTCATCGCCCACCTTCAGCTTCAGACGCGCACAGGAAACGGGTTTCTCGTCGACACCATTCCGCTCAACCGTCACAGAATAAGACAACAACTCAAAATAAGGCTCGTGCTGGGCCATAGTTTTTTGGATCAGGATTTTGAACGATGCATCGGCTGCCTCAAACGCGTAGCCTTTGTGCTCGAGTTCGGTCAAGCGATCCAGAACCTCTTTCACTTGCGGCGAACTCCGATCAAGCTCTAGCCCCATTTCCTCAGCCTTCATCATGATATTGCTGCGGCCCGCCGTTTCCGACAAGAGCACGCGTCGATGATTCCCTACGGATTCAGGAGAAATGTGCTCAAAGCTACTCGCATGCTTCTGCACCGCATTCACATGCATGCCCGCCTTGTGCCCGAACGAACTTCGCCCAACGTAAGGAGCCTTATCATACGGCCGACGATTCAATATTTCATCCAAATAGTGCGACACTTCGGTCAAACGACTCAAGCGATCGCCGACGGTAAGCTCATAATCAAGCTTCAGCATTAAGGTCGGTATCACCGTGATCAGGTTCGCGTTTCCTGTACGCTCACCGTATCCATTGATGGTGCCTTGAACATGAACACATCCGGCACGAACCGCCTCGATCGTATTCGCGGCGCCCATTCCAGCGTCGTCATGCGCATGGATGCCGACAGGTGTATCAAACGTATCCAACACAACATTCACGATCTCGGTGATCTCGTGCGGCAACGTTCCCCCATTCGTGTCACACAACACCAAGGCATCCGCACCGCCATCCACGGCCGCCTGCAAGGTGGCTAACGCGTGCTCCGCGCTGTCCTTGTACCCATCAAAAAAATGTTCCGCGTCGTATACGACCTCTTTGCCATGCTCTTTTAGGAACCGACAGGTGTCACGAATCATTGCCTGATTCTCTTCTTCCGTCGTCCGCAACACCTCGGTCACGTGCAAGCGCCAAGACTTACCGAAGATGGTGACAACCTCCGTATCAGCCTCCAAAAGCTTCGCAGTCATCTCATCTTCTTCGACCGGCGTATTCGCTCGTCGCGTACTGCCAAAGGCCGCGATCTTCGCATGTTTCAAATTCTCTGCCTTGATGTCTCGAAAAAAGGCCATATCCTTCTCGTTCGAGCCCGCATAGCCGCCCTCGATGTAATCCACCCCGAATTCATCCAATTTACGAGCCAAGCGCAGTTTGCCCTGACTGGAAAATGAGATGCCCTCCCCCTGAGCGCCATCGCGCAAGGTGGTGTCATAAATGAAGACTTTTTTGTTAGGTTTCATAAGCGCAGTAGGTTACCAAAATTGGTCAGACAGACCAAAGGCAAAAGTCAGAATAAATCAAGAGCCTAGAAACATGTCGTAGAGCGCCTTCACGGCCCGCTCTTGATCCATATGCTGGACCCCGAACATCATACTAATTTCGGAGGACCCCTGATTCAACATCTCAATATTCACTTCGGCCTCGGCGAGAGCCTGAGTAGCATGCTGAGCGACGCCAATGGCCGCATGCATGCCCTCGCCAACGATCATGACAAGAGCCAGCCCACGCTTAACATCCACGCGATCAACCTTCAGCTCGGCGCGAATACGCTCAGAGACCCGCGACTCCACCTCCGGAGAAAAGCCCGCATCCTTGATAATCAATGAGACGGTATCGATCCCGGAGGGCATGTGCTCATAGTTCAACCCTTCGTCTTCGACGATTTCAAGCAAGCGACGACCAAAACCGATCTCACGATTCATCAGATACTTGCTCATATTGATTGCGCAAAATCCCGACGCACTCGCCACACCCAACACCCGCCCCACATGATGCTCGCGCGTTGCCCGCACCCAGGTCCCCGGCAGCTCCGGCCTATTCGTGTTTCGAATATTCACAGGAATACCCTCCACCACAACTGGATAGAGTGCCTCCGCGTGCAAGACAGAGAAGCCGGCATAGGCCAACTCACGCATCTCATCAAAGGTCAATTCATTGATCGGACAGGCATCCGCCACCACCCGCGGGTCCGCCGCCAGCACACAATCAACATCCGTAAAATTCTCATAGGCTTCCGCCCCTACCGCCCGCGCCAATATGGCCCCCGTGATGTCCGATCCCCCTCGAGGAAACGTCGCTACATCGCCGTCGCGGGTGTGACCGAAAAACCCAGGAAAGACAACAACTCCGCCACGGTCGCGCAAGTCAGCCAATTTGTCATACGACTCTTCCAGCAACTCGGCCTCACCGAAATTATCACTCAACACCATCCCTGCATCACCCGGGTTTACATAGCTAGCATCGACACCCATTGCTCGCAGGGCCTCAGCAACCACACACGCCGAACAATCCTCCCCTTGAGCCTTCATGTTGTCCATGAACTTTCCAGGATGGCCTTTGTCCATAGACACAGCGGCGTCCAAACGTCCTCGAACCTCGTCCAGGATGGTGAGGGGCAATGAAAGTTCTTCCTGAATCAATCGAAACCGAGTCACGATCTCCGCGAGCGCGTCGACGGCGGACTCTCCGGCCAACACCGCTTCGCCACAGGCGATCAACATGTCAGTCACCTTGACATCGTCTGAATGACGCTTTCCCGGCGCCGAAACGACCACGACACGACGCGTCGTATCGGCCATAACGATTTCGCAGACCTTGCGAATCTGCCCGCCATCCGCTAGTGAACTACCTCCAAACTTTGCGACCTTCACTCCGCCTCCTCAAACTCTTCAACGCGGATACTGACAACCTCATCCCCGACAGCATCCATTGGCCGCAACTCTTCGAGTGCCGCACAGAACGCTCCTTCAGGGGCGACATGCGTCATGATGATCGCCGGCACAAAACCATCTACCACTGACGACTTCTGCAATACAGAGGAAATACTAATGCCGTGCGACCCTAGGCACTCGCTGATTTTCGCGAAAACGCCCGGCTCATCCAACAACTCCATTCGTAGATAGTAACGCACCCGCATGTCTTCGATGGGGCGCAAACTCAAATGATCGGCGGTCCCGTCAACGACGGGCAAGCGTCCCGTCGCGCCACTTGACAAATTACGCACCACATCAACCACGTCCGCAAGAACCGCACTCGTGGTCGGTTCACGCCCCGCACCACGACCATGAAAAACCGTCGTGCCTGACAAGTGCCCGTCCACCATCACCGCATTATAGGAACCTGTCACTGACGCCAGCATCCGGCCATGAGGCACCAGTGCTGGGTGAATGCGAACCGCGATCTGGTCCCCGTCCTGCAGGATCACCCCTAGTAACTTGATCCGATAACCCAGCTCTGCTGCGTACTGCAGATCATCGAGTGCGATGCCTCGAATCCCATCAACCACAATATCCGATTGGTCAAAGAAGCGGTTGTAGGCCAAGGCCGCAAGAATCAAGGCCTTGTGTGCGGTATCGCCCCCGTCAATATCCAACGACGGGTCCGCTTCCGCATACCCCATCTCCATCGCATCCTTCAGCGCAACATCGAACTCGGTCCCGCCATCCTCCATACAGGTCAGGATGTAATTACAGGTACCATTCAAGATTCCGACAATTCGCTGGATCTGATTTCCAGCTAGGCCCTCTCGCAGCGCCTTGATTATCGGCACAGCGCCCGCCACACTCGCCTCGAAAAATAGATCGGCATTATTCTCTGCCGCCACGGCGAACAACTCTTTGCCATGCTCGGCTAGAAGCGCCTTGTTTGCGGTCACGACCGATTTTCCCGCCGTCAACGCCATAAGCACCAGCTCACGTGCGAGATCGACACCGCCAATAAGCTCAATCACGATATCTACAGAAGGATCCGCGACCACTGACCGAGGATCGTCGGTCAACACGCCCTCTTCGAAAGACACATCCCTGGACCGAGAGAGATCTCGGACGGCGACACGGCGCAGCTCGAGCACCATGCCCGCGCGCTCCGCTAACAGGCTCGATCGCTCCTGCAACTCTTGCGCCACGCCACTCCCCACGGTGCCGCATCCCAGTATGCCTATGCCAACGGTCTTCATGTGTTTTCCTATACTAAAAGACTAGCCTTCAAAACGAGCCGCGAAACCCCTACTTATTGGGTCTATAGCAATGGAGAAACCTACAAGGAAACACTCCAAAAACAAGCATAATTGGCCGCTTAGCCCCCCCACGATAGGGTGTTGCATCCTCACCGCTCGATGTCTATAGTGACTTGCGCTGAGCAAAATACGCCATAATTAACCGGAGTTCGCAAAATCATGAGAAATTTTATCTACACCCTAATCGCCCTGATAATCGGCAGCTCGCCCGTCTTCGCAGCAACTAAACCCATCAAAATATGGGTCAGCTCACAAACCGACAAACTCTACTATGAAAGCATGATCCTCGACTATCAGACGCGGGTCAACAAAGACTTTAAAGCCGAGATTCAATCCTTCGGCTTCATGCAAATGCCCGACAAGTTAGCCGTGGCTATCAAAACGGGAGTCAATCCGCCCGATATCGTACAAATCGACGAGCTCTTCTTTAGCATGTATCTGGGCGACGACATCCCCTTCCTCGACCTCACCCAGCGCTTCAAGAAGTCAAAACTCAAAGGCAACATCCAAGACGAACGCATGTCGCTCTATCAATGGAAAGACAAACTCTACGGTATCCCGCAATCCATCTCCGCCTGCGTTCTCTACTACCGCGTCGACCAATTCAAAGAACACGGCATCACAGAAGAGAGCATCGATACGTGGCAGAAACTGGCGAAAGTAGGCAAGAAGCTGAAAGACGACTCAGGTGTCTCCCTCGTCGCACTCGACTGGTCGTACTTTGAACTCATGCTCCGCCAACGCGGAAGCAGTATGTTCAAGGAGGACGGCTCCTCAAATCTCGACACACCCATTGCCGCTGACACGCTCGAATTCATCGACAACCTAGCGGCGACCGGCGCAGGCCTCAGCCCAGATCGCGGCAGCATCTTTGACCCCTCCTTTTTTGGTGGCGACGTCATGAATAACGAAGTCTTATCTATTGTCGGTGCCGGCTGGTACGGCCTCGACATGCTGCAAGCCTACTCACCTGAGGAACTCGCAGGCAAATGGCGCGCCATGCCCCTACCGGCCTGGGATGACAAACTTTCGACATCGAAACGCCGCACCTCCACCTTCTCCGGTCAAGGACTCGTGATCTTCAAAGAGTCGAAGTCTCACGATGCCGCGTGGAAATTTATCGACTGGGTGATGCAGGACACGGAAGCCGCTGTCCAACGCTATCTCCAAAACAACAGCTTTTCCGCCTACCAACCCGCGTGGAAAGACGGGCGATTCACCCAAGCTAACGCTTTTTTTGACGGTCAAAAAATTGGAAAGTTGATGACCACTCTCGCCAAAGACATTCCCGCACAAAGACAGAACCCCAAACGCGTTCAAGCAGTCGGCGCCTTGCGCGAACGCTACTGGGGAGAACTTATGTTTAATGAGAGATCCGCCAAAGAAGTCATTCTTGACCTCCACAAGGGCTTAATCGCACCTCCCGGAGACGGCCAAGGCCCGGATCAGTAAGCCTACGCCGCCTATGCATACGGCCACACGTCAGCGGATTCCTTGGGCACTGGCGATCCCCTTTCTCCTCGTGGTGCTCGTTTTCTGGATGATCCCGTTGATCGGCAGCTTCATCCAAAGCATCCAGTCCGATGGGCTAGGCGCAACACGCTGGGTAGGCGCTACCAACTACACCGCCCTCTTTAGCGATGAGCGCTACCATCACGCGCTGCGCAACACCGCGGTCTACGCCATCGGCTCCATAACCATCATCCTCCCACTCTCCCTGCTCCTCGCACACCTTCTTCAACGCTGCTCCAACGCTTTCCGTAACACGGTGACAGTCGGACTGCTTCTTCCCGCACTGACCCCACCCCTAATCCTAACGTTTCTATTCATTCAGATCTTTGCCGGCAGTCACGGCATCTTGAACAACCTACTCTCTATCTTTGGCGGCGAAACCCACATCGACTGGCTCAAAGACCCTGACCACATCATGCAATCGATGATCATTCAATCCACATGGCGATGGACCGGCTTCGTCACCCTATTCCTTCTCGCAGCGCTCAAATCCATTCCTCGCATGTACCTTGACGCCGCCAAAATCGAGGGCAGCAGCAGTCTCAACACTCTCCTCAACATCACCCTCCCTTTCCTAAAAAGCATCCTGCTTTTTGTGGCGCTTTTTCTCATGCTGGATGCCTTCGTCCTTTTTGAAGGCGCCTACTACCTTCTCGGCGGATCCGGCGGCACCTCCGACGCTGGATTGCTACTCGTCGCATACACCTATCACCAAGGCTACGGCCTCTTTCACTTTGGCACAGCCGCCGCCATCAGCTTCACCACAGCCCCCTTCTTACTGCTCCTGCTTGGCGGCGTGATGCTTCGATGGGGGAAACGCGCATGAAAAAGAATCCATTGCCAACAGCTCTGCGACACGCCGTACTGATTCTAGCACTCGCTCTATTCGCGTTCCCCTTCCTCTGGATGCTGCTGGCAGCCTTCAAGTCCGGAAACAAAGCCATTTTCAGCCCCTTCCCGCTGCTCCCAGAAACATGGCAGATCGATGGATTTTTGGATCTATGGAACAGCACACGCATCCCGTTCACCCGTCAGCTTGCGAATACCTTATTCATCGCCAGTATGCAGACCCTTGGGGCGGTGACGCTCTCCGTCATGATGGGCTATCTGTTCGGCCGCTACCGCTTCCGAGGACGTCGCGCACTGTTCGGCTTGACGCTCTTGATCGTCCTCATCCCTAGACAAGTGATGCTGCTCCCACTATTCACGTGGCTAAACAAGCTCGGGCTTCACGACACGCCATTCTCCGTGATTCTGCCCGGAATGCTGAGCGGTATCGGCATCCTCTATTTCACCCAAGTATTCCGGCGCGTCCCACAGGAACTCGTGGATATGGCGCGAACCGAGGGTGCCTCAGAAGGGCGCATCCTGTGGGTGCTTATGCCTCTAATCAAGCCGGCCCTATTCACCTATACCTTAATCCACTTCATTCTGGCATGGAACGAACACCTCATCCCCTTCATCATGCTCGACCACGTCAATCAAATGACATTGACCCTTGGCCTCGCATCCCTTCATGGAGCAGAGATGCAAACGCCGTATAACCAGATCATGGCAGGATCCCTCGTGGCCATCATTCCGACCATCGCGCTCTTCTTAGTCCTTCGACGTCATTTTGAAACCGCCCTGCGCGACCTCACTCATCAATGAACTCGTTTTCTGAGCGCGCCACATAAGAATGTTTGGCGTCACTCAGCGAAACCGCTATAACACAGTCAATCAACCTTCACACACTAGGAGAATACGATGGTCATGACACCCTCAACAATGGTCCAACTCGGTAGCCCAGCACCCGACTTCACCCTTCCGGATCCGAACGGAAAAACATGGTCACTCTCCGATTTCAGTGACTCTTCCGCTCTCCTTGTTATCTTTATGTGCAACCATTGCCCCTTCGTTAAACACGTACGAGAGGAGCTCGTCAGACTTCATACGGACTATTCGGACAAGGGCCTAGCCATCGTCGCGATCAACGCGAACGACGTCGTGGCTCATCCCGACGATAGCCCCGAGGCAATGGCGAGCGAGATCGCAGACGCAGGCTACACCTTCCCGTACCTCTATGATGAGAGCCAATCAACAGCTCAGGCCTATCAGGCGGCGTGTACCCCAGACTTCTTCCTATACGATAGCTCCGTCCAACTCGCCTACCGCGGTCAGCTGGATGACAGTCGTCCAGGCGGCAACACACCGCTCACAGGAAAAGATCTGCGTCACGCACTCGACGCAGTGCTCGGCGGCCAGCCAGCATCCTCCGATCAAATTCCGAGCATCGGGTGCAATATAAAGTGGAAACCCGGCAATGAGCCGTCATACTTCCCGCCAGCAGCCACTTAAAGGTTGCACGACTCAACTGGTATGCCATAATAATGCGTCATTTTGACACACTGCTATGGCATATCAACCCACCAATCAAGGTTTTTTGGACAAGCTGATCGACCGGCTCGATAAGATTGCGCCGGAAAGTTTGCAGTCCCATTTTCTCCGTTTAGTTCAGGAAAAAGGCTCTCTTGAAACGGTTTTCCAGTCCATTCAAGAAGGCATCATCGTGGTCGACAACGAGGGCATGCTGACCTACGCCAATCGCGCCGCGGAAAAAATGATCGGGTTCACCCTCGAAAAGGCAATCGGCCGCTCACTCACTCACTATGTACAGGGTATCGAGTGGGATCGGATCCTGAACCTCGAGCACGGGGAATGGTCACGGCTGATGACCAGCGAAATCGAGATCACCTACCCAACCCACCGCTTTTTGTCCTTCTACGTCGTACCCATGTCGGCCGAGGAAGAAGAACAAGCTGGAGCCGTCGTGATCCTCAGAGACGTCACGCGCGAACGAAAACAAGAAGAGTCGATCATCGAATCCGAGCGACTCAACGCTCTCAAACTCCTAGCGGCGGGTGTCGCCCATGAAATTGGAAACCCCCTCAATGCACTGAGCATCCACCTGCAGTTGCTTGACCGCGAGCTCGATGCGCTGGACAAAAAAGAGGATCGCGAGAACTTAAAAGACATCCTCGGCATCGCAACCAACGAGGTCTCCCGCCTCGACGTCATCATCACCCAATTCCTCAAGGCAATCCGCCCGCAAAAGCCGCAACTGCAAGACACTAAAATGGATACCCTCCTAAAAGAGGCTCTCCTGCTTATGCAGCCCGAATTCGAAAATCGAGATATCCATGTTGAACTTAGCCTTCCAAAAAGCATCACGAGCATTCGCGTCGATCAAGATCAAATCAAGCAGGCGTTCTACAATCTGATCAAAAACGCTCTGGAAGCCATGCCCGATGGCGGCACCCTAGGCATCACGATCAAATGCTCCGACCGTTACGTGGGCATTTCATTCGAAGACACAGGCGTCGGCATTGAACAGGATGCACTCGGTGGACTTTTCGAACCCTATCACACGACCAAAGAGGATGGCTCCGGGCTGGGACTCATGATCGTTCAACGCATCGTCCAAGACCACGGAGGACAGATCGAAGTCCTCAGCGAACCCGGCAGTGGCGCCACATTCACCATGTATCTCCCTATCGACGACCAACGCATCCGACTCCTAACACAATCGACCTCTAACCCTGAAGCCTGAGCCTCGTCATGTCCCCAAAACCCACTATACTCGTCGTTGATGATGACAAGAATACCCGCGAGGGCCTTGAACGCGCGCTGCGACGCCAGTTTGTTGTGCGCGTCGCCGAGAGCGCTCAGCGTGCGCTCTCCATTATGGATGATCATGATGTTGATGTCCTCTTGTCTGACGTCCGCATGCCCGGAATGGACGGCCTCGCACTCCTTCAGCGCACTGTCGCCCGAGAATCGCCTCCCATCTGTATCATGCTCACCGCCTACGGAAATATCGAAACCGCGGTGGATGCTATGAAGCGCGGCGCGTATGACTTCCTCACAAAGCCCGTTGACCTCGACCACCTTGATCTCGTTATCCAACGCGGGCTCCGCAACCGCCATGTGGAATTGGAGAACAAGCAACTCCAACAGCAATTGGACAAAAAGTTTGGACTCGAAAACATTATCGGCGGCGCACCCGCAATGATGCAGATGTACGACACAATCCAGCAGGCGGCGCCCACCCAGGCCACCGTCCTCATCCAGGGCGAGAGCGGCACCGGCAAAGAACTTGTCGCTAACGCCATCCACCGACTGAGTACACGAAGTCAGGGCCCCTTGATCTCAGTTCACTGCGCAGCCCTGCCCGCCAACCTCCTAGAGAGCGAGTTATTCGGTCACGAGAAAGGCGCGTTTACCGGAGCTGACGAACGTCGGAAAGGCCGCTTCGAGCTAGCCGACGGCGGGACACTGTTCCTTGATGAAATAGGAGAGCTCGACCACTCCACCCAAATCAAACTCTTACGCGTTCTGGAAGAACGACGTTTTGAGCGTGTCGGCGGCAGCGAAGAAATCAGCGTAGACATCCGATTGGTAACAGCCACAAATCGAAACCTCAAAACACTCACAGAACAAGGGCATTTTCGCGAAGATCTTTACTACCGACTCGATGTGATCAACATTGCGATCCCTGCGCTGCGCGATCGCAAGGCCGACATACCACTTCTTTGTGCCCACTTCATTAATGACCTCAATGAAGCGAACGGCAAGAACGTGCAAGAAATCAGTACAGAGACACTCAACATCCTATTTCGCTACGACTGGCCAGGCAATGTTCGCGAATTGAGGAACACCATCGAAAAGATGATCGTACTCGCTCGCTCTGAACGCCTAACCCCTAAAGACATTCCTCCGACTGTCCGCGAGGCTACTCGCGAAGATGTAATGACGCCGACTACGCAGAGCGGCCCACCTACTGAAGGATCTATGGACGATGCTGAACGGACGATGATTGACGCCGCGCTGCAGAGATGCAGAGGCAACAGGACAAAAGCGGCTGAACAACTCGGCATCAGTCGCCGCACGCTGCACAGAAAGCTCAACCGCTACGCAGACGAAGACGCCGAAGACACGGCTTAACGCTTGTTGATAAGAGCCTCAAGCTCGAGGTCTCGGCTCCCGCCTAGCTCGACCGACTTGTCATAATACTCCTGCGCAATATCAGGCGCTGGCGGTTCCAAGGACACATAAATTTGAGCCAGGTTATAATGGGCTTCGCTCATCTGTGGATTGATCGACAAGGCACGCCGCAACTCGATGGTCGCAGACCCCAACTGCCTAAGCCCCATATACGCCGTACCAAACAAGATATGTACCTGGGCGTTGGACGGAGAAATTTCAGACAAATGCTCGAGGACGGTGATGGCCGTTTCATATTTCTGCTGGCGACAGCAGGTCATCGCCATCAACAGAAGTAACGATTTATCATTCGGACTCAGCGTTAGATGCTCACCGAGAAGCTGATAGGCACCATCGAGTTTGTTCGCAGCAATCAACTTACGAGCTGTGGTCGCTGCCTCTGCATCCGATTCGAGCATCGCCCGCGTCGCTGCCGTGGATGCTGCCGCGACTAGCCGCTCTGGCCGGTCGGGCAAAACCGCACTGGTCGCGATTCCTGGCCCCGCAGGCAAACCCGCCGTGACGCGCTCCGATGTCGCCGCCGATGCCGAGCGTAGGGCCGTCACCTCGGCCCGCACCTGGAGGTATCGATCTTCCAGTTCTGCAAGTTTAAGTCGAGCCGTCGCCAATTCAGGCGACACATCAGCCTCACCTTTCTTCTTAAAGAAACTACTTCCCCTAGACCCCTTTTTTCGATACTTCACCAATTCGTCAGACAGCTCAGCATTTTCCCGTTCGAGCTTCAGCATTTTCGACTCGCGGGAGCGTGAGGCTTTCGACTCGCCACGCTTTGCATCGCGCGCGACATCACCGAGCTCTCGCTTCATCAACTGCATATCACTTTCGAGGCGGGTGTTTTTCTCGCGAAGCGCTATCACCTCGCCGTCCGAGTCATCCTCCAGCTTCTGCGCAGTATCCATTGTTTCCGTCAACTTCGCTTTGAAATCGATTAATCTATCCTGTAAACTAGCCTTCTCCTTTAAGACGTCTTTGAGCCTCTTCTCGACAGCGCTCATGTCGCCCGCTTGTTCCAACTCCCGTTCCAAATGCTTCACCTCGGCACGAGACCTCATATACTGTTCCTGCAAGTCGGCGGTACGAGCTTCTGCTTCCTGCACGGCTTCGGAAAAACGCTTTCGACCCTTCTCTGTCAAGGCATCGCGCTTCAGATCTAACAGCGCGCTCTCTAAATCTTCGGCGCGAGCTTGCACCAACGCGGAGTCGCGTCTCTCACGAGCCAAGGAGGCTTCTAGTGTTGCTGCGGGATTTTTGGCGAGCGCCTTTTTCAGACTCCTAACCTCACTCAGCGACTCAAGGTGATCGTCTTCAAGCTTTGCGTACCGATCCCGAAAATCGGAGACCTTCGCCTCCAACTCACTCTTCATCCGCCCAAAATCCCGATCCTCGGTAGAACCGTCGCCCTGACCCTTTTTCAAGCGGACCAGCGCGTCCTCCAAATTCTCATAGTCTGTCTGTGCGCTAGACAACGACTCATTCTGCACCGAATATTTTGTCTGCAAGACACTCAGCGCAGTACGCATTGAGTCGATTTCATTCTCCCACGCCGCTGTCGATGGTAAGCGTTGCCGGCGAACATCACGCTCTACGACCATCGAAAGGTCCGCCCTCAAACTCCGAATGATGTCCAAGAGTGCTTTTTCACGTTCTGTAGGACTTAGGCGATCAGGCTTTCCGCTCAATTCAGCGGAGAGTTCATCCGCTAGGTCTGCACCTTCACTCTTCTTGCCCTGCTTGAGCTGATCGACTTGACGGCGGCAATAGTCGCGACGGATGGCAACCTTCCCTGCCGACCAAGTAGGATCCAGAGCCGACACCTTATCTAGGTCCGACACGGCTCGACTATACATGCTGACGGCCGTTCGAACGTCACGTTCAAGCAACGCGCTATCAGCCTTTTCAATCGAGCGTTCTGCACCCTTATACAATTTACTGAGATTGGATCCAAAAACGGCGGCGGACACATCCGACGTCACCGCCAAGATCACGAGAAGACTCAAAATCGCTGGAACTGTTTTTATTCTCATAATGGCGGGCTCGCTGAAGGGCTGATGAACGGTTTATCGCAAACAAAGAATATTAGCGGATGACCAATCTGAATGCAGTAAAAAACCCAATCGTCGTATCGCGATCCTCGAATCGTTCGAATATATAGACATTTTGCATATCATCTGCTAAATTTCAGCAATTCGATCAGCCAAGGAACTTCTCAGTGCCAGACAATTCAACACCCGAAAGCGTCGCCGCCCTTCAACGGGACTACGACATCCTTCTTCAACAACTTCGCGAGAGCGAGGAACGCTTTGTTCACCTGTCCAATGCAACCGTCGAAGGAATTCTTGTCCACGATGGCTCCGTAATCCTAAGCTGCAATCGCGCATACCTCTCTTTATGTCGCATAGATGACGAATCGACCCTCATCGGCACCCCCATCATCGATGTTGTTAACGATGACGGCAAGGCTACTCTAGCAACCTGCCTGACATCGCCCCCAGAAGATCCATTCGAGCTCGACGTGCCGCGCCACGACGGATCCCATTTTCGAGGATCTTTACGTTCCTCGAAGACACATACCCCGGACCGAACCACTCACATCCTCACGGTTAGCAATATCTCGAAACGTGTGGATGCCGAACGCCATCTAGCAGACTCTTACACACGCTTAACTCGCGCAGAGAAAATGGAGACAGCCGGCGCCACTGCTGGGCATATCGCCCACGACCTAAACAATCTACTCTCGCCGCTGCTCGCCTATCCGCCGCTGATCAAGATGGCGCTTCCTCCCGACGATCAGGCCAACCGCTTTGTCGACGAAATGGAACGCAGCGCGCGCTCAATGGCCCACATGTCTCTACAACTTCTCACACTCTCTCGCCGCGGAGGAGATCGACACGACGTGTTCAATGCCAATCGCATCATCCGAACGGCGATCGACCTCGTTTCTCCCATCACTCCCGACACAATCGCCGTCCACACAGACTTGGCCGAGGACCTTCTTCCTATCCAAGGCAATCCCGACCTCATGTATCGAGTCCTTGAAAATTTGTGTCAAAACGCCATTGATGCCATGGCCGAACGTTCAGGCACCTTGACCCTGACCAGTCGTAACATCTACCTCGAAGGTGATCGCCCCACAGACGACTCTCTTCAAGGCGCCGAATACATCCAGGTTACCGTGTCAGACACCGGCCCAGGGATTCCGGCCGATGTTCAAGATCAGATTTTTGACCCCTTTTTCACGACGCGTCGAGGGCACGAAGAACGCCGCTCAGGGCTCGGTCTCAGCATTGTCCGCAGCATTGTCAAAGATCACAGCGGCTATACCGGCGTGGAATCTAGCGAAGCTGGCACGTCCATCAGTCTTTATTTACCGATCTACCGTGAAGACGTCGAAGTGTCGGACCAACAGGCTGCTGGAAACGGAGAGCATATCCTCGTCGTCGACGACGATGTCATGCAACTCAGCATCGTGGGCCAGCTCCTCACCCGTTTCGGCTATCACGCGATTAGTGCGACCACCAGTAAAGATGCGCTTGATTACCTCTCCCGACGGCCTGTCGACATGGTGCTACTCGACATCATCATGCCAGACGACATCTCCGGTCTCGATCTCGCCACCCAGATCCGAGCCGACTATCCGGACGTGAAAATCGCCATGGTCTCAGGCGCGCTTGATGCCGACCTCACCGATAAAATAAAATCTCTCGGAATCAGACGATACCTGAGCAAGCCAATCGTAAGCGCCGCTCTTCAGCATACGGTCCACAGCGAACTCTCGGCCCCCTCCTCCGCACAGGGGCTCTAACGCCCATAGTTCGTACAGTGAACCCTTCGCGGCCAACTGGCACCCACTCTTCATGACCACTGTTGAGATTATCGAACGCATCGTCACAGGCTCCATCGGAGCCGGCACCGGCCTATTCTTATCTATGGCGATCTGCAATCACTACGCCCTTCACATCCGGGATCACCCAGCAAAGTTCGTCGGACTCCAAGTCATGTTTCTTTCCCTGACCGGCGGGCTAGGCTGGCTGGGCGCGAGCATGGGACTGTCGCTCTGGACCCTCCTACCAGCCATCATCCTCCTCGGCCTAGCCTCAGTCGAACTCCGGAACATTATCGAAGGATTCAAATTGCAGGGCGCTCGCCCTGTTTCCTCGGAGTTCGCACTGCCACGCCTGGCCAATCCCATCACCACCACACATCTCGGCATATTACGCTATGAGCATGATCATCCTGCTTGCCCGGTACACACACTCCGCATCGTGCACCTCACAGACATTCATCTGAATGACTCGCTTCCAGCCGATTACTATCTGGAGGTGGCCGAACGCGTCAACGCACAGAATCCAGACATCGTCGTCTACACAGGCGACTTCGTCTCCTATAGCCGCTTCATCCCACACTTAAACGACATGCTCTCTCGCATCGAGTCTCGCATGGGACAATACGCCATTCTGGGGAACCATGATTATTGGTCCGACCCTGAACAGGTGAAACAGATGCTCGCGACTCACAACATCCATTGGGTCGGAGCCAATCCCGCCATCCTCGATGACTTCGACTCTGGGGGTCGGATCATTATTTCCGGGTGCGAAACACCTTGGGGAGAACCCTGGACACCGCCGATCTCAGAGGCCAATGACCTCCTTCTCACGCTCAGCCACACACCCGACACGATCTATCAGCTGAGCGAAACTCCTGCTTCCGCCGTCTTCGCGGGACACTGTCACGCCGGCCAATTCCACATCCCGCTCATCGGCCCCATCGTCACCCCTTCCCACTACGGCCGACGCTTCATTCATGGCCACTACCTTGTCAAAAGGACCCACCTCTACCTCAGCGCGGGAATCGGCGCCTCTTCTCCAGCCCTTCGTATCTACTGTAATCCGGACTTTTTCGTGGTGGATATCCACGGTCCGCACCCCTTACCCTCCACCAGCGAATAAGAGCCCCACACCTCTCTTCCAGCATTGGACAAACCTGTGAGAGTCCGCTACACTAACCGCATGGCGAGTATACTTGTAGTCGAAGACGAAGAACCGGTTCTGGCAACCATTGGCACAGTCCTCAAGTCCGACGGTCACGAGGTACAGCTCCTTTCTGATTGCCACGAAGCCTACAAAATCATTCAAGAGGAGACGTTTGATCTGATCATCTCCGATATAAAAATCGGCCCCATCAACGGTTTAGAGCTCCTTGAACAATCAAAAAAACTACACCCCGACACCCCCGTCATCATGATCACCGCTTATGCCACCGAAAAGACCCGCGAAGAAGTCGCCGCCCTCGGAGCCGCCGATTTTATCGAGAAGGCCTTTCGTGTCGATCAACTGCTTGAAGCGGTAACAAAGGCACTCACCCCCACGGACTAACACAATGCGCCGCCCGCCGCTCGCCTCCAAAACCGTTTTAATAACAGGCTGCTCCACAGGAATTGGTTTTGCCACAGCCTGTACCTTGCGCGACAAAGGATGGACCGTCGTCCCGACCGTCCGCAGCGACGCCGACTTCCGCACGCTGGAACTCGAAAAGATGAATCCCGTCAAACTTGATATCACCGACGAGTACTCCATTCAACAAGCTGTCACCACCACGCTCTCCCTAACCGAGGGCACGCTCGGCGGCATCGTTAACAACGTCGGCATCGGCCAGATGGGCGCCATCGAAGATCTCAGCCTTGAGGCGATGCGTAACCAATTCGAGATCAATGTCTTTGGCATGCAGGCCCTCACCAATCAACTAATCCCAACTTTTCGCCAGCAGGGCTATGGGCGAATCGTCAACATCAGCTCCGTCCTCGGCCGCGTCAGTATCCCTTTCGCGGGCATCTATAGCGCCACAAAGTTTGCTATGGAGGCGATGGGCGACGCCATGCGCATCGAACTCATTGGCACAGGCATTGGTGTAAGCTTGATCGAGCCAGGTCCTATCGAAACCGCTTTCCGCAGCAGCGTGAACAACTACGCCAATATGTATCTAAGCACCGGCGAGTCGCGCTTTGCGGATCACTACAAAAAACAACTCGATGAACAAACAAAGATGACGTCCAAAAACAGCCTCTTCATGCTACCGCCAGAAGCTGTTGCGAAGAAGATTCATCATGCCCTAAGCTCGCGCTACCCGCGCAGGCGATACCCGGTCACGATCCCCGCAACACTAGGAATGCTGCTCCGGCGCTTTGCTCCATACTCCCTGACCGATGCCATTCTATCGCGAAAACTGCCGCGCAAGCCCTAAGGGCGTTCGTCAGCCAAGGGCTCCAGCACCCAGCGTTTGTTGAACCAGAAGTACTGGTCGGGAGAGTCCATTACCACCTCGCTGAGAACACGCATCAGCTCTCGCGTCATCCGCTCCCAGTCCTCCTCTTTCGGAACAGAGTCATCCGGCACAATGGGATCCCAGGTGGTAACCTCGAACTGTGCCCAACCGACCCGACGACATACCGCCGGCAAAATCGCGGACTTCGCGGACCTCGCAAACATCGCCGCCCCTCGCCCAAGATTTGCCTGCTTGCCCAAATACGGGATCGGCGTTTGAGCCGTCTTCACGCGGAGGTCAGGCAGCAGCCCCATTATAAGTCCTTTACGCAGAAGCTTGATCCCGGCACGCAAGGCGACCGTGTTCGTTGACACAGTTTGAGCTCCCAAACACTCACGCCGTTGCCGGATAAACCGATCAGTAAGCGGGTTCGACTGCTCTCTGTACAGATAGAACACCGGATAGCCGAGAAGCTGAAGAGAGCTCCCCATCACCTCCCAGTTGCCAAAATGAGGGCTTGCGACGATGAATCCGCGGCCTTCGTGGTACAGTGGTTTCAACAACTCTGAATCAAGCCCGCTGACATGCGCCTCAACCCACTTGAGCGAAAGTCGTGGCATCCAAAACATCTCAATCGCCACAAAACACATGTTTCGAAACGATATCCACGCCACGCGCTTGACCTCGGATTCGGCGAGCTCTTCCCCAAATACTTCCCGAATCCGCTCCCGCGCCATCTCCACGCGATATCGACACACCCAGTGAATAAACGCCGCCAAGCACCAGCCAACCAACAATACCCCCCTGTATGGGAGAAACAAAACGATCCCAGCAACCCCCTTCAAGAGGGCGTATTCCACAACATGTTTCGCGCGATAAGTCATAAGATGCCGCGTATCACACACTAATTCCGTTCAAAAGAGAAGTCCGATTTTTGATTGCCCATCGCTATGTCCACTGGTTTAATTCGGGCTGTTCGAAAATTCAGCCTAGAAACCCAACGCATTACGGAGTTTACCCATGCCTGCCAAAAAGAAGCAGTCCGCCCATCGCCAATTCTCAGCCCCCGTTGTAGACGGAAATGAACGCGCACCCAGCCGCTCTATGCTTCGAGCAGTGGGGTTTACTGACAAAGACTTCAAACGCAACCAGGTTGGCATAGCGTCAACCGGCAGCAATCTGACTCCCTGTAACATGCACATTAACCGACTAGCCGACAAAACCGTCGACGCCGTCAATTCCGCCGGTGGTGTGGCCATGGTTTTCGGCACCATCACGGTCTCTGACGGCATCTCTATGGGAACGGAAGGCATGAAGTATTCCCTCGTGTCGCGCGAAGTGATCGCCGATTCAATAGAAACGGTTGCCGGCGCTGAAGGCTTCGACGGCATGATCGCCATTGGTGGCTGCGACAAGAACATGCCCGGCTGCATGATCGCTCTCGCCCGACTCAATCGCCCGGCCATATTCGTCTACGGCGGCACCATCCTTCCTGGTAAGCACAAGGGCAAGGACACCGATATCGTCTCGGTCTTCGAGGCCGTCGGCCAGCATAGCAACAAGCTGATCTCAAAAGCGGAGCTCAAAGCCGTCGAATCCACAGCTATCCCAGGTCCCGGATCCTGCGGCGGCATGTACACGGCCAATACAATGGCGTCTGCAATCGAAGCACTCGGCATGAGCCTTCCCGACAGTTCCGCGCAAGCCGCCGTCTCCAAGCACAAAGAGAAGGACTGCAAGGATGCCGGTGCTGCCGTACTGAAGCTGATCAAAAAAAGCATTCGCCCACTCGATATCATGACCAAAAAAGCGTTTGAGAACGCCATCACTGTCGTGATTGCACTAGCCGGCTCCACCAACGCTGTCCTGCACTTACTCGCCATGGCCCACGCCGCCGGCGTAAAGCTCACGATCGACGATTTCACCCGCATCGGTAAGCGTGTTCCGGTCCTGGCTGATCTCAAGCCCAGCGGAAAATACGTCATGGCCGACCTCATCAACATCGGTGGCATCCAACCCCTGATGAAAATGTTGCTGGATAAAGGACTCCTGCACGGTGACTGCATGACCGTCACCGGCAAAACCATTAAACAGAACCTCGCTCAGGTGAAACCCTACTCGAAGAAACAGGATTTGATCCACGGTTTTGACAACCCGATCAAAAAAGATAGCCATCTCGTCATTCTTTACGGAAACCTAGCCCCAACAGGGTCAGTCGCAAAGATATCAGGCAAGGAAGGCCTATCCTTCACGGGCAACGCTCGCGTCTTTAAATCTGAAGAAGAAGCGCTCAAGCGTATTCTCGATGATACGGTTAAATCTGGCGACGTCATCGTTATCCGCGACGAAGGCCCCGTCGGTGGACCCGGCATGCGCGAAATGCTCGCCCCGACGTCCGCGGTTATGGGTAAAGGCCTCGGCAAAGAAGTTGCACTGATCACAGACGGCCGCTTCTCCGGCGGGAGCCATGGCTTCGTGGTCGGCCACATCACACCCGAAGCATCCGTTGGTGGCCCACTCGGAATCGTCAAAAATGGTGACTCCATCACGATTGATGCCGAAAAACGCGAACTCAACCTGAATATCACTAAGACAGAATTCAAGAAGCGTCAAAAAGCGTGGAAAGCGCCCAAAACTCGCTACAAGCGCGGTGTGCTCGCGAAATACGCGGCTCAGGTAACGTCCGCTTCAGAAGGCGCTGTCACCGATAAGTTCGAGTAGGCTCCGCCTACTCAGACTCACTCAGGCGAACAACAGGCGCATCGAGCAACAACTCGTGCGCTTCGTTCAAGATACCCTCGATCTTGTCCTGATAAGGACTATCCGATAGGCAATTGATCAGCTCGGGCATATCTTTCAGATGCCCCAGATGCTGACCAGGAAACCAATGGCCCGCCGACCCCAACAAGTTGTACCGCATCTTGCCGAAGCTCACCATGTCCAAGGCTTTTGCATAAGTCCACAGGCGAACAATCTCCTGAACATTCACCTGATTGGGTAAGTCTTCCGGATCAGGTAAACCCGTCACCCAACACTCATTCCAGTCCGAACCGCACACCTTAGCTATTTCCGCGCGCAAACGTTCCGCAATCGGTGCCGACAACTCGGCGGCACGATCAATTTGCTTAACAGCCTTGATGTGTTCATCAAAATCTTCCGGACAAGCCGCGCCCATACTCAAGGTATGAACCTGCTCTCGAGCCAAACAATAGAGCGTATTGAACACCATCGGGCTCAAGGGCTCGCAGAGCTCACTCAGTCGGGGTGGCGGCTCATACAGCTTTCCGCCCTTATCATTCGGACTGATGATAAACACGCCCATGTCATGGGACGCCGCATCGTCAATAGCAGCCGAGTTCAAGTCGTTGACAAAGTACCAATGCAAATTAACGTAATCAAAACGCCCCGTGTTGATCGCCTCGCGAACGAGCTGTCGGCTTCCATGAGTCGAAAAGCCAATGTGCCCCACCCGCCCCTGCTTCTGCAGTTCAGATGCCGCATCCAAACACCCGCCCGGTCGAATGGACCACTCCAGAATTTCAGGAGTATTGATTCCGTGCAAGCCAAGCAATTCGACATGTTCAAGCCCTAGAAAATTCATGGACGTCTCGAAATCTGCTAAGAATTTCGCGGGATCGGGACTCGGCTCAACCTTCGTCTGGACAATCATTTGGTCACGCGGCAGCGTCGGAAGAATCTCACCCAACTGCATCTCGGAGGTTCCATAACCACGCGCCGTCTCGATGTGATTGATACCAAGTTCTAACGCTCGATGGATGGTCGCTTCGATATTGGCCTGACCCGCCCGATCAATCTCCGTCATCGTCAGGTCGTCTCCCCACGACTGCTGATAGCGCATCCCCCCGCAGGTCAATACAGGCATCTGCAACTCGGTCCTCCCGAATCGTCTCCGGGGCATCTGTTCAGCGGTCCACGTCATAAGAAAGTGCCCCTTGATGCCAAAATTCCTCACGAATAGCAAGACCCCCCCAATGACCAGAGTGCCGAACACCCTATTTTTCCTTGTCTTAGCCACGTCATAGTGCGTAAATGCTCGCTTAATTCGGGGAGAGCAATCATGAGCGACAACACGCACGCGGCTTACTGGGCTGCTAATTTAAAAATACTGGGAGTCCTTCTCAGCATCTGGTTCATAGTCTCCTACGGCTGCGGCATCCTTTTCGTCGATCAACTCGACACCATCACCATCCCCGGAACCGGATTTAAACTCGGCTTCTGGTTCGCCCAACAAGGCTCTATCTACGTCTTTGTTATTCTCATATGGGTTTACGTTGCCCTGATGGCCAAACTCGATAAGAAACACGGCGTCGAAGAGGCCTAAAAGGAACTTTATTATGACAGAAATCCAAACACTCACTTTTGGTATCGTGGCCCTAACCTTTGGCCTCTACATAGGGATCGCAATCTGGGCTCGCGCGAAGACGACATCGGACTTCTATATCGCCGATGGCCACGTCCACCCTATCGCCAACGGTATGGCGACGGCGGCTGACTGGATGTCTGCGGCCTCCTTCATCAGCATGGCCGGCATCATCGCTTTCGCGGGACGCGACGGCTCCGCCTTCCTGATGGGATGGACCGGAGGCTACGTGCTCCTCGCACTTCTTCTGGCTCCCTACCTCCGTAAGTTTGGAAAATTTACCGTTCCTGACTTCATCGGCGAACGCTACTACTCGAATGGAGCCCGACTGATTGCCCTCTTCTGCGCGATTTTCGTTTCGTTCACTTATATCTCAGGCCAGATGCGTGGGGTCGGAGTGGTCTTCGGGCGGGTATTTGACATGACCGTCACTCAAGGCGTTTTAGTCGGCATGGCAGTCGTTTTCTTCTACGCCGTCCTCGGCGGCATGAAGGGAATCACCTACACGCAAGTTGCCCAATACTGCGTCTTGATTTTCGCATACATGGTTCCTGCCATCTTTATCTCTTTCCAACTCACAGGGAATCCCGTTCCCCAAGCGGGCTTCGGAGGTCAGCTTCTGGATGATGGAGGCATGCTACTCTCTAAGCTCGACGGCGTTCTAACAGACTTAGGGTTTACTGCGTATACACTCGGCTCCATGTCCACCCTGAACCTATTCTGCCTGACCGCAGCGCTCATGGCCGGCACGGCAGGCCTTCCTCATGTGATCATCCGTTTCTTCACCGTCCCAAAAGTGAAGGATGCTCGAATTTCCGCAGGATGGGCACTGCTCTTCATCGCTATACTTTATACAACGGCCCCAGCGGTCGCAGCCTTCGCGCGCTACAACATGATCCAGACCGTCAACGACACGCCCTACACCGAAGCCCCCGATTGGGTAAAGAATTGGGAGAAGACGAAACTGATTGCGTGGGTCGACAAAAATGAAGACGGGAAAATGACACTCGCGCCGGGCGCGGCATTCAAAGGGAAGAAGCCAATACATACTGACCCGGTCGAATTCGGTTCCGCAGGTCAAGTGCTCCTCACCAACGAGGCCACTGACAATAGAAACGAAATGCATGTTGACCGAGATATCATGGTTCTCGCCAATCCAGAGATCGCTAAACTTCCGCCATGGGTAATCGCTCTCGTTTCTGCGGGTGGCCTCGCAGCCGCCCTCTCCACCGCGGCAGGACTTCTTCTCGTCATATCGACGTCAGTCTCTCACGACCTTCTCAAGAAAATCGTGATGCCCGATATCTCCGAAAAACAAGAGCTCTTCGCGGCTCGCGCTGCAGCAGCTGTCGCTGTCGGCATCGCAGCATATTTGGGGATCAACCCACCAGGCTTCGTCGCAGAGGTTGTAGCCTTCGCCTTCGGATTGGCGGCGGCGTCCTTCTTCCCGGCGATCATTATGGGTATCTTCTGGAAGCGTATGAATCGTGAAGGCGCGATGGCCGGGATGGTTGTCGGCCTCGTCTTTACTGCCAGCTACATCATCTACTTTCGATTCGTGAGCCCCGAACTAGACGTCGCTGAAAACTGGCTCTTCGGCATCAACACAAAAGGTATCGGGACACTTGGAATGCTTCTGAATTTTGTCGTAGCGATCGTCGTATCGCGCTTTACGCCGCCACCGCCACAAGAGGTTCAGGACCTCGTCGAAAATATCCGGATTCCAGCGGGTGCACCGGAATCGAGTGGCTCGCACTAAGCGAGTCTAACGACTTACTCCGCGACTCGAAAGTCCTGCAGCTTAAGCTGTAAGGACTCGTAGCCTCGATAGACGTTCTTTTGAACTTGGACAGCAACGTCAAGCAGCCCTTCCGGGATATGGCGCTCCGCCATATTAAAGGCAATGCAATTCCACTGGGACCCGCCGCCACCAATCACAATTTTGAGATGACGTTCGCCGACCACGCGAGGTTCACCTACGACGCTCACAGCCTTGATGCCCCACACCGGCTCTGCGTGACCTTCACCAAAGGGCTTCAGGCGCTCTAGCGCATCACAGAGCGTGTCCTCGACGTCACCAAAGCTTAGCCAGCCATCAATCTTTAGTATGGGCCGAAGATCGGCATCCTTGAGCTGTTGCTCGCAGTAACTTTCGAACCGCTTCTGGAAGGCCTCATAGTTTTCTTTCTTAACAGTCAAACCCGCGGCCATTTTGTGACCCCCACAGGTTTCCAGCAAGTCCTCGCAACTCTTCAATGCATCAATGAGGTTGAACCCTGGGATACTCCGGCACGATCCCCTGCCCAATCCTGTGTCGTCAAACGCCACCGCTGCACAAGGCCGATGGAATCGCCTCGAAATCCGAGAGGCTACCAAACCGACCACACCCACGTTCCACTCGGGATGACCACACACAATTCCGAAAAGTGTCTCGGTTTCTAAGCGCACATCTACATCTTCGCGTGCTTCTTTGAGCATGACACTCTCGATTTGACGTCGCTCGAGGTTTGCGGTGTCCAATTCTTTTGACAGCAGCTCGGCTTGCTTCGGGTCGTTGGTCAACATCAAGGCCAAGGACGTGAGCGCCGTCCCCAATCGACCCGCAGCATTCAGTCGCGGTCCAATAACGAACCCAACATGATAGGCGCTGTACGGCGTCTGCATTCCCGCCAATGAAATCAACGAACGCAGCCCTGCCCAGCCCGTCTGCTCCAGACGCTGAAGCCCATGTTTCGCAAAAATCCGGTTCTCTGACCGCAGGGGCACCATGTCTGCAATCGTTCCAATCGCGACAATGTCTAAATAGTCTCGTAGATCCACAGAGCTTAAAATATCTCGCTTCTGCTCACGACCCACCTTGAGCATCGCGTAGCACACCTTGAACGCAACGCCCACTCCAGCCAGCATCTGGTCGCGAGTAGCCTCGCTACATTTGGGATTCACTAGCGCCAGGGCCGGTGCCGTCCGTTCATCCGGCTCGTGATGATCGGTCACCACTACATCAATGCCCTCTTGCTTCGCTAACTTCACCGCATCCACTGAGTTGGTACCGCAATCGACGGTCACCAACACATCCGGCAAGGTTTCATCCATACAGCGTTCAAGAGCCGCGATCGTCAATCCATAACCCTCGGTGTGTCGGTCAGGCAGGAAGAAACTCACTGAGCCGCCAAGAGCGCTAAACACTCGAACCAACAAGGTCGTTGACGTAATTCCGTCTACATCGTAATCACCAAATACCGTGATACGCTCTTTCTGATCGATCGCCTGCCATAAACGGGTCACGGCAGCGGCCATCCCTGGAAGTTGGAACGGATCCAAGACCTGACTCAGACGAGGGTTGAGCATTTTCTCGATGGAGTCGATATCCTGAAATCCACGTTCCGCAAGCACATGCAGCAGACAGTCGGGCAGGTCGACCTGACCTTTAAGGTCAGCAATCGCGTCGGGTGAGAGCTCAGGACAGCTCCACACTACATCGCGATTTTCGTTTTCAGACATTCGCGCGAGTGTATAGTACCGGCTAGTTCGTGTCCAAAACATTAATCAAGGAGCGCCCCATGATCACACCTCCCTCCCGCATCGCTTTCATCGGACTCGGCGTCATGGGCCGCAGCATGGCGCTCAACCTCCTGAAGGCAGGATACGTCCTCAACGTCTACACCCGAACCCGTGCATCCGCCGACGCGGTTATCGCGGCAGGCGCCACATGGTGCGACACTCCCGCCGCAGCCTGCGCAGACGCCCGCGCTGTGATCACTATCGTGGGCGTCCCCGCAGACGTTCGAGAAGTCTACTTTGGAGACAACGGCCTATTGGCAGCCGCTGCGCCCGGGACAACCCTGATCGATATGACGACCAGCGAGCCTCAGCTCGC